>DAINRP010000001.1:0-47924 GCA_036741755.1 Gemmatimonadales bacterium
CCGGATTGGTCAGGAAGCGGACCACGATCTCGGCCCAGTTGAGATCGATGGCCGTCACTGTCGCTCCCGCCAGCCCGACCTCGGCAAGCAACTCTGCTTCAGTCTCGACCTGGGCACGGGCGTACTTCACGCGCAGCGCCTCCGTCGTGCTCAGGGTGACGAGCTGGCCCCGCTCCGCCAGCCCGGCCACACCGAGGCTTTCGTCCACCATCGCTTCCGCGATACGGGGGTCGAGCCCACGGGCCTCGGCGAGGGCCCGGAACTCTCCGCGCATCGCCGAAACGTACTTCTCCGGCATCTTGGTCCCCTGCCCGTCCACCGGCGTCGCGGCCCCCAGCACAGCGCCGGTCCGCATGAAGATGCCGGACGTGGACAGCGCGATCAGTGCCCCGGCGCTGTACGCGCGCGGATTCACGAAGGCGTATACCGGGACCTTCGAGGCTCGCACCGCATCGGCGATACGCTCGGCGGCATCCACCCTCCCGCCTGGCGTGTCGAGGTCTAGGACCACCGCCGAGGCATTTGCGGCGTTCGCCTCCCGGAGCCCGCGGATGACATAGGGCGCGAGCCCGTTCTCGATGGTGCCGTGAATATCGAGGCGATAGACCGCGCCGGAAGGTGCCTGTGCGGCAGCCGAGGGAGCGCCCGCCAGAAGGAGGGGGAGACTGAGCAGGACAGCGATGACGCGCATTTCTGACTCCAGGGAACTTGGAGTAATGGTAGCGCCCGCTGTCCGAAAATGCAGGGGGTGGAGATCGGGTAGCGGTCTGACCCCGCTCCCGACCCCCGCCGCTTCGAGACGGCACCCGCACCGCCACGCCTAGGGCCGGAGTCGTCGCCGGCGCAGGGGAGTGGGCGTGCTGTCGGACGCGCGCAAATCCTGGGCTTCCTTGATTCGGTCGAGCAGCCGTTCACGCAGAATGAGATACTGCGCTCGCTGCACCGGATTCAGGAACGCCGACTGGTCTCGAAGCTCATCCTTGTAGGACTGCACGTAGCGGAGCTTGAGGTCGAGCAGCTGGTCCGTCAGCCGGGCCACGTGCTCGCTGTTGGCGGCGACCCCCGGGCGCAGTTCTGCGGCAAGGCCCTGCCGGAGCTGGCGCTCCTCCGCCTGCATCGCACGGCGCTTGCCGAAGTACTGCCAGACGACCTCACGCAGCCGGGATGACTGCTGATCGGTGAGGCCGAGCTCCTCCTGAACCCGGGCAGTGAACCGCTCCTCGATGAGCCGCCGGAGCTCCCCCGCCCGGCCCTGATCCGCGGTGCCGGTCTCCTGGGCGGTGAGCGGCGCCGCGAACAGCAGGCCAAGGATGAACAGCCATCGTGTGGTACGCATCAGCCCTCCAGCGAGCGCAGCACGCGCTCCAGTTGATGATCGTCCAGGTCGCCGAGGCGCGGTGCATCCGGTGCGCCGCCGGCGCCGAGAGGTTCGTCCAATCCGTCCAGCACCGATTCCAGCTCCTCGGTATTCAGCGCCTCGAGTTCCGCGAGCGGCACATGCAGGACCACCGTGGCGGTCCGGGTCGTGTCGGGGCCTGCAGTCGCCTGCCGCGAACCGACCCTCACCATGAGCACGAGAACCGCGGCGGCAGCCAGGCCGGCCAGCCACCCACCCCGTCTCCAGCGCGCGGCACGGCGCCCGGCGGCAAGTCGGTGCGCGACGGCTCGGTGCACACGCTCGGGATCGATACGCTGAGCCGCGGCATCACCGAGCCGCCGGGCCGCCGCCACGATCCGCCATTCCGCCCCACATGCGGTACACGAGGCCAGATGCGCCGCATCTGCGGCTTCCCATTCTGCCAGGCCGTTTGCCACCAGAGGGATCCGGTCCTGGATTGCTTCGCAGTCGGTCATTCGACCAGCTCCTTGAGCTTCTTCACCGCGTGGTGGTAATGCACCCGGGCGGCCCCCGGCGTCGTTCCCAGTGTCTCGGCAATCGCGCCGTAGTCCATGCCCTGTTGCGCCCGTAACAGGAAGACCTCGCGCTGCAGGCGCGGAAGGGTCCCGAGTCCCTGCTGCATCCGGATTTCGGCTTCAGACGCATCGAACGTGGCCGCGGGGTCGTCAGATGCCGGGAGATCGCTGTCCTCGAGCGAGACGTGGACTCGGCCCCGCCGGCGGCGATACTGGTCCTTCAGAAGATTGCTCGCGATGCTGAGCAGCCAGCTGCGGAACGCCGCCTCGCCCCGCCACCCCTCCAGCCCCCGGAATGCCCGAATGAAGGTCTCCTGAACGAGATCCTCGAGTTCGCCACGATCCGCCCCGGCGCCTCCAAGGAACCGGGCGAGCGCGGCCGCATGGCGCCCCACAAGCGCCGAGGCGCTTCGCTCGTCCCCGCCGCGGTAGGCCAGGACCAGGGCAGCATCGGTCGGGTCGGTACTGGAGAGGGCGGCCGGCACACTCATCGTTGCGGGGTGGACGGCTCCGGTCGGAAGATGTTAAGTCGATCTGGAGGCGGAGGATGGGCTGGCCCTGCGCCCGCCGCAAGCCACCCCCCGCTAGATTCTTCTGGTCTCAAACCCAGGATCCCCAGTGCGTGACGCCGTGATTACTGCTGCAGTGCGGACCCCGGTGGGCCGGGCCGGTGGTGCCCTCGCCGACATCCGGGCCGACGACCTCGCGGCCGTCGCGGTCAAGGCGCTCGTCGAGCGGGCGCAGCTCCCCCCGGATCAGATCGAGGATGTGATCCTCGGCTGCAGCAATCAGGCGGGCGAGGACAACCGCAACGTCGCCCGGATGGCCACGCTGCTCGCAGGCCTCCCCGTGGAGATCCCGGGCCAGACGGTCAACCGCCTCTGCGGGTCGGGACTGCAGGCCATCGTGACCGCTGCCCAGTCGGTGCGGGCCGGCGAAGGTGAGATATTCGTCGCCGGCGGCGTCGAGAGCATGACCCGAGCACCATATGTCATGCTGAAGAGCGGAGCGCCGTGGAATCGTACCCCGCCACCGATGGCGGACACCACGGTCGGATGGCGCTTCATCAACCCGAAAATGCCAAAGGAATGGACCATCGCCCTCGGGGAAACCGCCGAGCGGGTGGCGCAGCGCTACGGCATCACCCGGGAGGAGCAGGACCGCTTCGCGGCGGAGAGCCAGCGGCGCGCCCAGGAGGCCCTTGCCAGCGGGGTCTTCGCCGATGAGCTGGTGCCGGTCTCAGTCCCGGACGGCAAGGGAGGAACCACCCTGTTCACCACCGACGAGCACCCGCGCGCTGGCGTGACGATGGACGCGCTCGGAAAGATGAAGCCCGCGTTCCTCAAGGACGGCACCGTCACCGCGGGCAGCTCGAGCGGCATCAATGACGGTGCGGCGGCCGTCAGCGTGCTGAGCTCGGAGGCGGCGCGGGCGCTCGGCAGGAGACCGCTGGCCCGAATCGTGGCGAGCGCCGTCGCGGGACTCGATCCCTCCGTCATGGGGCTCGGGCCGATTCCCGCGACTCGGAAGGCGCTGGCGCGGGCCGGCCTCACGGTCGCGCAACTCGATCTGGTCGAGCTGAATGAGGCCTTCGCCTCCCAGTCCATCGCCTGCATCCGTGAGCTCGGACTCGATCCGGCGAGGGTGAACATCCACGGCGGCGCCATCGCCCTCGGCCACCCTCTCGGCGCCAGCGGCGCGAAGATCGTCGCCACGCTGGTGCATGCACTTCACCGCACCGGCGGGCGGTACGGCCTGGCCTCGATGTGCATCGGCGTCGGTCAGGGAATCGCGATGATCGTGGAGCGAATCGACTGATGCCTCAGGTCATCGCGCACCGGGGCGCGTCGGGGCACGCCCACGAGAATTCCCCCACCGCGTTCCGCCAGGCCTCCGGGCTGGGCGCCGATGGCGTGGAACTCGACATCCACACGACCGCCGATGGCTGCTTCCTGGTGCATCACGATGCCCATGTCCGCGGCGTCGGAATCATCGGGGAGCTGCCGCGGTCAGCATTCGCGGACTACCTGCTGCCCAATGGCGAGCCCATCCCGACCCTGGACGAAGCGCTACGGATGCTGGAGGGCCTGGATGTGTGGATCGAGGTCAAGACGCTGCCGGCGAGCGCCGATGCCCGGCTGCTCGAGACCCTCGACGCCGGGCCGACGCCGTCGCGGTATGCGGTGCATGGATTCGATCACCGGATCGTGGCGCGGCTCGGAGATCTCCGGCCCGAACTGCGCCGAGGGGCGTTGCTGGCCTCCTACCTGCTCGACACACTCCCGGTCCTGCACGGAACCGGGGCCGATACGCTTTGGATGGAATCGCAACTCATCGACCAAGTCCTGGTGACGGACCTGCACACCGATGGCATGCGGATCATCGCGTGGACGGCCAATGACGAGCGCGACATCCGGCGCCTGATCGCCCTGGGGGTGGACGGGATCTGCGGCAACTACCCCGAACGGATCCGCGCCGCGCTGGGATGAACCGGCCGGCGGAGTCGCCAACGAAACGGTGAGCCGCTACCTTCTCTCGGCGAACCCGGCGCCCGCCGGGCGACGAAACCGCACTTCCGACTCTATCGTAGGCCCCGCGTGACTCATCGCCAGACAGCGCCGACACCCAGCCGGGTGTGGCCCGTCATTCCCATCGTGGTGCTCCTGCTGACCCTCTCTGGCGCCCTGCCGCTCCGCGCCCAGGATGCAGGGCGTATCAGCTACGAGCGTTTCTCCCTGTCCAACGGCCTCGAAGTCCTGCTGGCCCCGGATCACACAAGTCAGGTGGTGGCGGTGAGCGTCTGGTACCGCGCGGGATCGCGGAATGAGCCACCGACCAAGGCCGGGCTGGCGCGGCTGTTCGAGCACCTGATGTTCACCGGGTCGGCCAATGTCCCCGCCGGGGGCCATGGCGCAATCGTCGAGGATGCCGGGGGGCGGCTCACTGCAGCTGTCGATGAGGAGTTCTCCCGCTACAGCGAGACGCTCCCCTCCAACCGGCTCAATCTCGGCCTGTGGCTCGAAGCTGAACGGATGCGGTCCCTGGCCATCAATGACACCACGGTCGGCCAGAGCCAGAGCGGCCTCCTCAGCGACCTCGAGGCGCGGATCGGCGGCGAGGCCTATACGGGCGCAATCTTCGACGCGATCGCGTCCGTCTATGACTCCACCACCTGTCCGGGATACGCGCACCCCTCGATCGGCCGTGTCAGCACGATCCGGTCCCTCACGACTGCCGACGCACGGAACTTCTTCCAGCAGTACTATCGCCCCAGCAACGCGCGACTCGTAGTCACGGGCGACTTCGACCCCGCGGCGACCCGGCAGCAGATCGAAGCCTATTTCGGCGACATCCCGCGGGGGGCCGACACGCCAGAGCCTGGCTGCACGCCCGCGCCCGTCTCGGGCCCGCGCAGCACGACGCTGCGCGACCGGCTCGCGGGCCGGGTGGCAGTCGGCCGTTTCTATCCCATTCCGGCCCATCGCGACGCGAACACTCCGGCGCTCGAGCTGCTGGGCATCATTCTCAGCCAGGGCCCCGGCTCTCGCCTCACTGCCAGGATGGTGCGCGAAACCCGGACGGCCGATGCCACCCAGGGCGGGCTACTAACGGACCGGGCGGGTCCCGGCGTCTTCGGGCTCTTCGCCGTGGCGGCCGAGGGGGTGACCGCCGATTCGTTAGGCGCCGAGCTGGCCGCACAGGCGGCATGGGCGGCTGGCCCGGGCCTGACGGACGCGGACCTCCTCCGTGCGCGGAATATCTACCTCGCGACCGCGGTCAGCGGACGCGAACGTCCCGCCGACGTCGCGGAAGCGCTGCATCACGCGACCGCGCTTCACGGGGCCGTCGAGTCGGTCAACACGGAACTGGCGGGCATCCTGGCGGTCACGCTTGCAGACGTCCGCCAAGCGGCGGCGACGTGGCTGGCCGCGGACCGCGCCCTGACGATGATCGTCGTACCGGAGACCACGCCATGAATCGCGTCATGCCGCTTGGCGTCCTGCTCGCCGCCGTCAGTCCGCTCACTGCCCAGCAGGCGCCCGCCGGGCCGCCCGAACCCGCCCCGATCGTGGCCCCCGCCCTGCCCCGCGCCCAGCAGGCCGTCCTTGCCAACGGGCTGCGATTGATACTCCTGGAACAGCACCGGCAGCCGGTCCTCTCGCTGGCGCTCTCGGTGCCGGCCGGCAGCGCGTTCGATCCGCCGGGACGAGAGGGAACCGCCGAGATGCTGGCCGCGCTCGCCACACGAGGCGGCGGCACCCTGACCGCGTCGCAGGTCGCGGCGGCGATCGAAGGAGTGGGCGGTTCGCTGAGTGCCGCCGCCGATCCGGATTATCTCACAGTCCAGGCCGACGTCGTGTCGGCGCATGCCGCGCTGGCCTTCGAGCTGATCGCCGACGGGCTGCTCCGGCCGGCATTGACGCCCGATGAACTGGGACTGCTCCGCAATCAGACCGCCGAGGCGCTGCAGGGTGGTCTCGCTGATCCGGGCACCCTCGCCGCCCGAATCTTCCTGCTCGGGGCCTACCAGCGCTTCCCTTACGCGCGCCGGGCGACACCCGGATCGGTCACCGCGATCACGCGCGACGATCTGCTGGCGTTCCACAAGGCGCGGGTAAGGCCCGCCGGGGCAATTCTCGTCGTGGTCGGTGACATCACATTGCCCGAAGCGCGGCGCCTCACAATCAAGGCCTTCGGCGCCTGGAAGGGCATCAAGCCGGCTCCGCTGCCAGTCCCGACAAGGAGCGCTCCGCCCCGCGGCATCGTCCTGGTGCATGCGCCCGGCGCGCTGGACGCGAGCATCCTGGTCGGCGGCACCACGTTCGCCGGCACCGATACGGCGTACTATGCCGCGGCAGTCCTCAATCGCGTGATCGGTGACGAACGCAATGGCCGGCTCATTCGCGCGCTTGGGCGGGAGCATGCGTGGACCTCGGCGGCCGGCGCCTCGTTCCTGCGGACCGCGCGGCTCGGGCTCTTCCAGGCGACGGCAGCCGTGCCGGCCGAGGTCGCCGATTCGGCGCTGCGCGAGATGTACGCCCAGTTGGAGGTGCTCAGAAACGAACTCGCCCCCGCACGAGAACTCGCCCGCGCGCGGGAGAACGTCGCGGGCGGATTCGCCCTGCGGCTGCAGACGGCCAGCCAGCTCGCCGGCGGCATCACCGAGACGAGCGTGCTCGGACTCCCCGCGAGCTATGTCGCCGGATATCGGATGAAGGTCGCGGCGATCACCGCGGCGCAGGTCCGCGCTGTCGCTCGCCGGGCATTCCCGGCGAATGCCCTCGTCACCGTCGTCGTGGGCGATGGCGCTCGCCTCTTCGGACCACTCAGCAGGATCGCCCCGGTGCAACTCTTCGCCAGCGACGGCCGCCCGCTCACCGCCGCCGAGGTCGAGCCGCAAACCGGTGCGCTGGTGCTCAATCTGGGCGCGATGTCACCGCGGACGGATACGCTCGCCATTCTCGCTCAGGGTCAGACAATCGGGCTGCAGGTGACGCGACTGGTGCGTGCCGGAGACAGCCTGATCTACTCCGAGCGGACCCAGCTGGGGCAGGCGCTCAATCAGACGACCACCCTGACCTTTGACACCGTCGGCCGCATGCGGCACCTGGATCAGACGGGGGTCGTGCGCGGCCAGGATACGAAGATTCGGCTCGGCTACGGTGGCGGTCGGGTGCGGGGTGAGGTCCAGGTGGTCGGGAGCAAGGGCCCGGAGCACTTCACGGTGGACACCGCGATCGCATCCACGGTCCTCGACGACAACGCGGTCCAGGCCATCCTTCCGCTGTTGCCGTGGGCGATGAACACCCGCTGGTCCTTTCAGGTGTTCGTCTCCGGCGAGAATGCGGTACGCGCCATGACCCTCACCGCCGCTGATATTGCGAAGGTGAATACCCCGGCCGGCAGCTTCGAATGCTACCGAGCTGATCTGGAGGGAGGGCAGCAGCGGGTCTCTTTCTTCGTGACGACCGCTCTCCCTCATCGGGTCGTCCGGGTCGAACTAGCCAACTCTCCGGTGGTCTTCATCGCGGTAAACCCCTGATCCCGATCGTGGAAAGGAACACCCCGATGCTGCGCTCCTCGATCATGGGACTGCTTTCGCTGACGCTCGCAGGCTGTGCCGGCCGCACCCAGCCCGCGACTCCGAGCCCGGCCGCCGGTCCGTCGGCCAAGACGACCACGCTGAGCTGGGAGCGTAGCCAGTATCCGTCCACCTACAAGCGAAAGCCAAACCCACCGGTGTTTATCCGGAACGCAACGATCATGACGGGCGCCGGCCCGGAGATCGCGCGCGGGTCGATTCTCTTCCGTGAGGGGCGGATCGTCGCCGTCGGCACAACCCTCGAGCCCCCGGCCGACGCGACCGTCGTCGATGGCACAGGGAAGTTCGTCACCCCCGGTCTGATCGATACTCACAGCCACCTCGGCGTGTACTCCGCGCCCGGCACCTTCGCGGAAAGTGACGGGAACGAAGCCACGAATCCGGTGACGGCCCAGGTCTGGGCGGAACACAGCTTCTGGCCGCAGGATCCGCAGATCCCTCTGGCGATCGCCGGCGGCGTCACGACCATCCAGGCGCTGCCGGGCTCCGCGAACCTGATCGGGGGACGGTCGGCCACGCTTCGGCTGACGCCGGCGCGCACGGTGCAGGAGATGAAATTCCCCGGCGCACCCTACGGACTCAAGATGGCGTGCGGGGAGAACCCGAAGCGCGTCTATCAGAGTCGGGGACCATCCACCCGGATGGGCAACATGGCGGGCTATCGTGAGGCGTTCATCCGCGCGGAACAGTACCGCCACAAATGGGATGAATGGCTGAAGAGCCGGAAGGGCAATCCACCGGATCGCGACCTGCAGCTCGAGACGCTGGCCGATGTGCTGCGCGGACGGATCCTGGTGCACAACCACTGCTATCGCGCCGACGAGATGGCGCAGATGATCGACCTCTCGCATGAGTTCGGGTTCACCATCCGATCGTTCCACCACGTGGTCGAGGGGTACAAGGTGGCCGACCTGCTGGCCCGCGAGGGCATCGCCGCCTCGGTGTGGGCCGACTGGTGCTGCTTCAAGATGGAGTCGTATGATGCCGTGCCCCAGAACGCGGCGCTCATTACCCAGGCCGGCGCGCGTGCGATCATACATTCGGACGATCCGATCGGCATCCAGCGCCTGAACCAGGAGGCCGCGAAGGCGCTCTATGCGGGTCAGCAGGTTGGGATCGTGGTGACCCGCGAACAGGCCATTCGCTGGATCACGGCGAATCCGGCCTGGGCACTCGGCATCGATTCGGTGACCGGCACGCTGGAGGCCGGCAAGATGGCGGATGTGGTGCTCTGGTCCGGCGACCCCTTCTCGATCTACAGCACCGCGGATCAGGTCTACAACGATGGCTGGCTGGTCTTCGACCGGCACGACCCCAGACATCAGCCCTCCACGGATTTCAATCTGGGTATCGCGGAGCCGGGGGTGGGCCGATGATGGCCCGCGTGCGCGTCCTACTCGTCGCCGCGATGATCGCCGCACTCCCGGCGATAACGGCTGCGCAGACCATCGCCATCACCGGCGGAACGGTCTATCCGGTCTCCGGCCCGAAGCTCGAGCATGCGACCGTCCTGATCCGCGACGGCCGCATCCTCGACGTCGGCACCAGCGTCACCATTCCGGGCGATGCCACCAGGATCGATGCCACCGGGAAATGGGTCACGCCCGGGCTCATGCATGCGAACACGACGCTTGGGCTGCAGCAGGTCGGCTCGGTGGATGCCACGAACGAAGCGAATCATGCCGGCGACATCAACGCCGCCTTCAATGTGGCCGAGGGCATCGACCCCGCGACTCCGCTGATTGCCATCGCGCGGCTGGAAGGGGTCACCACCGCAGTTACCGGCCCGTCATCCGGACTGGTGGCCGGGCAGTCGGTGCTGATCGACCTGCTGGGCGACCGGATCGAATCAATGGTCGCTCGCTCCCCGCTCGCGATGGTCATCAACCTGAGTGAATCCAGCAAGAGTGCGGGGGGCGGCAGCAGGGCCGGCGTGCTGGAGGCGCTCCGGCGGCTGTTCACCGATGCGCAGGAATATGACCGGAGGAAAGCCGACTTCCGGAAGAACCAGATGCAGGCGCTTTCCGCCAGCGCTGCGAACCTGGAAGCTCTGGGGCCAGTGCTGCGGGGAGAACTGCCGGTGGTAATCGACGCCAATCGGCAAAGCGACATCGCGAGCGCACTTCGGCTGGCCCGCGAGTTCCGGCTCAAGTTGATCATTCGCGGCGGCGTGGAGGCGTGGAAGCTGGCCGGAGAACTGGCCGCGGCCAACGTGCCGGTGGTCCTCAATCCGATCGACGACATTCCGAGTTTCGACGGACCCGGCGCCCGCTTCGACGCGGCCACGCTGCTGCAGCGCGCTGGGGTATCGGTCGTCCTCACGGAGAGCCAGAGCGGCGGTCCCAGGAACCTGCGCTGGTCCGCCGGGCACGCCGTCCGCTTCGGCATGTCGTGGGATGCCGCCCTCGCGGCGATCACCCTGGCGCCAGCCCGCGCCTTCGGAGCGGATGATCGTTACGGATCTTTGGAGCGTGGCAAGGTCGCGAATGTCGTGGTATGGTCGGCGGACCCGCTCGACTTTGCGTCTCACGCGGATCACGTCTTCATCCGTGGCATCGAGATCCCCTATACCAGCCGGCAGACCGAGTTGCTGGAACGCTACCGGAAGCTGCCTCCATCCTACTAGGAGTCGACGTAGCCCCTGACGAGCGAAACGCCCCTCGGGCGGATGCCGGGGGGCGTTCTCACATACGGTGATCAGGGGGCTTTCCTGAGGACGTTTACTTCACCACCTCTGACTCCCCGGTCTGGGCACTCGCGGGTGGCGGCGAATCGCTCACCGTCACCGACTCCCCCTTGGTGGCGGCCATCTCTCGCTCGACCCGCGCAATGGAGGCGTCGTGGGCATCCATGCGCTGAAGCCAGGCGTCCAGTTCCGTCTGCTCGATGGTCCGGCCGCGTTCCCGCTGGTGGAACAGGTAGCCGAGTTTCCTGGCCGCCTCATCCCGCTCCCTCTGCAGCCGAAAGCGTTCCAGCTGGAGCTTGCCCTCATCGAGCGCCTGTTGGGCCCGCTTCCCGAACGTCTCGAGTTCCCGGTTCAGGGCATCAAAGATTCCGGCCATACACACCCCTTGGCATCAGGTCAGCTGAATCTAACGCAGGCATGGCCGAGCATGTTTCACTGTGGGCGACCAGGAGCAAAAAGAAAAGGGCCGGAGAGATCTCCGGCCCCGCACTCCGATATCGCTCCGAACCTCAGCTCGCGGTCACAGCGGCCTCAGCCGGATACACGGACACCTTCATCCGCTTCTTGTCCTTGTGCTCGAACTTGACCACCCCATCCACGAGCGCGAAGAGGGTGTGGTCGTTGCCGAGACCGACATTCCTGCCGGGATGGAACTTGGTCCCGCGCTGACGCACGATGATGTTGCCCGCGATCACCTGCTCGCCACCGTAATGCTTGACGCCAAGGTACTGCGGATTCGAATCGCGGCCGTTGCGGCTGGAGCCGACGCCCTTTTTATGAGCCATGGTATCCTCAGACCGTCACTTCGGTGATACGCACCGCGGTGTACTTCTGGCGGTGGCCGGTCTTCCGGCGGTAGTTCTTCCGGCGCTTGAACTTCCAGACGTAGATCTTGATCCCCTTGGCCAGCCCGATGACCTCGGCGGTGACCTTGGCGCCCTTCACGAGCGGAGTGCCCGCCTTGACGGTGGTCCCGTCAGAAGACAGCAACACTTCACCAAAGGTCAGGGTGCTCCCCGGGACCGCATCGTCCATCAGCGGAATCTGGAGAGTCATCCCCTTCTCGGCTCGGAACTGCTTTCCGCCTGCGCGGATAATCGCGTACATATGGGACTCGTGGTCGAAAAGACTGGCCTCAAGAGCCCGTAACTGTAGCCGCGGGCAGGGGTTTCGGCAAGGGGCTGGGGAGCTACGCTACCGCGTAAAGATCGGTGACGTCCCGACCCCCCGGCCGGCTCATCAGTCGGAACTCGTCCACCCGCATCATCGGGTCGTCCCGGAGCTCCAGCTCCAGTCCGGTCATCTTGCCGAGGGTGTGGATCAGCTTCGGTTCCTCCTCGAGGAGGTACAGTGCCACCTCGGGATGCACCCGGACCGCCAGCTGCCGTTCCCGCCGCTCCCGCCCTGCCCGCTTGAGGGTCCGTTCCAGGCGCCTGGCGATGACCTCGGGCGTGAAGACCCGGCCGGTACCGCCGCAGGCGGGGCATTCGGCGGTCATCGAGTGCCACAGCGAGGGCCGGACCCGCTGCCGGGTCATCTCGATCAAGCCGAGTTCCGAGACGGCGAACGCCTTGGTGCGCGCCCGGTCACGACCCAGGTGTTGCCGCAGTTCCTGCAGCACCCGCTCGCGATTCGTCCGGGTCTCCATGTCGATGAAGTCGCAGACGATGATGCCACCGATATCGCGCAGGCGGATCTGTCGGGCGATCTCGCGCGCGGCCTCCAGATTGGTCTTTAGGATCGTC
This sequence comes from Gemmatimonadales bacterium, assembly GCA_036741755.1. GTDB lineage: Bacteria > Gemmatimonadota > Gemmatimonadetes > Gemmatimonadales > GWC2-71-9 > JADJOM01. Next base: position 12,449 of record DAINRP010000001.1, read on the forward strand.
TTCTCGGGATCGCGCTTGCCGGTGTAGCGGCCGGTATTGACGTCAATCGAAACCAGCGCCTCGGTCGGCTGAATGATGATGTAGCCGCCCGTGGGGAGATCGCACCGCGCCTTGAACAGGTCGCGGATCTCGTTTTCGATGTCGAACTTGTCGAAGACCGGGACGTTCTCGCTGTACAGATTGACCCGGTCGACCAGCTCAGGGTCCACCTGCTTCAGGTAGAGCTCGATCTCATTGTAGAGTTCCTTCGAGTCAACCTGGAGGGAGTCGACCTTGGCGCTGAAGAGATCGCGAATGATGCCGCGCGTCAGCGAAGTCTCCCGCTGCACGAGCGCGGGGGCACGGACGAAGGTCTTCTTGCGGTTGATCTTCTTCCAGAGTCCGAGGAGTCCCTCGACTTCCCGCTGGACGTGCTCCTCGGTGACCCCTTCAGCCACGGTGCGGACGATCATGCCGCCGGCATCCTTCGGCAGGTAGGTCGCCACCATTTCGCGGAGTTTGCTGCGGAGTTCCTTGCTTTCGATCTTCCGGCTCACGCCTACCTTGGAGGCGTAGGGCATGTAGACCAGGAAGCGGCCCGGAAGGGAGATCTGCGCCGTGACCCGGCAGCCCTTGGTGGAGATGGGCTCCTTGGTCACCTGCACGAGGAGGGTCTGCCCCTTCTTGACGATATCCGAGATGTCGGGAAGCGCCCGGCGGGACCGGACCTCCCGCTGGCGTGGTTCGCTCGCGACGGCGGCCTCACCGCCCCGGCGGCCGCGACCCCGGCCCTTGCCTTCGCCTTCCTCGGCACCCTCGATCTCCGCGGCTTCTTCGAAGGCGTCATCGCCCTCCTCGCCGGTCGGTTCCTCGTCCTCTTCAGGCTCGAGCAGATCGGACGCGTGGAGAAAGGCGCTCTTCTCCAGCCCGATGTCGACGAAGGCGGCCTGAATCCCCGGAAGGACGGCTTCGACCTTGCCCAGGTAGATGTCGCCGACGATGCGGCGGTGATCCTGGCGGTCCACCAGGAGTTCCACGAGGCGGTCGTCCTCGAGAATTGCCACGCGGGTCTCCCGCTGGCTCCCGTTGATCAGAATTTCGCGCTTCACGCGTGCGAACCTCGGCCGGAGGCGCCAAGACCCGTCCGGCGCCTATGCGCCGAGGATCCGCGTGTCCGGTCAAAAAAGTCTGGAGCCCGGCGGTCGGGTTGGCGCGGGTCATAGACCTGCGCCCTGACCACCGGGACTGCCCCGCGACCGACCATTCGGTCGCCTGGGACGTGGAATTGGGATACGATCCTGCGGAATGCCGTTCGGCCCCGGCGCGAGGAGCGCTTGGGTGCCCGGCACCACCGGTCTTCCTGCGGCGAAGCTGATCCACTACTGGCGGGACGACCGCTGGAGCGCGCCGTCCCACGATACGCGGCCGGGCACCGAGGAGCCGTCCCCCCAGAAGGAGAACGGCCGCCACGGGAGCGTACCAATTGCCCAGCCAATTCAGAGGCATGGGCTAAAGATAGGATTGGCTGGGGGTTAGAGCAACAGGCGATCCGGGAAGGAGCGGTTCGGGATCACCGCCCCTCACGGTTTCTTCAGCTGGCGATCTCGCCCAGGATCTGCCGCGCGATGACGATACGCTGGATTTCGCTCGTCCCTTCTCCGATTTCGCAGACCTTGGCGTCCCTCATCATCCGCTCGACCGGATACTCCGTGGTATAACCGTATCCGCCGAATATCTGCACTGCCCTGGTGGTGGCCCGCATCGCCAGTTCGGAGCAGAAGAGCTTGGCCATCGCCGCCTCCTTCTTGAACGGCTTGCCATTCTGCTTGAGCCAGGCGGCGTGGTACAGGAGATGAGTCCCCGCCTCGATTTCGGTCGCCATGTCCGCGAGCTGGAAACTCACGCCCTGGAAGCTGCCGATCGGCTTGCCGAACTGCTTCCGGATGCCGGCGTACCGCAACGCTTCCTCATACGCGCCTTCGGCGATGCCAAGGGAGAGCGCCGCGATGCCGATCCGGCCGCCGTCGAGGGTCTTCAAGAAGTTGATGAACCCCTGTCCCGGGGCCCCGAGGATGTTCTCCTTGGGCACCACCGCGTCTTCGAAGATCAGCTCGCGGGTGTCGCTGGCACGCCAGCCCATCTTGTCTTCCTTCTTGCCCGCGCGGAAACCCCTGATTCGCGGCAGGCTCTCCTCGTGACCGACCCCAACCGCACGACAGGTCTCGAGGTCACAGGTCTCCTTGGTCAGAATGAAGCTCGTAATGCCCTTGTTCCCCTTGCCGGGCTCAGTGCGCGCGGTCGCCACAAAGATCTCGCCGACGCCGGCGTGGGTGATGAAGATCTTGGCACCGTTGAGGAGATAGTGGTCGCCCTTGTCGACGGCGGTCGTCGCCGTGCCGCCCGCATCACTCCCCGCCCCGGGCTCGGTCAGCCCGAAGCCCCCCAGTACCTTGCCCGAGGCGAGGAGCGGCACGTAGCGCTGCTTCTGCTCGGCGGTTCCGAAGTCCACGATCGGCGAAGTACCGAGGTTGGTGTGCGCGCTGATGGTGAGCGCGTGGCTGGCATCGGTCTTCGCCAGTTCGTGGATCGTGATATAGTAGGAAAGCTGATCCATGCCTGCGCCGCCGAGCTCCTCCGGCCACGGCACGCCCAGCAGGCCGAGGTCTCCCATCTTGCGGACGTTTTCCCAGGGGAAGGCGGAGGTGCGGTCGAGTTCGCGGGCCACCGGGGCAACCTCGGTCCGGGCGAATTCGCGCACCATGTCGCGGACCTGAAGATGCTGCTCGGAGAAGTAGAGCGAGAGATCCATGGTCAAGACTCGATCGAGGGGTTGGGAAGAGTGGCGGAGAATATAATCAGGCGTCTTCGACCGGCGCCTCGTTTATCTTTATGCACCTCACAGCGCAGCCAGGGCACTCGACATGACGACCTTCATCGGCGGCTCGACGGTTCGACCACTCGGACTCATAGGCCTCGCCATCCTCGTTGCCGCATGCGGTGATTCCACCGCACCGCGCAGCCCGATCAGCGCGCTTGCGCTCGTGCCGGTCGATAGCGGCTTCGATTTTTCGGTGTTTGTCGCGGGTCCCCCGGGCGACGCGTCCCGGCTGATGATCGTGGAGCGCGGCGGCCGGATCCTCCTGCGAAAGAACGGGGTGCGACAGGATTCCGCCTTCCTCAACCTCACCGGCCTCACCAATCCTTCCACTGGCGAGTATGGCGTCTACAGTATCGCCTTTCACCCCAACTATGCGGCCAATCGGCGGCTCTTCGTCTACTACGCGGACCTGAACGGGGACAGTCAGCTCGCCGAGTTCCAGGCGGACGCGAGCTTTGACCACGCGATCCCCGCCAGCCGAACCACAATCCTGAGCCAGACCCAGGATTCGGAGAGCGTGCTGTATGGCGGGCTGATCAGCTTTGGACCGGACGGCAAGCTGTATCTCGGTCTGGGCGACGGGAGCCCGACCGACTCGGTGCTCTTCACCGCGCAGGACAGCGCGTCGCTCCTGGGCAAGATCCTGAGGCTCGACGTCGACGGGGTTGCGCCCTACACGATCCCGGCGGACAACCCGTATGTGGGCCGGCCGGGCTGGCGGGGAGAGATCTGGCAGCTCGGGCTCCGAAATCCATGGCGCTGGAGCTTCGACCGGGCGAACGGTGAGCTCTGGATCGCCGACGTGGGGGAAGACCTCTGGGAGGAGATCGACTACCTGCCAACCCCGGTCGTCGGCGGCAACAATTTCGGCTGGCCGTTTGTTGAAGGCACACACTGCTTCGTGCCGGCCGTGGGGTGCGTCACCACGGGGCTGGTGCTGCCGGTCATCGAGTACGCCCACAGCCCGTCCTGCGCGGTCACCGGAGGGTACGTGTACCGCGGCAGAAAATATCCGGACCTCCGGGGCACCTATTTCTACGGCGACTACTGCACCGGGTTCATCCGCAGCGTCCGCAGCAGCACCGGGACTCCTGTCCCCGTCTACACCCCACTCTCCCCTCCCCTCACGAACGACAACATCGTGTCATTCGGCGAGGATGCCGATGGAGAGGTCTATGTGGTCATGGCGTCGGGACGGGTGTACCGGATCGCGCTGGTAAGTTAGAGCAGCCGGAGCGCCAGCGACCCGCTACCGGCGGAATACGGCGACAATGCGCCGCAGCGGAGCCTGCGCCCCCGAGCAGACGTCGCAGTTGCCACAGGGCCGAGCCTCCTCCCCGAAGTACGCCAGCAACGCCTGTCGCCGGCAGCGGGCCATGGTGGCGTAGCGTTCGACCACCTGCAGCCGATCCGCCGCCGCGGAGCGCCGCCGCGTCACTCGACCCCAATCCACCGCGCCCTGCTCAGGGCAGAGTTCGGCCGCGAGCCGGTCGGCGGACGCCACGACCCCGGCGGGGTGACGCGCGCGTCGGCCCGGATCGGCCCAGAGCTCCTCGAGCACCTTGCGGGGAGGAAAGGTCACATCGAGCTGGCGGCGGTGAACCTCCGCGTCAGACACATGATGCAGGAGCACACACCGCCCCGGCTGCCCGTCACGCCCGGCCCGCCCGGATTCCTGATAGTAGGCCTCCGGCGTCGGGGGCATCCCCCAGTGCACCACCAGCCGCACCCGCGGTGCGTCGATCCCCATGCCAAATGCGGATGTCGCGACGACGACATCGAGTTCTTCAGCCGTGAACCGTGCCAATACCTCGGCACGGCGCTCCCGAGTGAGCCCGGCATGATAGGAGGCGGACCGGTGGCCGGCGAACCAGAGTGCCTGCGCCACCGCATCGGCGCTGTTCCGCGTCGGGACGTAGACGATGCTGAGGCCTGGCCGCGGCGCCAGCATCGCGCGCAGCCGCGGCAGCCGTTCGGCGCTGCCCCGGATTCGCTGCACCTCGAACCGCAGATTGGGACGATCGAACGAACCGAGATGCAGATCATGCTTCCCGTAGCCGAGCGAGCGGGTGATATCCATGCGTACCTCCGGCGTCGCGCTGCCAGTCAGCGCGACGGTGGGGGGGCGGCTCAGCTCCTCGCGGAAGATCGCCAATTGCCGGTAGCCGGGTCGGAAGTCGTGCCCCCACTCACTGATGCAGTGCGCCTCGTCGATCGCGAGCAGGGACGGGCGCTTGTTGAGACGGGCGAGATCGAGGGCGAGTCGCGGCGCGCGCTCGGGAGAGACATAGAGCAGTCGCATTGAGCCGTCGGCCACCCGGGCGAGGGCAGCCTCCTGATCGGCCGGTGCCTTGAGCGAGTTCAGAGTGTCGGCTGCAACGCCGCGGTGCTGCAGGGCGGCAACCTGATCCTGCATCAGCGCCAGCAGCGGAGAGATGACGACCGTGAGCCCGCCAAGCACCAGGCCAGGGACCTGAAAGCAGATCGACTTGCCGCCTCCCGTCGGCAGCACCGCGAGAACATCGCGACCGGCGAGCACCGACTGGACGACACGCCGCTGCAGGGGACGGAAGTCCTGGAAGCCGTAGTGGCCATGAAGGAGGCGGCGAGCCTCGGCGATGCGATCAGCGAGTGGGGTCACCCGGCGAAGCTACCGGGCGGGTCAGGGATGCAGCGGTACGAAACGACGAAGAGCGGGGCGAGAAACTCCGGGTGGGGCGTGTCCGCAGTCGGAGCGCCCTCAGTTCTTGCCGCGAAGCCAGAATCGGAGTGCGAGCGCTACCGCGAGCACCGCCATAGCGGCCCAGACGAGCGGCTGGCTGTCGAGCCCGATGCCGGCGGCTGCGAGAAGAAAGCCGAGGACGGCAAGAAAGAGCTTGAGGCGTCTCATTTCTTGAGGAAGGCGGAGATGGCCGTCCGGAATTCGGGGTGGGCGCGGGCCAGGGCGTTGACCCGCGCGCCGAGCGCGATGCCTTCGCTGAAGCTTTGACCATCAAGTTCGTAGAGCAGCCGCTTGGTCAGCGCGAGCGCCGATGCACTGCTGTACGCGAGGCCGGCGATGACCGCTGCCGCCGCAGACTCGAAGACCGTCTCCGGAATGACGCGTGAAACCAGTCCGTGCTCCAGGGCCTCTTCCGCAGTGAGCAGCCGTCCGGTCGCGACGAGATCGAAGGCCCGGCGCTCTCCGACAAGGCGGCGGAGCATTGTCATGACCATCGCCGGCACGAAGCCGCGCTGGATTTCCGGATAGCCGAACTGGGCGGTCTCGCAGGCGAGCACCAGGTCGCATCCGGTGGCGAGCCCCGCCCCCCCTGCGAGCGCGCGCCCCTGCACGAGGGCAACCACCGGCTTGGGCAGTTCCCGCATCCGAACGAAGAGCCTGCCGAGCCGGAGAGCTGCCCGTTCGTTGTCCTCCATTGTGCGCAGGGCGGAATCGAGCAGTTCCTCGAGGTCCGCGCCGGCGCAGAAGTCCCTGCCCGCTCCCCGCACCACGACCACCCGTACCGCGGCATCGAGATCGGCGCGATCGAGCGCCTGATGCAGCGCCTCAATCAGTGCCGAGTCGAGCGCGTTTCGCTTCTCGGGGCGGTTCAGGGTGAGCGTGAGCACACCCTCGGTGAGCGCGGTGAGGAGAGTCATCTCAGCTCCTGGGCGCGAGCCGGCGAGCGAGGGCGACCGGTACGGGGATCTCCATGCGCAGGAGCGCGGTCGAGTAGACCTTCCCCTGCGCGTCGGTCTTGAGCGAGATAGTGCCGCCGCCATCGAGGGCGCCATGCAGGAGGAAATTCAGCGCCTTCAGATTAGGGAGTTCGAAACGCTCGACCCCTTTGACCATGCCCTTGAAGTGACGCGTGACCCGCGCGAGCGTCACCTCCTTGACCAGCAGCGGATAGTACTCCGGCTCCAGCGCCACGAGCCCCACGTTCGCGGTGTCGCCCTTGTCCCCTGACCGGGCGTGAGCAAGGTAGCGGAGTTGCAGGAGGCGGGTCGCCGGAGCCGCGCCGCCCCGACTCTTCCGTGCATCAGGCATCGAGCACCTCCACCTGCACGAACGGCTCGATCTCGGTCCGATCGATCAGCGCCGGCCAGTACGCCACCACCTCCTGCACCTCGGGACGCCCACCGGCGAAGCCGGTCACGCTCGGCGGCCCGGTCAGCACCAGCGGGGCGATCTCGCGGGTGAAGCGCTCCACGGCGGCCTTGTCCTTCGAGCGGACACCGACGCGGAGCTGCACCTCGGGGGCCTCCGGATCCGCCGGGCCGGCCAGCGGCCCGTGGGTCGAATCCACGCCCACGAACTCGGTGAGGATCTGCTCGAACTCGAGGCCGAGGTCCTTGAGGCGGGCACGGAGGATCCGGTCGGCGGCCTTCGCCTTCTCGTAGGCTTCGGGCCAGCTGTAGACGAGGGTGCCGACCGCCTTGTAGCCGTAGAAATAGGCGATCGAGACCTTGAGCTTGTCGGTCTTCTCGCGCCCGCGGATGCCGCTGACCCTCACGCGGTCCTTGCCCGCCTGGGCGAGCTGGATCGAGGTGAAGTCGGCGACCCCGTCGGGCGTGATGTAGGTGTGCGGATCGCCCATCTCGTAGACCAGTTGTTCGGTCACGCTCGCGACGTTCACGACGCCACCGGTGTTAGGGTGCTTGGTCACGATGAACGTGCCATCGGCGCTCGCCTCGGCGATCGGGAACCCGGGATTCTCGAGTCCTTTGACCTTGCGCCAGTTCTTGAGCAGGTTGCCGCCGCTCGACTGGGCGCCGCACTCGATGATGTGCCCCGCCACGGTACCCGCGGCAACCTTGTCCCAGTCATTCACGTCCCAGCCGAACTCGTGGAACAGCGGCCCGAGGGTGAGACCGGTATCGGTCACCCGGCCGGTAATGACTACCTGGGCGCCGCGCCGCAGCGCCTCCACCATCGGGGCCATGCCGAGATAGGCATTCGCCGACAGCACTTTGTCCCGCACATCGGTGAGCAGGCGTCCGGTGTCGAGATCGCGCAGCTCGTGCCCCTTGGCCAGCAGCTCATCGAGCCTCGGCAGGATGTCATCACCACTCACGAGGCCGATCTTCACCTTGGCCGACAGGCCCAGCTTGCGGGCGACTTCGCGGACCGCCTCCGCGCAGGCCCGGGGATTCACCCCGCCGGCATTGCTGGTGACCTTGATGCCCTTCGCGGCGATGTCGGGGAGGATGCGCTCCATGAGGGGCACGAAGTCGCGCGCGTAGCCGTAGCGAGGGTCCCGCGACTTCTGCTTCTGCATGATGGACATGGTCACCTCGGCGAGGTAGTCCATCATGAGGTAGTCGATCGGGCCGCCCTTCACCTGACGGACGGGCGCTTCGAGCCAGTCGCCCCAGAATCCCTGGCCGGCGGCGACGCGGACAGTTTTCGCGGTCATTGAGTACTCGTGGTTGTCGGTGCCGGGAGCGGCACCTCTCGGGTCCAGGTGCGATCCTGCTCCGGCACGACAACGATGCCCAGCGGCACGAAGCCTTCGCCGATAGGCAGCCCCGGTGGCTCCATCGGAACGTGCAGCGTGGAGGAAGCCCCAGGGGCCACGGTGACGCGGCTCCCCGCGAGCCGCGAGACATGGGCGGAATCGGCATAGAGCCGGACCGACACGGTCGCCGACCACCGCTGCGCTGCGGAGGGCTCAGCGAGCCCCGGGAAGAGTTCCAGATCGACGTCCCCGCCCCCGCGTTTGGGCAGGTCCACGTGCAGCCGTCCAAAGGCGTAATTCAGCGGGGACTTGCCCAGCTGGCGGCCGTCGCCGTCGAACAGCGTCACGCCGAAATCGGTAAAGATCGGCCATTGCGCGCGATCCATGCTCACGTCCACGGCGGCGTGAACCGCCCAGTCAGGCAGGCTGAACCGCACGTGACGGGCGTCCCCGCCAGTCCCGGCAACCGTCACGCTCCGCTCGGCGCCGACCAGGACGACGAAGGGATCGCTGGTGACCGGTGCGGCGCTGACATTGCCGAGCGTGACGGCAACGTCGTGGGCCTGCCGCGTCGCCGCGATGGTCACCGGGCTGTGCTCGACGATGATCACCGCGGTGGCGCCATCGAGCGGCGGTGCCACTGCGACGGCCTCGTAGAATCCGGGAACGACATCCCGCCCGTCCACCATGTAGAGTCCCGCCTCGTCACCATACCCTGCCCCGATGCCGTTCTCCTCCCGGTATGGCTGTCCGCCCGGCTCGTGCAGGTAGGCTACCACCTGCTCACCGGCGGTGAGGGTGGCGAAGGCGACCGCGAAGGGGCGCGCGGCGGAGGCCTGGAAGAACACCCGGCCCTCGTTGCCAGCAGGCAGGCGACCGAGGTCGGCCACGACGGTCTCGCCGGTGTCGGCGACCGCAATGCTGTTCACCAGCCGGAAGGCCGGCCCGGCGATGGTATCGGCGGTCCAGCCGGTGACGATGGCCGTGTGCAGGCCCGGAGTCGCGATCGAATCGGCGGCGTAGCTCATCGTGAGCGTGTTGGTGCCGGCGTTCAGCCGCGCCTCACGAGGGGCATGCAGCCAGGCGGCGGAGGAGCGCAGGGTCACCGCCGTTTCGGGACTGCCGGCTGGCAGTACCAGCCGGAAGGCCTGCACCGTGTCCCCTGCTGTGCCGACGAGCCGGTGGCGAAACGCGGCGGTCACGCCGTTGCCGGCCGCGCGCACCGCGATGTCAGGCAGCGGGTGAACTCCGGCGAGCCACCGCCACGCGGCCCCGACATCCGGCTGTCCGGTGCCGTCATCCAGGTAGGTCCCCGCGGCCGTCGGACGGGCGGTGACCATCAGCGCCTGACGTACCTGCCGCGCATCGACAGTCCGCTTCTCCTGCGCGAGCCCGCTGACCAGCAGCGCGGCGAGACCGGCGGCATGCGGCGACGCCATGCTGGTGCCGGCCTTCCGCTCGTCGCCGACGTTCCAGCGGGGCACCGTCGAGAACGCGAGCCCGGGCGCGACGATGTCCGGCTTGGAGAGCTCCCCGCCCCGCGATGAGAAGTAGGCGACCGGGTCTCCGCCCTGTCCGCTGGCGCCGATGAAGACCCCGGGAAAGGTCGCCCCGACCGTGAGGGCGCGGGTGGCCGAGCCGGGGTAGCCCATGGTGGAGAGCCCGGGGCCATCGTTGCCGGCGCTGATAGCCATGATCACATCCGGGTGCGCCGCCAGCACCGAGTCGAGCGTCCGGTCGATCCGGGCCAGCCCTTCGCCCTCGTTGCCGACGCCGAAGCTCAGGTTGAGGACCAGCGGCAGCCGCCGCTCCTGTGCGAAGCGGATCGCGTAGCCGATGGCCGCGACCATGCTGCCGGAGGTCGAGATCCCCCCCTGGGCGTTGTTCGCGATCTTGAGACCGAGGAGCGAGGCGCCCGGCGCCACGCCATTGAAGCCGGCGACACCGTAGATATCGTGCCCCGAGGCGATCCCGGCCACGTGCGATCCGTGGGCGCTGGTGTCGAAGTAGAGATCGAGGTGCGGCTGGCCCTTCTCGTCCCGCAGATTCACCGCGAGTGCAACATTCGGCGGCCGGGCGCCGGTGTGCCACCCGAAGGTCTCCTTCGAGGCCAGGTAGTCGTGCACCGGCCGCTCGTTCGCAAGCGAGCCGTCGCCATCGGTGTCGGCAAACAGGACCCAGCCATCGCTCGCCCGGGCAACGAGGACCGCCAGGGTGTCGGTATCATCCCGGTCGCCGTTCAGGTCCGCGGCAGGCAGCTCGCCGAGGGGGATCTCGGCGATGCTGCCGCCGTACAGCGTCCCACCCGCCGCCAGCGCCCGCACGCGGGAAATGCCGCGGAGCACCTTTCCCCCGATCGTGACCTGGTCACCCACCGGCACCACCGATGTGAGCGGGACCACGCCTTCGCCGGAGAAATCCCGCAGGTCGAGAATCTTCCGCTCGCCGGCGGTGGTGGTGGTCAGGCCCGGAATCGACGGATCAATGCCGCTGTCCAGAATGCCGATGAGCACCCCGCGGCCGTCATAGGTCGGGTGGGCCTTGAGGAAGTCCTCGACGCCGGTGGCACGGAGCGGCATCCAGCCCCGCGCGAATGCCTCCTGTGGGGAGATCACCGGCTTCGGGTCGGCCGTCGCCTCCTGCGCGCCCGGGGCGGCGGCGTCTCGGCTCGGGACGGCAGGAGGCACAACGGGGGGCCGCGCGTGGCTGCAGGCGACGAGGAAACCGGCAAGCAAAGCCAGGGCACAGTACGGGACCCCGACGAACCTGGGCGACATCATGCGAGGGGTCCGTTCACCCGATCGGCGGAAGGACGAAGGGCCCGATGTGCGGGCCCGCAAAGTTGCTGGTCACCCGCAGCAGGAATGCCAGCTGGTCCCGGGTTTCCTCAACGGTGACCAGTGCATCGACATGACCGCGGGCCGCGGCATTTTTGGCGTCGAGCTGGTGCTCGTAGTCCGCGCGCATGGCGGCGGCGGCCGTCTGCACCTCCGGCGTCGGCGGACGCTTCTCCGCTCGGGCGCGAGCCAGCTCGACGCCATGCACAGCCTCCACCGCCGACTCTCCCTCCATGACCGCCATCCGACCGGTGGGCCAGCTCAGGATGAAGTCCGGATCGAACCCCTGCCCCGCCATCGCGTAATAGCCCGCGCCGGACGCGTGATTCAGCGTCAGCACGATCTTCGGTACCACGGCAGTGGACATCGCTTCCACGAAGCGGGCTCCCGCGCGGATGATGCCCGACTGCTCGGCCTCGGTCCCCACCATGAATCCGCTGACGTCCTGCAGGAAGAGCAGCGGAATCCGTTCCCGGCTGGCGGTCTCGATGAAGTACGCGGCCTTCTCGGCGCTCTCGGTGTAGATGATGCCGCCAATCCGCGGCATCTGCCCGGCCTTGCCCTTGATGACGGTCCGGGCGTTGGCGAGAATCGCGACCGGCTGCCCTTCGATGCGGGCATGCCCGCACAGCAGCTCCTTCGCGAAGTCGGGCTGAAACTCGTCGAGCCGGCCGTCATCGAGCAGACACGCCAGCAGGGCGTGCATGTCGTAGGAGAGCCGGTGATCGGCGGGGAGGATGTCGTACAGATCGGTGACCGGACGGCTGGGCGGGCGCGGGGGCTCCACCCGGTGCTGCACCTGCTGCATCCGCGGCAGGCGGGCGATGTAGCCGCGCACCATCGTCACGCATTCCCGATCAGTCGCGGCGCGATAATGTGCGACCGCGGACTGGGAGGTGTGCATCGCCGCGCCCCCGAGGGACTCGGCGTCCACCACCTGCCCCGTCGCGCCCTTCACCAGATTGGGGCCACCGAGCCCCATGAAGCTGGTCCCGTCGACCATGAAGATCACGTCGGAGAGCGCGGGCAGATACGCCCCTCCCGCGATGCAGCTCCCCATGACGGCGCTGACCTGCGGCACGAAGAGGTAGCGTCGCATGATCGAGTTGTAGTAGAAGATCCGCGCGGCGCCGTACTGTCCTGGAAAGACGCCGCCCTGATAGGGGAGGTTCACGCCGGCCGAATCGACCAGGTAGATGATCGGGATCCGCTGCCGCATCGCGACTTCCTGGGCGCGCAGGATCTTGGTGATCGTCTCCGGCCACCAGGAGCCGGCCTTCACGGTGGCGTCGTTCGCGACGATGACGACTTCGCGGCCTTCGACAATACCCAGGCCGGTGATCACGCCCGCCCCGGGCGCCTGACCCTCGTACTGGTCGTAGGCCACGAGCAGGCCCAGCTCCAGCCACGGCGCGCCGGGATCGAGCAGCGCCTGGACCCGCTCCCGCGGGGCAAGCTGCCCCTTCTCGTGCATCTTCGCGACGCGCTTGGCGCCGCCGCCCTCGCGCAGCTTCGCGGCGAGGGCGAGGTATTCGTCGGTGAGCGTACGCAGGCGCGGCGGGCGCGAGGTCACGGGCTTGGTGGTCAAGTGAGGATCACGGTGTACACGAGGGATCGGGATCAGCCCTGGAGATGTTCGCCGGCCCAGACCTCGATGTACTGGATCAGGTCCGACGTCGGCGTGCCCGGGCCGAAGAGCCTGCCCACGCCGAGCTGCTCGAGCGCTTCCATGTCCTCCTTCGGAATGATGCCCCCGCCAGTGAGCAGGATGTCCGGGCGGCCCGCTTCGGTGAGCAGGGTCCGTACCCGGGGAAAGAGCGTCATGTGGGCGCCGGAGAGAATCGAGAGGCCGACCACGTCGACGTCCTCCTGGACGGCGGCCGTCGCGATCATCTCCGGGGTCTGGTGCAACCCGGTGTAGATCACTTCCATGCCGGCGTCGCGCAGCGCGGCGGCCACCACCTTGGCGCCACGGTCATGCCCGTCCAGCCCGGGCTTGGCCACGAGCACGCGGATGGGACGAGCGAGCGGCTTCCTGTCGAGTGCGGCAACCATGGGAGTCCGGCGGTCAGAGGGTTGTTTTAGGTGCGTGCCGAGGCGGCCGTCAGGCTGCCCGTCGGCGCCAGGACCATTTCGACGACGTCGGCGAGGCTCGCGGCGATCGGGACGTCGCGTCCGGCGTGATTGCCCAGCGGATCGAGGAGCACCACGTCCATGCGGGCGCGCCGCGCCCCCACCACGTCGACTTCGTAGATGTCACCCACATAGATCGCCTCCTCGGGGGCGAGTGCCATGCGGCGCAGCGCCGCCTCGAAGATCCGCGGGTCCGGCTTCTCGAAGCCGACCAGTTGCGAGTCGATCACCACTTCGAAATAGCCGCGGAGCCCTGCCGCCTCGAGTCCCTCCTCGGCGCGGCCGTCGCTGTTGGAGACGACCCCGAGGCGGTATCCGGCCGAACGGAGTCGGTCCAGCGCTTCGATGGTCCCGTCGAGCACACCACCCCAGAGATGCTTCTCGAGGTGCAGCGCGAGCAGGGTCTCGCGCACCACAGGCATCTGGCTCTCCGGCACACCGGCGAGCCGGAAGAGTGTTTCGAGATACCGCGAGGCCCGCTCCCGGTCCGTGGTATCCCCGCGTTCGAGCGACAGCGCCGCCGGTCGCGCCTGCAGCGCCAGCGACTCCGCAGTGAGCGGAACACCAGTCGCCTGGGCCACCGCCGGCGCGAGCCGGGGGTAATCCAGGAACAGGAGCGTGTTGCCGGCGTCGAAGAGAACCGCTTTTCGACTCACCGGAACCGGTACAATCCTGCGATCCCGTTGATCGCGGCCACCGCTTCCGGATCGTAGAGCACCTCCACCTCCACCCGCTGACGCAGCGCCTCTTCGATCGCGTCGTCGATCAGGTCCAGGACGGGATGCACGTCGCCGTCGTTGCGGAGATCGCGCTCCGCCACCGCCAGCCGGCCGGTCTTGCTTGAGCGGAAGCCGGGGCCCTGTGCGTCGGCGTCCACCAGCAGGGTGCGCACCTGCCCGCGACCGAGGGCGCGCAGCGTCGCGTCCGGACCGTCGGAGGCCCATCCGGCGCCGAGCGCGTCCTCGAGTCCATGCGCGATGGTCCGCTCCGACTCCCGCTCATACTCGGCGCGGGTAGCGAGTGTGGCCTCGTATACCACCGCGGCGGTGGTCTCCTTCGGATTCAAACTCACCACGCCCATCAGCCGCTCCGCCAGGTACGGGTGCAGGAACGCCGCCACGGCGCCGGCGTCGTTGCCGGGTCCCGCGAGGACGACACCATGCACCGGGCGTTTCCGGTGCAGCGCAAAGAGCCGCTCGGCGATCATGGCGTAGTGGCGCTGCTTCTCCTCGCGGATCCGGTTGTTGTACTGATGCTCCCCCTTGCCCGGTGAGTCGGCCCGGTCGCTGTGGAAGCGCCCGCCGCGGGTGGTCTCCGAGCGCAGGTCCTCGACCTCCTCGGCGCCGAACGCCGTGACTTCGAAGAACCGGGCGGCAGTGCGGTCAAGGACCACGGTGAGCAAGGTGCCGATCTCGTCCTCGACCGAGGCGAGCTCCCGCACCAGTGCCGTACGGTCGACGGCGAGGCGCGAGCGGTGCACGCTGGGGAGACCCACGAGTTCGAAGAGCTTGAGCGGGCCGCAGGCGAAGATGGCAAGTCCCTGGGTCGCGGGCAGACGGGCCGCATCCTTGAGCTGGTCCTGGATCCGCTTGAGATCAGCGCTGACCTCCTCCCGCTGGTGCCGCGTGAGGCCGAGCCCCTCCAGGGCCCCTTCGACCTCACGGATGCGGTTCTTGAGCTTGATGAGGTACTTGCCCCGGGAGCGGTCCCGGGGTTCGACCTTGAGATAGCAGGTCACGATGCGATGATCGTCGGTGCGCAGCTTGGTCAGCCGCGTGAGAAGCTTCTGGATGTCGTTTGCCATGGGTCTTTCAGCCGCGATCGGACCGTCCTGACCGCCGGCAGGAGCGCCGCGGTTGAGGACCGACTGTTCGCGGATCCGATTAGAAGAACACCGGCTCCCGATAGGTGCCGTAAACGCTTTCCATCACATGCCGGATCTCGAAGAGCGTACAATAGGCCCGGGCACAGTCGAGCATCGCGGGGATGACGTTTCGGCCCTCCGCGGCCGCCCGCCGCAATTCGGCCAGCCGCGCATCGACCAACGCCTGGTCGCGCGTGGCGCGGAGCGCCGCCATCCGCTCGCGCTGTACCCGCTCCGCCTCCTCACCCACCTTGAGGATGGTGACCGGTCCCTCGTCTGCTTCCACGCCTTCGTTCAGGCCGACGATCAGCCGCCGGCGCTGTTCGACCTCGGACTGGAAGCGGGAGGCCGACTCGGCGATCTGCCGCTGGAACCAGCCTCCCTCGATGGCGCGTACCACCCCGCCCTGGGCTTCGATCTCGGCGAAGAGCCCCGCCGCTTCGCGCTCCAGGCCGTCCGTCAGGGCCTCGACGTAGTAGGAGCCGCCCAGCGGATCGGCGACGTTCGGGACGCCGGTCTCGTAGGCGAGGATCTGCTGGGTGCGCAGCGCGATCCGCACCGATGCCTCGGTCGGCAGGGCGAGCGTTTCATCGAGGGCGTTGGTATGCAGCGACTGGGTCCCGCCGAGCACCGCGGCGAGGGCCTGATAGGCGACGCGCACGATGTTGTTGTACGGCTGCTGCGCGGTGAGCGAGACGCCCGCGGTCTGGCAGTGGAAGCGCATCTGGCAGCTGCGCGGCTTCGTGGCGCCGAACTTCTCGCGCATGGTGCGCGCCCAGATGCGCCGGGCCGCGCGCATCTTGGCGATCTCCTCGAAGAAGTCGTTGTGCACGTCCCAGAAGAACGACAGGCGCGGCGCGAAGCTGTCCACGTCGAGCCCGCGCGCGACACCATGCTCCACATAGCAGAAGCCGTTGGCCAGGGTGAACGCCAGTTCCTGCGCCGCGGTGGCGCCCGCCTCGCGAATGTGGTAGCCGGAGATCGAGATCGTGTTCCAGCTCGGCGTATGCTCCGCCGCCCACTCGAAGAGATCGACGATCACCTTGAGCGCCGGTTCCACCGGGAAGATCCAGGCATGCTGGGCCATGTACTCTTTCAGCATGTCGTTCTGGATCGTGCCCTGCAGCTTGCTGATGTCCGCGCCCTGGCGTTCCGCCGCGGCGACGTAGAAACAGAACAGCATGGCGGCCGGGCCGTTGATGGTCATCGAGGTGGAGACCCGGTCGAGCGGGATCCCCGCGAAGAGATCCTCCATGTCGCGGAGGCTCGAGATCGCCACGCCGCACTTGCCGACCTCCCCCTCGGACCGCGGGTGGTCGGCGTCGTAGCCCATCAGCGTGGGAAAATCGAAGGCCACCGACAGGCCGGTCTGGCCGCGGGCGAGCAGAAACTTGTAGCGTTCGTTGGTGTCCTGGGCGGTCCCGAACCCCGCGAACTGGCGCATCGTCCAGAGGCGCCCGCGGTACATCGTCGGGTGAATGCCGCGAAGATAGGGATATTCCCCCGGCAGTCCCGAGGCTGTGAACTGATCGCCCCGCACATCAAGAGGGGTGTACACCGGGGCGACACTCCGCCCGGAGATCGTGGTGAAATCCGTATCCTCACGCCGGGGCAGCGCCGCCGCGCGCTCGCGCCAGGCGGCCACCTCGGCGCGGAGCTGATCCAGCTCTCGGGCCTGCGCAGCGAGGCGCTCTTCGGGCGAGCGAGAGGCGGGATCGGGCTTCGAGACGGTCATAGACGCGTTCCCTGCTTGAGTCCGTCCAGCACTTCGGCGGCCACTTCGTAGGGGCTCATCCGGCCGGCGGCCACATCGTCCATCCGATCGCGGATCATCTGCTCGACCCCGGTCTCCTGCCACACCCACTGCCGAGCGGTGCGATCAACCACCTCACGGGTGCGGTCGTGCAGCCGGCGCCGGCGCCGTTCCCCCAGTTGTCCGGCCCGGGACAGCATCTCGAAGTGCGCGTCAATCGCCGTCACCAGTTGGTCCACTCCCTCGCCCTTCGCCGCGACCGTGGCGAGCACCGGCTGCTTCCAGTTCGGCACCGGCGGCTCCTCCGTCCGGGGGGCAGCCGTCGCCGACGGGCCATGGTGGGCCCGGACATGCCGCATCGCGTTCCCGCTCCGGATGCCCAGCGTGATCTCGATCTCCTGCCGCAGCCGGTCGGCCCCCGGCCGGTCCGCCTTGTTCACCACGAAGATGTCGCCGATCTCCATGATGCCGGACTTGAGTGTCTGGATGCCGTCGCCCGATTCGGGCACCAGGACCAGCACCGTTGTGTCGGTGCTTCTGGCGACGTCGAGCTCCGTCTGCCCCACGCCCACGGTCTCGACCAGAATCCGGTCGAACCCGCCGGCATCGAGCACATCGCAGACCTCGCGTGTGGTGGTGGCGAGCCCGCCCAGCGATCCGCGGGTCGCCATGGAGCGAATGAACACGCCGGGATCCAGCGCCACCGACTCCATGCGGATCCGGTCACCGAGAAGCGCCCCGCCGGTGAACGGACTGGTCGGATCCACCGCCACCACGGCGACCGTCAGCCCTTGGGCCCGGTAGGCCTGAACCAGCCGCTCCGTCAGGGTGGACTTCCCCGCCCCGGGCGGCCCGGTAATACCGATACGCCGGGCGTGACCCAGCGCGGGATGAATGGAGGAGAGGAGTTCCTCGAAACCGGGTCGGGCGTTCTCAACCAGCGAGATCGCGCGAGCGATCGCGGGCACCTTCCTGGCCCGAAGGTCGGCCACGAGGGGGGCGAGTTGCATGGCTGTAACTTCGCATGGCGGAAGGGGCTACGCAACTTTTCGTTGCATCCTGCTCCGCCATCCGATCCGGGAAATCAGGGGCAAGCCGCCGACCCGGAGAGGGCGGGTCGGCATTCAGTCCTGATCGTGGAGTTCCCGGCGCAGCAGACGGGTCACTCCCCACACGATGACTCCCCCCACGACCACCGCGCCCAGCAGCCACTGTTCCACCCGCTTCACTTCTCCGGTCAACGCGGTGGTGCCATGGCCGACCAGGTAGCCCAGGAGACTGAATCCCGTCGCGGCGAGTGCGCAGCCCAGACCGTCGATCAGGACGAAGCGCAACGGCGCGAGTCCGGCCTGCCCCCAGTAGAGCATGCTGGCATTCCGGGTGCCGTAGATGACGCGGGCGACGAGCAGTTGCCAGGCGCCGAGCCGTCGGGTGAGCCGGACGATGCGGGGGCCGACGGCCCGGTAGAGCTTTGAGGCCTGGATGCGGGCGGTGTGCCGGCGTCCCATCCAGAACCACACCAGATCGCCGCCGAGGTTGCCGAAGGCGCCGGCGATCATGACGCCCGCGAGCGGCAGAATCCCGAGGTGGGCCAGTACGCCGCCGACGATCAGGCTCACATCCCCCTCGACCGTGGCCAGCAGAAACAGGGCGATCAGGCCGTACTGCGACAGGAAACTCTCGATCGAAGTCATGACAGCAATCCCCCGAGAACCAGTCCGCCGAGGACGATCCACCCCGGGTTCAGGGCGGTGCGGGCGAGGACGAGGAACGCCAGCGCGGCGATGCCCCACGTTGGGGGACCGGTCAGCGCCGTCGTCGCCAGATGCAGCGTCACCGACACCATCAACCCGAGCGCCGCCACATTCACCGCGTCCAGGAACGCGGCGCTCCAGGGCGATCGGCGCAGGCGCCCCACCAGGCGCGACGTCAGTGCCACGAACACAAATGAAGGCAGGAAGATACCGAGCGTGGCGATGAGGGCGCCGGTCCATCCCAGCACCAGATAGCCTACGAATGTCGCCGTTGAAAGGACCGGCCCGGGGGTGAACTGCCCGGCCGCGATGGCATCGACCAGTTGCGGACGGGTGAGCCAGTGGAGCCGCTCGACGAGACCACTCTCCAGGAAGGCGAACAGTACATAGCCGCTGCCGTAGAGAATGCTGCCGACCTTCAGGAAGAAGAGCCCGAGAGCGACAAGCGTCGGTTCGATCCCCCTCAGCACCGCGCCCCGGCCGAATCGCGGAACCCCGGCGATCCAGCAGGCGCCGAGGACTCCACCTCCTAGAAGCAGGAACAGTTCATTCCCGCCAAGTAATGAGGCGATCAGGACGAGCGAGCCGGCAATGCCGAGAACTCGCGATTTGACCGCCGTCTTTCCGAGCCGCCAGATCGCCGAGATGATCACCGCGAGCACCGCGGCGCGCACCCCGGCGAGGGGACCCGCCATCGCCGGCAGGTCACCGAAGCGAACGTAGCTCCACGCAAGGAGACCGGTGATGAGCACGGCGGGGAGAATGAATGCGAAGCCTGCAACGAGGAGCCCCGCGCCGCCGGCGCGTCGCCAGCCGATGTGCATTGCGAGTTCGCTGGAGTTCGGGCCCGGGATCAGATTGGCCGCCCCCAGCAGGTCGAGGAATTCGGCGCGAGTGAGCCAGCCGCGGCGGGTGACAACCGCGTCCTCCATGAGTGCGATGTGCGCGGCCGGCCCGCCGAAGCTGGTTGCCCCCAGCCGAAGAAAGAGCGTGGCGAGCTCGGCGAGCGGGTTCGCGCGTTCATGAGCGGGGACGGGCCGCTGTACCATGTACGATTGACAGGGGTGGAAGACTCCGGAAGTATACTTCCCCCGTGTCCACTTCCCCGCCGATGGGTCGGCTCGGCCTGCCACGACGACTGGCGCTAATCACCGCATTGCTCGCGGTCCTGCTGGTGGCAGGCGCCACCGAGGTCGGCCTGTCACTGGCCGAGCGCTCGCGGCTCGAGGACCTGCGGGCGGAATCCGTCGACCTCGCCAACACCCTCGCCGCCTATCTGACCCGCATCGCCCCGACCGGCGAACCCAGCGCGCTTAACGTCGGGATCGCCGGGTGGAGCCGGCGCCACATCACCGAGACGACCGCCATCGTGTTCGTGGCGGCCAGAAACACCCTGCGGCCCGCTGCCGCGAGCGACAGCACGGTGACCCGCGAGCCCGATGACCTGGACGCCGAGGCACTGGTGCGCCGGGTGACGGCCGTCCGATTCCGCGAGGAGCCGGAGCCGGCGTGGCAGGTCGTGGTACCGTTAGGCGGCCAGCGGGTCTACGGTGTGCTGGACGTGCAAGTCTCGACGGGACGTCTCGCAAGCTGGGCCAGGCTGGAGCGGAAGCGGGCGTACACCTTTGCGATCGGGGCCGCCCTGCTGCTCTCCGTCGGTGTCGGCCTGCTGACCAGCCGCTGGGTCGGCCTGCCACTCAAGTCGCTTACCCAGGCCATGGCTGGCGCCCACCAGGGGGCATCGGGGGCGCCCGAGGCGGCTGAGATCGGACCACCGGAATTTCGCGAGCTGGCTCGACGGTACAATGAGATGCGGACAGCGCTGGCACACCGGGAGCGGGAGAGCGCGTCGCGGGCGGCGCTGCTGTCACTGGAGGACCGCGCCAAGGCCTACGACCGGCTGGCGCAGGCCGAGGAGATCGCCGGCAGCTTTGCCCATGAGATCGGCACCCCGCTCAACACGATGAACGGGCATCTGCAACTGCTGCAAGAGGACATGCGGCAGGCCCACGATGCGGGCGGCGAGGAACGGGTCGCGCTGCTGCTCTCCCAGGTGGAACGAGTCGCCAAGATCGTTCGCGGGGGGCTCACCCGCGGCAGCTGGCCCGCTCCGCGGCGGGTGCCGACCGACCTCCACGAGCTGGCGGCGCGCATGGTGCGCTTTCTGGAGCCCTCGCTGGACGAGGCTGGCGTCCTGGCGGAGCTGAAGCCCGGGACCGCCAGCGCGACCGCCGCCACCGACCCCGACCTGGTCGAACAGATCCTGCTCAATCTGCTCAAGAACGCCATCGAGGCGCTGCCCCGTGGTGGGAAGATCACCCTCTCGGCCGGCCAGGACGGGGCAGGAGCCTACATCGATGTCGCCGACGATGGCCCCGGGCTTCCGACCCAGGCCCGTAGCCAGCTGTTCCAGCCATTCGTCACTTCCAAGGGATCGTCGGGTACTGGTCTCGGACTTGCCGTTAGCCGGCGCCTCGCCCATGCGCTGGGCGGAGAGCTGGCCTACGTAGATTCCGAGAAAGGGACCTCATGGCGACTTACCCTGCCACCCGCAGACACGAGATGAGCGCCCAGACCGGCCATGCACGACTGCTGCTCGTCGATGACGACGAGGCCGCCTGCCGCATGCTCGGCGAGGTGCTCGAGCGCGAGTCCTACACCGTGCATCGCGCCCTCTCGGTGAAGGATGCCCTCGCGATCTATGAGCGTGAGGGCCCGTTCGATGCGGTGCTCACCGATCTCCGCATGCCGGAGGCGAGCGGCCTCGATCTGCTCGCCGCCGTCCGGCAGCGCGCGCCGGAAGCGCTCGTCCTGGTCCTTACCGCGTTCGGCGACGCCGGGGCGGCGGCCGAGGCGATCCGGGCCGGCGCCTATGATTTCATCAGCAAACCGTATGACCTGACGGAGCTTCGCTCGACGCTCTCCCGCGCGCTGGAGCGGCGGGAACTGGCGACCGCACGACAGGAGAGCGCCGCCGCCACGCTCAAGCGCGACGGCCCCGCCCCGGTGGCCGAGAAGGGCGTGCTGGTCGGCCATAGCCCCGGCATCATCGCCGTCATGAAACAGGTGGCCCGGGTGGCTTCCACCCAGGCCTCGGTGCTCCTGCTCGGTGACACCGGCACCGGCAAGGAACTGGTCGCGCGGACGATCCACCGGTTTTCGGATCGCGGCGACAAGCGCATGGTGGCGGTCAATTGTTCGGCGCTCGCCGAGGGTCTGCTCGAGAGCGAGCTCTTCGGCCACGTGAAGGGGGCGTTCACCGGCGCCGTCGGCAGCCGCCCCGGGCTTTTCCGCGAGGCCGACAAGGGCACCGCCTTCCTCGACGAGATCGGCGACATATCGCCGGGCCTGCAGGCCCGCCTGCTTCGGGTGCTGCAGGAGCAGGAAATCGTCCCGGTGGGTGCGGAGACCCCGATCAAGGTGGATGTCCGGATCATCGCGGCCACCCACCGCGACCTCGCGCAGATGGTTCGGGACAAGAAGTTCCGCGAGGACCTGTACTACCGGCTCAACGTGGTCACCATCCAGCTGCCGCCGTTACGGGAGCGGCGCCAGGACATTCCGCTGCTGATCGATCACTTCCTGACGACGCTCGCTGCACGCCACGGCCGCGGCCCCGTGGCGATCGATCCGAAGGCGCAGGCGGCGCTGCTCGCCTGGGACTGGCCCGGAAACGTCCGGGAACTCGAGAACGTGCTCGAGCGGGCAATGGTGCTCGCCGAACTGGACGTCATTGGTCCGGAGCATCTGCCGGAGGCGATCCGTGCCGCTCTCCAGCCGCTACCGGCACCCGCCTCCGCCGCCCGGCCGGGAGAACTCCAGACGGACGAGGTGGAACTGGTGACCCTCGATGAACTCGACCGGCGCCACGTCTTTCGGGTGCTGGCCGCGATGAAAGGGAATCGCGAAGACTCGGCCCGTACACTCGGCATCTCCCGGCGCACCCTCACCCGCATGATTCAGCGCTGGCAGTGGAAGCCCGGCGCCGTCTAGCCTGACGGCAATGCCCGCCGGTCTCGAGGGATCCCCGCCTGGACCAAGGGCGGGGATCCCTCAAGCGTTTCGGCCCACCACCCACGACAACTCGGCTCGCCACTCTGTCCCGCTCCGAGCCAGTCTGTCATCCTCCGCGCTAACCAGAGGGTTTCCGGGCCCGATTCCCGGCCGAAGTGCACCGTACCGTCACCAATTCTCCCGGCACACCGATTGCCTTGGTGAGGTGGAGGAAAGTCTGGACCCAAAGCACCACGCAGATGCAGTTCACCGTTGCGGAGGATGTGATGAAGCACCCGCTCTCGTTTGCTACTCTCGCGCTGCTCGGCCTGTTCACCGCTTCCGCCGTGCAGGCCCAGGCGGCCACGGCAGCGACCCCTGCCGCCAAGCCCAGCACGCAGCAGCCGGCCACCAAGCCGGCAGCCGCCACCACGGCGAAGCCGGTGATGAAAGCGCAATTGCTCGATCTGAACACGGCCACCCGTGATCAGCTGGTCGCCCTGCCCGGCATCGGGGAGACCTACGCCGACGCGATCATCAAGGCCCGTCCGTTCCGGACCAAGGATGAACTCGTCGGCAAGAAGATCGTCCCGGCCTCGACGTACACCAAGATTCGCACGCTGGTGATCGCAAAGCACGGCAGGTAGTCCAGGGTTCGCAGCAGGCCTCCCGCGGGGCGCACACGGCAACCTACCTCCCAAGTCCCGCGTTCAGCCGCCTGTCGGAGATGTCCCGGCAGGCGGTTTCCCCTTCTGTCCATCCCTTTCCTTCTTGACGACGTGTGACTCGGGGCGTAAGCTGATCGCAGGCTGTTCCTGCCTGCCGGCCCGAACTCACGAACTCAGGAGGATTGGATGCCACGATTCGTGGTAAGAACCATCGTATGTGCTGTCCTGGCCGCCGCGCTGCTCGGAGGGCCACGTTCCCTCGCGGCGCAGTCGGGGACGGTTCAGGGCAAGGTCACCGACAGCACGGGCGCCGCGATCGGCGGCGCGATCGTCACCGTGGACCATACCGGCCTCCGGGTCACGACGTCAGGGGTCGGCAAGTACGTCATCCGTGGCATACCCAAGGGCGGGCAGACCCTGCAGGTGCGCGCGATCGGATATACCCCCGCCACGGTCGGGGTGACGATCGCGGGATCGGACGTCGTCGAGCAGGACATCATGCTCACCCGCTCAGCGGTGGAGCTGGCCCCGATCGACGTCGTCATCGGTTCCCGCGGCCGGCACACCACTGCGGAAGAGCTGGCAGTGCCGGTGGACGTCTATACATCCGAGGACATCCAGCGGCAGGGCACCACCGAGACCAGCCAGATCCTGGCGGCGCTCTCGCCGTCGGTGAACTTCCCGGTCCAGACCGTAACGGACGGGACCGACATCGTGCGTCCGTTCACGATGCGAGGCCTGTCGCCCGACCACACGCTGGTGCTGGTAAACGGCTGGCGCCGTCACCAGACCGCCCTGCTCAACACCTTCCCGCTCGGCTCGCCGGCGGGCTCGAGCGGCGTCGACCTGAATGCCATTCCGGGTAGCGCCATCGAGCGCATTGAAGTGCTGCGGGACGGTGCCTCTTCCCAGTATGGATCCGACGCCATTGCAGGCGTGGTCAACATCGTCATGAAGGAGGGTCAGTTCTCGCCCTTCGTCAACGCGAGCGCCGGCCGGTATTTCACCGGCAAGGGCTATAAGGACGACGGGACCACGACCAATGTGAACGGCGGCGTGGGCATCAAGCTGGGCCGCGGCTCGCTCGGCCTCTTCGGCGAGTTCCAGAACCGGCAGGCGACCAACCGGGCCTTTCCCGATGGCAGCTTCACCGACCTCAACGGGCTCACCGACTCGGTCGACGTGAATACTGGCCAGATCATCCTCAAGCGAACCGGCCTCCCCCAGCCCGTCAACCACTTCGGCGATGGCCTGGAGCGCGACCTGCTGTCCTTTGCGAACCTGCGGATGCCGCTCAACGCCAGCGGATCGAGCGAGTTCTACGCCTTCGGCGGCTACAGCAACCGGGTCGGCACCGGCAACGGCTACTACCGCAAGCCGTTCAACAATCGCAACTGGCCGCAGATCTACCCGTACGGATTCCTGCCGGAGTTCCGGCCGAATGTCAACGACTACTCGGCGGTCGCCGGCTTCCGCACCAGCTTCTCCGGCTGGGCCTTCGATGCCGGCGCCTCCTACGGCCGCAACTCGTTCAAGTACCGGCTCCGCAATACGCTGAACCCGTCGCTGGGCCCCTGCCTGGACGTGGCCTGCGCGCCGGGAGCCGATGGCATCCTCGGCACGTCCGACGATCCGGATATCCCGAACCAGACCAGCTTCGACGCCGGCAGCTTGCGGCGGGGTGAGGTCCTGGTGGGCCTCAACCTGTCGAAGCCGATCAAGTTGGGACTTCCCAACCCGGTGAGTGTCGCCATCGGCGGGGCCTATCGTCGGGAGAAATACGAAATCGTCGCGGGAGAGTTCGCCTCGTACGTCAACGGCAATCATCAGAATCAGGACAGCGTCGCCAATCCCGGCGCCGCCCCGGCAGGCTCCTCGGTCTTCTCCGGCTTCTCCCCGACGGACGCCAGCAACAACTCGCGCAACAACATCGGCGGGTATCTCGAGCTGGAGTCGGAACTCAGCAAGCAGCTGCTGGTGAACATCGCCGGCCGCTTCGAGCACTACAGCGACTTCGGCTCGCGGCTGACGGGCAAGGCCGCGGTGCGGGTGCAACCGAGCAAGCGGATCGTCATTCGTGGTGCCGCGAGCACCGGCTTCCGCGCGCCCGGTCTGGCGCAGAGCTATTTCAGCCACGTCACCACGAATTTCATCGCCGGCACGCTGGTCGAAGTGGGCAACTTCCCGGTCGGCAACCGGGCATCACGGATCTTCGGGGCCAAGCCCCTCAAGGAAGAGACATCGGTGAATCTGAGCGGCGGCATCGTGGTCTCGCCGACGGACAACTTCTCGCTGACGGTCGACGTGTTCCACATCAAGATCGACAACCGCATCATCCTCGGTGCCACGTTTGACGCGGGCGACTCGGTCGTGGCGCGCATCCTGTCCGATTCGGGCCTCACCACCATCGGCGGCGTGCAGTTCCCGACCAACGGGCTGGACACCAAGACCGACGGTATCGACCTCACGGCCAATCTCCGGGTGCCGGCCGGAAGTGGCACGCTGGACCTGAATGCGTCGGCCAACTACACCAAGAACAAGATCACCCACGTGGACGGTCTGCCACCGATTCTGCAGGGCACGGGAACCTCCTTCACCGGCTCCCTCGACCTGCTCACCACGCTGGCGATCACCAGGGAGCGCCCGGACTGGCGTGGGACGCTGACGGCGACCTGGTCGACCGGCCGCTTCCATGCACTGGGACGGGGGTTGTACTACGGCTCCGGCCGTTCCGCCGAGTTTGGTGGCGTGGTCGGCGAGACCTTTGCCGCCAAGACCATCTTCGATGCCGAAATCGGCTATCGCTTCAATCAGGTGAACATCTCGTTCGGCGCGAAGAACCTCTTCGATACCTATCCGTCGAAGATGAAGGACATCGACAACAACAACAACTACACCTTCCCGTGGGCCGTGGCCTCGCCGTTCGGCTACAACGGGCGCTACCTCTACACTCGTGCGGAGATGGTGCTGGGCTGGTAAGACTCGCCACGAACCCCTTCCCCACTTCGGGAAGGGACACAGCACGGAGCGGGGACGGGCAGCGGCCCGTCCCCGCTCTGCATTCGCGACCTCGGACTAGACGCCGAGGATGATGCTGGTCAGGCCGAAGAGCAGCAGGAAGCCGCAGACGTCGGTGAACGTCGTCACGAAGATCGATGAGGCCACTGCGGGGTCGATGTCGAACCTGGCGAGGAGCAGCGGGATGAACGCACCTGCGAAGCCCGCCACGAACAGATTCCCGGTCATCGCGAGGAATACCACCAGCCCGAGTCGCGCGCCGTGGCCGAGCATGAGCGCCACGAGTGCCGCGGCGGCGCCATTGGCCATGCCGTTGGCGATCCCGACCAGGACCTCCTTGCCGATGACGCTCATCGCCCGGCCGGCGGGAATGAGACCCAGCGCCACACGCCGGACGGTGACCGCGAGCGCCTGGGTACCGCCGTTGCCCCCCATCCCCGCGATGACGGGCATCCAGAAGACGAGGGCGAGCACCTTGCTCACCTCGTTCTGAAAGCGAGACGCTACCCAGCCGGCGAGGAACGCCGTGAGGAGGTTCAGCAGCAGCCAGGGAAGGCGGCTCCGGACGGCGCCGGTCCAGGTGGCGGCGAGCTCTTCGTCGGCGGAGGTACCGCCGAACTTGAGCAGGTCCTCGGTCTGTTCCGCCTCGACGACATCGATTACGTCATCGAACGTCACCTGGCCGAGCAGGCGCCCGCCTCCATCGACCACGGGCACCGCCGGCACGTTGTAGCGGCTCATGACGCGGGCGACTTCCTCCTGGTCCAGCTCCGGCGCCACCCGGATCTCGGTGTCCTCCATGAACTCGGAGACCACGCGACTCGCGGGGCTGGTGACGAGCCGCTTGATGGGGAGCACCCCCAGCAGGTGGTCGCTCTCGTCGACCACGTACACCTGGGTGAAGTCCTCGATCTCTTCCGCCTGCCGTCGCAGTGACTCGATCGCCTCTCCCGCGGTGCTTTCGGCCCGCACGGTGACGACCTGCGCGGTCATCAGGCCGCCGGCGGTCTCCGGGTCGTACCGCAGCAGGTCCTCGATGTCCTGGCGGTCTTCGACTTCGGCGAGCACCCGCTCCTGGTCCTCAGGATCGAGGCCGCCGACGAGGTCGGCCGCCTCGTCATCCGGCAGTCCCTCGATGATTTCGCCGGCCGCCTCGGGCGCCTCGGTCGCGAGACTTTCCATCGTCTCCTCGACCTGCGCCTCGTCCGGCATCTCCATCAGCGCCGCGCCTGACAACCTGCGTGGCAGCGCCTTGACGACTTCGAGGCGCTCCTCATCATTGAGCGAGGAAAGCACGTCGCCGAGGTCGGCGGGCTCCGCCTTTTCCGCGAGGGCGAGGAAGCCGCGCAGGTTGCCGCGCTCGATCAGGTCGAGCATGGCGCGGACGATCGTAGTCGCGCGACTCATGCGTTGCCTCCTCCGGTGACCGGCGGCGCCAGCACCACGGGCACCGGAGCACCTCGGCGTATCAGCACCCGCTCAATTCTGGTGGGGCCGGCCTGCAGCACGTCGAACTCCAGCCCGCGCACCAGGAAGCGTTCGCCAGCCAGGGGAATGCGCCCAGCCAGTTCGACCAGCAGGCCACTGGCCGTGCTCGTCTTGGCGGAGGGCAGCGCCACTTCGAAATGCTCCTCGATGGCGGCAATCGGCGTCGCGCCATCGACCTCGAACAGGCCCGGACCGGCGGCGATGGGCCCCGAGGCATCGGACTCATCGAAGATCTCCCCCACGAGTTCCTCGAGCAGATCCTCGAGGGTGACGATGCCGAGCGTCCCGCCGAATTCGTCCAGCACCACGGCAAGGTGACGGCGCTCCCGCTGCATGTCGAGCAGCAGGTCACCGCAGGTCCGGCCGGCGGGAGCGTTCGCCACGGGACGGATGGGCAGCCGGTCGCCGGGCCGCAGCTTGAAGAGATCGAAGGCGTGCAGCATCCCGACGATCTCGTCCAGGGTGCCGCGGTACACCGGGAGTCGGCTGTACCCGCTCTGTGCGAACACCGCCGCGATGTCCTCGAGCGAGTCGTCTTCGGACACCGCGACGAGATCCGTGCGCGGCGTCATCACCTCGCGGGCCGGCCGGTCGGTGAAGGTCATCACCCCGCCCACCATGATGAGTTCGTCGTCGGCGGTGAGGCCGGCGGCGGCGCCCTCCCGCCAGACGGCGCGCAGTTCGCTCGGGCCGGGCAGCGTCCTCGCCGGCAGGACGATGCCGATCACGCGCGCCAGCGGACGCAGCGCCGGGACGACCAGATTGCGAAGCGCTTCGGCGCGCGGCCGGGCCACCCAACGCGGGATCAGATAACCCGCCAGCAGCACCAGCGGCACTGCGACCAGCACCAGCAGCAGCGCCAGTGCCGCGAGAGTGAAGCCCGAGAAGAATGCGGGGATCGCGGCGCCGATGACGATGACGTCGAGCGCCGTGAGCGTCGCCGTGACCCCGAGATACTCCTCCATCTCCGCGAGCCATGGCAGCGAGCCGGTCTTGCCCCGGAGCTGGGTCGCCACCGCGCGGGTGAGTTCCATCCGGCTCAGCGACACCAGGGCCGTACCGGCCATCGCACCGAAGATGGCCAGGCCGAGACCGACAAGGAGCACAGTCCAGATCATCGGGCCGCCTCCTCCGCCTCGGATTCAGCACGGAGCGGCCGGCTGACCAGCACCCGGCGCACCCGCCGGCGGGCGACCTGCTCTACCAGCAGATCGATCCCGTCGACCTCGGTGCGCTCGCCGCTCCGGGGGACGCGGCCGAAGGCATCGAGGACCAGCCCTCCGACGGTCGTGAGGTCCTCGCGGTGGAAGCTGTGGCCCAGCCGCGACTCGAGTTCGGACAGCGGCACGCCGCCCTCGACGGAGAGGCGCCCTTCGCCGGCGTCGACGACCTGCGGAGCCTCCTCCGTGTCGTGCTCATCCTGGATCTCGCCCACCACCTGTTCAAGGATGTCCTCGAGGGTCACGATGCCGGCGGTGCCGCCAAACTCATCCACCACCACCGCCAGATGGCTGGGACCGCGCTGGAAATCGCGCAGCTGCCGGTCCAGGGTCTTTCCCTCCGGCACGAACGCCGCCGGACGGATCAGGGCGTGCCAGTCCTCGGCGGCCTTCTGGTTTGGCAGCGTCGCGAGCATGTCCTTGGCGTAGAGCACTCCCACCAGGGCATCCGGGTTGTCGTCGTACACGAGAATGCGCGCATACTCCGAGCGCTGCAGCGTCGCGATGACTTCATCGCGGCCGGCGGCGGAGTCCACTGCGACGATGTCGATCCGCGGCGTCATGACCTCTTCCACGGTCATGTCCGCGAGGGAGAACAGGCCGAGGAGCATGTCCCGGCGCACCGACCCGCGCTCCCGGTTCACGGGAGCGGCGGGGGGACGGAGTTCGCTGTCGGCCCAGGCGATGATGCGGAAGAGCAACGAGAAACCGCCGAGGCTTCTGAGCGCAGCGGGTCGTATCAGGGGCGGCAGCTCCGGTGCGACTGCCGCAAGAACTCGTGGCAGCACGCTGCCCACCACCCAGACGAGCAGCACTGAGAGCAGGAGTCGAGGCAGGGCCCCCGCGGGAGCCCACGCCCACCAGCTCTCCGCGATGCCGGCCGAGGCTCCCGCAAGAATGAGGAGGGCCAGGTGGCCGACGTACAGGGCACGGGCCGGGGGAAGCCGGCGCGCGTCCCCCTGCTGCTGATCGGTGAGAATCCGGGGGACCTCGGCATCGGCTTCGCCGGCGAGCGAGAGCCAGGCCGCCCAGAGCGCGAACAGCACCGTTGCGGCGGGTGTGATGAGGAGATGCAGGGTTTCGATCACGCGAGCGCTCTCACGTAGCGTTCCTGCTTCCGCCACATCGGGGAACGGGTGCGATCAGCGCCGTCTGGATGATCGTGCCCGAGCACGTGAAGGGTCCCGTGCACCACCAGGCGCACCAGCTCCTCCCGCTCCCGCACCCCGAGCGTGCGGGCCTGCGCCCGGGCGACGGCCGGACAGATGTAGATGTCGCCGGTGAGAACTCCGTCAGGCGGAAGGAGCGCGAAGGAGAGCACATCGGTTGGGTAGTCATGTCCCTTCCATTCACGGTTCAGCGCCCGCATCCGCGCCGGACCGAGGAAGGTGACGGTGACGTCGGCGGATCGCCGCTCGCCCGTGAGCACCGCCCTCACGAGGCGGGTGACCGTGCGCTCCGGCAGTCCCGGGCGCGGACGGCTAGCCGTTCGCGTCCTCCGCATAGGCCTTGATGATTTCCCGTACCAGCTTGTGCCGGACGACGTCGGTTTCGTCGAGATAGCAGAAGGCGATGCCGTCGACCCCCGGCAGAATCCGCTCTACCTGCACCAGGCCGGAATCCTCACGCTTGGGGAGGTCGATCTGGGTCTTGTCGCCGGTGACCACCACCTTGCTGTTCACACCGAGGCGGGTAAGGAACATCTTCATCTGCGCGCCGGTCGCGTTCTGCGCTTCGTCGAGGATGATGAAGGCATCGGCGAGCGTGCGGCCGCGCATATACGCGAGGGGCGCGATTTCGATCGTCCGGGTCTCGAGCGCCTTCTGGACCCGGTCGTGCGGCATCATGTCCTCGAGCGCATCGTAGAGCGGGCGCAGGTAAGGATCGACCTTCGCTTGCAGATCGCCCGGCAGGAAGCCGAGTGATTCTCCTGCTTCCACCGCGGGACGCGCGAGCACAATGCGCTTCACCCGCTTGCGTGCCAGCGCCTCGACCGCCTTGGCGACCGCGAGATAGGTCTTGCCGGTGCCCGCCGGCCCGATGCCGATCACGATGTCGTGGGTCGCGACCGCCTGCAGGTACTCCTTCTGGCCCTGGGTCTTCGGCACGATCACCCGGCGGAGTCCGGGCAGGATGATCTTGTGGTCCGCGTGTCCGAGCGGCTCGGGCGACGGCCCTGCCGCCACCAGGCGCGAGACATCCTCGGGCGTCACCGTTTCGCCCATCCGGGCGAGTTCGAGCATGCCCTGCACCACCGGAGCCGCGCGCTCCACCTGCTCCAGCGAGCCACCCAGCGTGAGGGTGTCGCCGCGCAGCGTCACCCGCACGCCGGTGGCGCGGCTCAGCTCGATGAGGTTGCCCTCGCTGACACCGGCCAGCAGCAGGGGATCCGCACCCTCGGTCGAGAGCCGGTGCAGCAGGTCGTCGGTCATGCGGTCGGCTCCCGGGGGCACGAGACAGGGGTGACGGCGCCGGTCACCCACAGGGAATCACGGCGCTGGAGCGCCAGGGACGACCGCCGCGTCACGGTGTCACGGCGATGTGGAGGGCACGCAGGTCATCCGGATTCACGAGCGTCGGTGCGCCCTCGAAGAGCGCCCGGGCGGCCGTCGTCTTCGGAAAGGCGATCACGTCCCGCAGATTGGTCGCGCCGGCGAGCAGCATGGTGATCCGGTCGAAGCCGAGCGCGAAGCCGCCGTGGGGCGGCGCGCCCGCCGCCAGACCGTCCAGCAGGAATCCAAAGCGGCGGCGAATCTCCTCCGGGCTCACGCCTAACAGCTTGAAGATGGTGCGCTGCACGGCCGGGTTGGTGATCCGGATCGAGCCGCTGCCCAGTTCGTTGCCGTTGTACACGGCGTCGTAATGCATCGCCTTGCAGTGCCATGGGTCCGATTCGAGCCGCCCGACATCATCCGGGTGGGGCGAGGTGAACGGATGGTGCACGAAGATCCACTGTCCGGTCGCGGGGTCCTGCTCGAAGAGCGGGAAGTCCACGATCCAGCAGAAGGCGTGTTTTGCCGAGGCGACCGTCCCCGGTCGTCTCACCAGTTCCGTCCGCACCGCATGCAGGGCCGGGTTGGTCACCTCGTCCTTGCCCACGACGGCGAGCAGCAGATCACCTTCGGCTGCCGGGACCGCTGCGAGCCCCTCGGCGCCGAACGCCTTCACGCCCTGCCCCTCCCATCCCGCCGCGGTGCGCCGGGCCCAGATGAGCCCGCCCGCCTTGGCGCTCTTGGCCGCGGCGGCGAGGGTGTCCAGTTCCTTGCGGCTCGCCGCACCCGCGCCCGTCGCGACGATCCCGCGGAGTCGGCCGCCCTCGGCCAGCGCCGTCCTGACGAAGTCCGCGGCGTCCGGCTTCACCAGTGCACTCAGGTCGCGGATCTCGAACCCGAAGCGCAGGTCCGGTTTGTCGATGCCGTAGCGCTCCATGGCATCGCGATACGCCAGCCGGCGGAATGGGGCCTCCACCTGTTCACCCGCCTCATCCCACAGCGCCACCAGCACCGCCTCGATGAAACCCTGCACATCCTCCTGCGCGACGAAGGACGATTCGATGTCGATCTGGGTGAACTCCGGTTGCCGGTCGGCGCGGAGATCTTCGTCGCGGAAGCAGCGGGCGATCTGGAAGTATCGGTCGAATCCGGCCACCATCAGCAGCTGCTTGTAGATCTGCGGCGACTGCGGCAGGGCGTAGAACTCGCCGGCATGGACCCGGCTCGGCACCAGGTAGTCGCGGGCGCCTTCCGGGGTCGGCTTCGTCAGGATCGGCGTCTCGATCTCGAGGAACCCGAGATCCGAAAGCGTGCGCCGGGCCCGCTGCAGCAGCCGATGCCGGAGCATGATGTTCTGCTGCAGCTCGGGCCGCCGAAGGTCGAGCACCCGGTGCTTGAGGCGTAGCTCCTCCGCCGGAAGCTCCTCGCCTTCCTTGCGTGCCACCGGAATCGCCGGGGTCTGTGCCGGGCCCACCACTTCGAGGCGAGTGACGCGCACCTCGATCTCCCGTGAGGCAAGCTGGGAATCGCGGGCGCCTTCCGGGCGGAGTTCGACGGTGCCTTCCGCCAGGATCACCGACTCCGCCCCGAGGGTGCCGGCCAGGTCGAGGACGTCATGCGGCGTCCAGCGCGGATCGAACGAGAGCTGCACCAGGCCATCGCGGTCGCGCAGGTCCAAGAAGAGCAGGCCACCGAGGTCGCGCACCCGGTGCACCCAGCCGCCCAGGCGAACGGCGAGGCCGACATGCTCACGGCGGAGACTCCCCGCGCGATGACTGCGGAGGGCGGTGGCGGCGGTCATCGTTCCTCGGCTTCGACAAGAATCTGATGAAAGGCGATCGGGTCCCGGGCCAGCAGGAGGGCCTCCCGGACGCTCTCACGGCGCACCAGCCGCGCGATGCGGGAGAGCGCCTTCACGTGCTGCCCCGCGGCGCTCTCCGGGCCGATCAGCAGGAAGAACAGGCGGACTGGCTCGCCGTCCAGCGCTTCAAAGGCTACGCCATGGGAGGCGCTTCCCGCCACGAGACTCAGTTCCGCCACCATCGGGGACTTGGCGTGCGGGATCGCGATCCCGTGCCCGATGCCGGTGGACAGCACCTGCTCCCGCTCCAGCACGGCATCCAGGAGCGGCTCGAGATCGACCCCGGCCCGCTCGGCGAGGAGCGTGGTCAGTTCGCGGAGGACGCCGGGCTTGTCGGCGGCCTCGACGGGCACCTTGATGCGTTCGGGGGTCAGGAGTTCGGTGAGCAGCAATCCGGGATCTGGCACGAGGTTGGGGTAACCTAACCCTCCGGCAGGGGGTGGGCAACCGATTCAGGGGTGAGGAGTTAGGGGAGCGAGGAAGGGGGAGACAGCGAGCCGCCGGGGCCCTTGCGGACCCCGGCGGCCGGAGAGCTCGTCCCACAAGACGCTCAGGGCACGCTGAAGGTCTTGGTGAGCTTGCCGGTCTTCCCGCCGTTGTCGGTCACGGTCAGGGTCCAGGTCAGCGTGTTCGACCGATCGAAGGTACGGGTGAAGCTCGACAGCGTCGAGAGTACCATGCCGCCACCATTCGTCCACTTGTAAGAAACGATCTGACCATCCGGGTCGCTCGAGGTCCTACCGTTGAAGGTGCAGACGTGAGCCGGGGCCGGCTGGCAACTGACTGTCCACCGCGCGACCGGCGGCTGGTTGGTGCCAGTCGTCAGCGTAACCGATTTGGTCAGCGAATTGGTGAGTCCTCCTCCATCTCTCACCGTCAGCGTCACCTGGTACGTTCCGGCCGTCGCGTAGGTATGTGCTGGCGTGATGCCAGTGCCGGTCGCGCCATCACCGAAGGTCCAGGCGTAGGAGACGATACCCACATCGTCCGTCGAGCCGCTGCCGTTGAAGGTGCAGGCCCGGGTGGTGGTGTTGCAGCTGGAGGTGAAGGCCGCCACCGGAGGCTGGTTCGCGCCGCTGGTGTAGGCCTTGAGGCAGCCGCCAGTTCCCGCGTTGACCCAGTTCTGCTGGATGAGGAAGTCCTTGCCGCCCAGGTTCATGTTGGCAACGCCGGTGCCGTTGTTGTACGTCGTGCCCCAGGTCCAGGCGCACTTGTCGGCGTTTTCCATGCCCGTGAGCGTCTCCCACCAGGCATCGAGATGCGGATCGGTCGTCGCCTCTTCGATCTCGTGCGCCAGGACGTTGATCACTGCATCGGCCGCCGCGTCGCCGTTCGGCGAAGCGGTGCCGTTGCAGCAGCCATTGAGGAACACGCCGACGTAGGGCTGAGCGGCATAGATCACCAGCTTGCCGTTCCAGGTAAAGTCGCCGTGGTAGGCGCAGTACTGGCTGCCGAAGCCACCGCCCAGGTTGGTGTCGCCCGCGGTGAACACGGCGTAGATCGTCTCGGGATCGCAGGTCAGGCTGCCGTTGTTGAAGCCCTTCACGATTTCCGCCTGGATGGTCGGGTCGCCCACGGCGCTGCCGTTGGCCGGCGGCACGCTGGCGTTATCGGCCCAGTACGGGACGTAGCTGACGCGGTTGACGACTCTGTGGCCGCCCGCGACGTTGTCGGTGTAGGTGGTGTGGATATTGAAGTACGGGGAGCCACCGAAGTTCCGCAGGAAGTGGCCGACGAGTGAGCCGTCCTGGGCCCCCGTCCCCTTCGTCCCAGGCGCGGGGCCGCCCGCGTAGATCGTGTTGTTCGCCCAGTAGATCGCCGCAACCTTGGTCTGGGGAATGATGAGACCGCCGTGATAGTTGATCCCGGTGGCCTGCGCGCTGACACCGCCAAAGGCCGACGGAGCGCCCCGCATCGCCATGATCTTGGTCCGACCGCCGAACCCTCCGACGACCATCGCGGGAACCCGGGACTCGGCCGGCTGGGTCGGGGCCGTCGAATTGTCCGAACAGGCTGCGACCACAAGACCCAGTGAGGAGAGGATGAGCCACTTCTTCCGCATGCATGCCTCCGGACGGGAAATCAGCAAAGGCAGGT
>DAINRP010000002.1:0-36908 GCA_036741755.1 Gemmatimonadales bacterium
ATCGCGCGTGAGGCGGTGGACACCCACCTGAAGGTCGCCGGCGCGCTGATCGATCCGAAGTCCACCGGGTCGCAGAAGTTCCAGGCGCTGCTCAAGTCGGCGGCCTTCTACGGGCTCTGGTATCCCAAGCTCTGGCTGCCGTTCAGGAGCTGGTTCGGCTACGGAGAGTTCGGCCGCCTTGCGGGACACATGCGGTTCGTGGAGCGCTCCAGCCGGAAGCTGGGGCGGAACCTCTTCCACTGCATGATCCGGTTCGGCCCGAAGCTGGAGAAGAAGCAGGCGGTGCTGGGCCGGCTGGTGGAGATCGGTGCGGAGCTGCTGGCGATCTCGGCCTCCTGCTCGCGGGCGCAGATGATGCTCAAGAAGGCGCCGAACGAGACCGGGCCACGCGAGCTCGCGGATGTCTTCAGCCGGCAGGCGCGGCGGCGGGTCGAGCAGAAGTTCCACGAGCTGTGGGCCAACGACGACGACGCGACCTACACCACCGCGCGTCACGTTCTGGACGACCACTTCCTCTGGCTCGAATCAGGGGTCGTGAAGAGTCCGTACTAGCACCACGGACGAAGCGAACGCGGGGCGGACCATCCGGTCCGCCCCGCTTTTTCGCGCCAGGATCGTCCCCGGGTTCAACCGGTCACTCCCGCTTCCGGGGTGCCGGCACCACGCAGGTGTAGCCATAAGCCAGTTGCTGCAGCTCGCCGCCCTTGTCCTCGAAGAGGCCACTCACCGTCACGCACTTCTCCAGCGAGGCCTCCAGGGCCACCGTGCCCCGGTAGCGGCCGGCTACCTTGGCGCTAGGGTGCTGCCGCTCGAACTCCACCCGGGACATCCGGCCACGAGCCGCGGGGCCGACGACGAGGACCAGGCGCTGGTCGGTATCGAAGTAGAGGGTGGGCGACTCCTTCGTCTCATCGACCTTGATGCTGGGGCGGATCACCGCGCCGCCCAGGGTCCAGCGCGGCTGGGGTGAGAGCCGCCGGGGCAGACGCGAGCTGGCCAGCGCCTCTCGCTGGCCCCGCTCGGAGAAGATCTTCTGGATATCGGTGAGCGTGGTGCGGCCGAGAATCAGCCCCACCATGTCGCTCGCACGGTTGGAGGACACCGCGAAGCGCGCAGGCTCCTGCTGTGCGGCGAGCGGCGCCTGCACCAGCAGGAGCAAACCGAGAGTGTGATGCAGAGCACGCATCCTGGGGCCGTCCTGAGTGGGTCACATCACTCCGGGGCAACCTGCGTACCGCTCTGCGGGGCACGCGCTAAGCCGTTGCCCTGAAAGCGTCTTCGCGCAGGACGGGAGATTCCCTTGCCCGGCGGGACCGGCAAGGCGCGACCGGCAGGGAGAAGCGCATGCCGGAGGCGGAACCTAAAGATTCCGGGCGCCGGGCGGCGCTTCGAGGGAAGTCGCCTTAGATTGGGGCGGGTTAACTGCGGGCGGCGACGGCGATCGCCTTCAACATCCGGGAGCGCGCGATGGCGACAGCAGAGGGACGGACACTCGCATTCGTGGGACCCGAGCAGGTGGATGTGGCCGTCCTCGAGACCTTCGGATACGAGGGCCCGGAGCAGGAAATCCTCACCGAGACGGATGAATTCAGCGCGGTCTGCCCGTACAGCGGTCTGCCGGATTTCGCCAAGCTGACGATCCGCTACGTCCCCGGCGGTCGCTGCATCGAGCTCAAGAGTCTCAAGTACTATGTCACCAGCTATCGCAACGTCGGCATCTTCCAGGAGCATGCAACCGCGAAGATGGCCGAGGACCTGCACCGCGTGCTCGAGCCGAAATGGCTCGAGGTGAAGACCGTGTACAACCTGCGCGGTGGATTTCTCACGACCTGCACGGTGCGGCTTCCGCCCACTTAGGGGCGCCGCCGCCTGGGCAGCGAGAGGACATACCCCGTCACCACCACGGCGAGCGCCACCAGACTCGCGCCGATCAGCAGCAGCCGGATGTGACGCCGCTCGATGTGCAGGGCGGTGAGCGAGCCGAAGGTATGCAGTCCATGCAGGGTGCTGGAGGTCCGGCTGGCGGTCGTGCTGATGTTGATCAGACCATCCTGGGTGCTGACGTGGAACCACGTGGCCTCCGCGTCTCCAAAGGTCACCCGCCAGGCCGGCAGGCTTCCCGGATAGCCCCGGTCGTTGGCGCGGATCAGCCCGGCTGACACGATCGCTCCACCCGGGACGGCGCCCTGTGCGAGTGCTCTGGCCAGCGACTCCGTGACCACGATTCGTTCACCCGTCCCCGCGTCGATGAGCACCGTCCCCCGTGGCGAGCCCCTGACCCGATAGATCACGCGGTCGCCGAGACGATCGAGTTCGACGGCGCGGACCCCGCGCAGGCCACTGTCTCCACCGGTCGCGGCGGCGACAGCGGCGGATGGCGCGACGACAGCCTTGCCGTAGTCCGGCGGATCCGCGCGACCCTTCCCGCGCCCCTCCGCCGCACTGAGCAGCACGCCCGTCACGATCCACATGAGGAGCACCACCCCGATGGTGACTCCGACCCACTTGTGCACCTTGTAGAACCAGCGCAGCACCGATCGCTCCTTCCCCCTAGTTGTTCCTCGTCAGCGGGCCCCATGACGACCTTTGGGGCCCAGTCCCCTCATTCGCCGGCCACCGTCCCCCTCGGGGCGCGGACCGGCCGCAACGAACGATGCACCGGAATGATGAACGGAGGATGACAGCGCGCGCGAGCGGGGCCTAACTGACGCCCACGAGACTCGCGGCCAGCGCCCGGATCCGATCGC
Source organism: Gemmatimonadales bacterium (assembly GCA_036741755.1). Taxonomy (GTDB): domain Bacteria; phylum Gemmatimonadota; class Gemmatimonadetes; order Gemmatimonadales; family GWC2-71-9; genus JADJOM01. The sequence continues at coordinate 2,748 of DAINRP010000002.1, forward strand.
TGTCCGGCACCGCCTCGACCCAGCGTCCGGGGACGGCGCGCTCGCCGTCCCGGGCACCCATCAGTCCGCCGGCGACGGCCGCGTTGGTGTCGGTATCTCCGCCGGCGTTGACCAGCCACAGCAGCCCGCGTTCGAGGTTTGGCTCGTGATAGGCAAACCAGAGTGCGATCTCCACCCCATGCACCACGTATCCCGCCGCGGCCCCCACGACCGGCAGTTCCTCCTTCTTCTCCAGTGGCACCCGGCGGACCGCCGCGAGCAGTTCCGCGGGCGCCTGATTGCTGGTCAGCGACTCGACCACATCCCCGATGAAGTCGCGCCGTCCCTGCAGGAAACAGGCGGCCGCGACATTCACCGCCACCGCGCCCCAGGCGCAGCGCTCATCCGGATGCGTCAGCACCGCGGTGTGATAGGTCCCGCTGATGAGATTCGCCGGCTGAGCGAAGGTACGGAGCGCCACCGGCAGACAGCGCGAGATCGTCCCGTTGCCGGCCTGCCCGCCGGTGGACGTCGGCGGCGAGTCGTGGGTGCGGATGTGACGCAGCGCCGTCCTGGTCCACACCCCGATCCCGCGACCATCACGCTCGGCCCACTCGGCCCAGCGCATCGCGAGCCGATGGAGATCGACCTCCGGCTCGAGCAGCTCTTCGGCGAGAATGAGCGTGAGCGCGACGTCATCATCATAGGGCGAGTCGGGACGGTCCTCGCGCAGGAGCTCGCGGATCCCGCCGGGAAATTCGGCCGCGATCCGCTCGGCCGTCCCGAGAAACTCGGTTGGCACACCGAGTGCGTTACCGGCTGCGTGTCCGAGCAGCGCGCCCCGTGCGCGACTGGCGAGATCGGGAGCATTCATGAGTACGATTACCAGAGAGTCCGACATGCGCCGAGGTGGGGCCAGGCCGCCAGCCGAAGGGGGCCAACCCGTTGGCGCCCCTAAGGTAACCGCGCCCGCCGAGCCGGGGCCATCGGGCAGTCGGGCAGCCAGCCTCAGTCGGCTGGCCCCCTTCGCGGCGGCTGGATTCTTCGGCCTGGCACTCTGGGGCGTCCACCACGCACTCGCCGGCGTGAGCTACGGGACACTCTGGCACGCCATTCTGTCCGTGGGACCCAATCAGCTCGCGCTCGCGGGCCTCCTCGCGGTCTTCGCCTATGTCGCACTGACGGGCTACGACGTGCTGGCGCTACGGTACGTCAAGCACCCGCTGGACTACCCCCGCACCGGTCTCGCCTCGTTTATCGCCTTTGCCTTCAGCAACAGCGTGGGGCTCGCCCTGCTGACCGGCGCCTCGGTGCGTACCCGGCTCTACTCCGCGTGGGGCCTGCCCACGCCGCTCATCGGACGCATCGTGGCCTTCGGTGCCGCGACGCTGTGGCTGGGAGTGCTGGCCGTGGCGGGGACGGCTCTCGTGGCGGAGCCAGCAACCATTGCCACCCTGGCGCATGCGCCGCGGTGGGCCATGCTGCTCGCCGGACTCGGCTGCCTCACGGTCGTCGCGCTGTACTTCGGCTGGTGCGGGCTCTGGCGCCGGCCGCTGGCGATCCGCGGCTGGCGGTTCGAGCCGCCCTCACTGCCAATTGCGCTCGGTCAGCTCACGGTGTCGGTGTTCGAGTGGCTCGCCGCAGCGGGCATCCTCTACGTGCTGCTGCCGGCGGGGACGGGAATCTCCTATCCGGCATTCGCCGGCCTCTTCGTCGTTGCCCAGGGGCTGGGTCTCGCGAGCCATGTGCCCGGCGGATTGGGCGTGTTCGAGGGGACGATGCTGGTGCTCGCGGGACAGCGACTGCCGGTGACGGCACTCGCGGGCGCGCTGCTCACCTTCCGCGCGATCTACTATTTCGCCCCGCTGCTCGGCGCCACCATCCTGCTGACCGGGCACGAAGGGCTGCGGCACCGCGCGCTGCTCGGGCGCGCGTCACGCGCCATCGGCCGGCTGGTCCCGGTCTTCACCCCGCCGCTCCTCGCGATCACCGTCTTTGCGACGGGCAGCATCCTGCTGATGTCGGGGGCCACCCCGACCTCCGCGTGGCGGCTGGAATTGCTGCGGGAGATGGTTCCGCTGCCGGTGCTCGAAGCGTCGCACTTTCTGGCGAGCCTCACCGGCGCCGGACTGGTGCTGCTGGCCTACGGCCTGTACCGGCGCCTGAACGCCGCATGGTGGCTGACCACCATGCTGCTCGCCGCGGGCGCCATCACCTCCATGCTGAAGGGCCTCGACTTCGAAGAGGCCACGGTGGCCGTGCTCGCGCTCGGGGCCCTGCTGCCCGCCCGGGCGGCGTTCACCCGGCGGAGCTCGCTCCTCGAAGAGCCCTGGACTCCCGGCTGGGGAATCGCGGTCGCTGTCGCCCTGGGCACCTCGGTCTGGCTCGGCTTCTTCGCCTATCGTCATGTCGACTACTCGAACAGCCTCTGGTGGCAGTTCGAGTTCGGCGCCGATGCGCCCCGCTTCCTGCGCGCCACGGTGGGCGCGATGAGCGTGGCGCTCCTCCTCGCCCTGGTCCGGCTGCTGCGCCCCGCGCGTCGGGTGCACGTCGCGCCGACCGCGGAAGATCTGACGCGCGCCACCGCGATCGTCGCCCGCCAGGGTCAGGCGCTGGGCAACCTCGCCTTGCTCGGCGACAAGACCCTGCTGTTCAATGACGCGGGCACGGCCTTCCTGATGTACGCGGTCCAGGGTCGCAGCTGGATCGTCATGGGGGATCCCATCGGCAGTGACGAGGATGCCGCCGATCTCGCGTGGAGATTCCGCGAAATGGTGGACAGCGTCGGCGGATGGCCGGTGTTCTACGAAGTGAGCCGCCATCGGCTGCCCATCTATCTCGAGCAGGGCCTGAGCCTCGTGAAGCTGGGAGAGGAAGCCCGGGTTCCGCTGCCGACCTTCTCGCTCGAGGGGAGTTCGAGGGCGCGATTCCGCAACTGGCGCAATGCCGCGGAGAAGGCGGGTTGTCAGGCCGAAGTGCTGCCCGCGGGCTCGAGCGACACCCTGCTCGAGGATCTCCGCCGGATCTCCGACGACTGGCTCGCCGCGAAGCGGACGCGGGAGAAGCGCTTTTCACTCGGCGCATTTTCCCCCGATTACCTGCGCCGCTGCCCCATCGCGGTGGTACGCCAGCACGGCCGGCCGGTGGCCTTCGCGACGCTCATGACCACGGACACCAAGGACGAGCTGACCCTCGACCTGATGCGTTACGCCGCGGATGCGCCGCCCAACGTCATGACCTATCTGCTGGTGCAACTCATGCTCTGGGGCCGGAGCAACGGGTATCGGTGGTTCAGCCTTGGCATGGCGCCGCTCGCTGGACTCGAGCAGCGGGCCCTGGCCCCGCTCTGGCATCGTGCCGGCTCATTCGTGTTCCGGCAGGGCGAGAGCTTCTACAACTTCAAGGGCCTCCGCGATTACAAGGACCGCTTCGACCCCCTCTGGGAGCCGCGGTATCTCGCGTCGCCCGGCGGACTCGCCCTGCCCTTCATTCTCGCCGACATCGCCGCCCTCATCGGGGGCGGCATCAAGGGAGTCTTCGCCAAATGACCGGTGCTCTGCTTCTCCTCGCCTCAGCGCTCGCCGCTGCACCCCAGACGCCCGCCACGGACCCGGCGCTGCACTTCGGGCATTTCGGTACCGTCAGCATCTATCGCCCCACCACTTCCCCGACGTCGGTGGCCCTGTTCTTCTCGGGTGATGGCGGCTGGAACCAGGGTGTCGTGGAGATGGCCCGCGCGGCGGCCGCCAGCGGGACCCTGGTGCTTGGCGTGGACACGCCTCACTACCTGAAGGCGGTGGACGCCAGAGGAGATCGCTGCAGCTACTTCGCCGCTGACGCCGAGGCGCTCAGCCAGTACGCGCAGAAGAGCCTCGGACTCACCCGCTATCAGACGCCGATCCTCGTTGGCTACTCCTCGGGTGCCGGCCTGGCGTACGCGGCGCTCGCGCAATCGCCTGACAACACCTTCGGCGGCGCGCTGAGCGTCGGGTTCGACCCGCTGCTGCCCACCCAGACGTCACCGTGCGACCGGAACGGGCTCGCGAGCACCCTGGGACCGAATGGACGCGGCCGCCGGCTCCGCCCCGTGCCGAAGCTGTCCGCGCCGTGGCTGATCCTGCAGGGCGAGGAGGATGTCGTCTCGCCCATCGACTCGGTCTCGGCGTTCGCGAACGCCGTCCCCGGCGCAGAGGTCGTGGGCCTGGCACAGGTCGGGCACGGCTTCTCCAAGCCGATCACCTGGATGCCCCAGTTCAGAGATGCGCTGATCCGGCTGACGGCCGCCCCGACGAGCAGCACGGCGCCGTCGACCGCCCCGCTCGGCGAGTTGCCCGTGGTGGAACTCCCGCCGCCAGCGGAGCCCGGGGACTATTTCGCGATCGTGCTCTCCGGCGATGGCGGCTGGGCCAGCATCGACAAGCAGATCGGTGAGGAGCTGGTGAAGTCGGGGGTGCCGACGGTGGGATTCAATTCCCTGCAGTACTTCTGGCAGAAGCGGACACCCGAGGACATTTCCGCGGACCTCCAGCGGATGATCCGGCACTATCAGGCGGCCTTCCACCGCGAGAAGGTGATCCTCGTCGGGTACTCCCTGGGGGCGGATGTGCTCCCCCTGATGGCCTCCCGCCTGCCGGCCGCCCTCCTCGACCAGGTCCAGCTGATTGCCTTCCTCGGCCTGGAGCACCAGACCGATCTGGAATTCCGCATGGGAGACTGGCTTGCGGCGCAGCATACCGCCGCCTACAGGCTCCTGCCGGAGATGCAGAAACTCCAGGGACGGGCACTGCTCTGCGTCTACGGGACCAAGGAAGGGGATACCCTCTGTCCCGATCTCCCGGCGGGGCTGGCGGATGTCGTCGCCATCAGGGGCGGGCACCACTTTGACGGGGACTTTCACGGCCTGGCGCGCCTCATCATGTCCCACGTGAAGCCAAGCCATGGAAATCCCTGAATAGGCGTTCACTCTGCCTGACCCCTATTCCGCGCGCCGCCCTGCAGCGCTTATCTTGTGGCTCCCATCCAATGAAGAGCCGCACGTGTCCAAGGACTCCCTGAGCGTCATCGACAATCGCACCGGCAAGCAGTACGAGCTGCCGGTCAGCGAAGGCACCATCAAGGCCGCCGACCTCCGCCAGATCCGCACCAGCGAAGACGACTTCGGGCTGATGTCGTACGACCCCGCCTATCTGAACACCGCCTCGTGCCGCAGCGCGATCACATTCATCGATGGCGACAAGGGGATCCTGAGGTACCGCGGCTATCCGATCGAGCAGATCGCCGAGAAAGCCAGTTTCCTCGAGACCGCCTACCTGCTGTTCGAAGGCGAGCTGCCGACCAAGGCGCAACTGGACAAGTGGGAGAACGACGTCCGCTACCACACCTACGTCCATACCAACATCATCAAGTTCATCGAAGGCTTCCGGTACGACGCGCACCCGATGGGGACGCTGCTCGGAGCGGTGGGCGCCCTCTCGACCTTCTATCCCGACGCCAAGCACATCGAGGACCCCGCCAGCCGCTATCTGCAGCGGATCCGCCTCATCGCCAAGATCCCGACCATCGCGGCCTTTGCCTTCCGGCACTCCCGCGGGCTGCCGTATGTCTTCCCGCGGAACGATCTGAGCTACATCGGCAACTTCGTGAACATGACGTTCGAGATCGGCGGCCAGCACGAGCCCAACCCGGTGCTGCAGCGGGCGCTCGAGATCCTGCTGATCCTGCACGCCGACCACGAGCAGAACTGCTCCACCAGCGCGGTGCGCGCGGTGGGCTCGTCGCACGTGGACCCGTTCTCCGCCATCAGTGCGGGCATCGCCGCGCTCTACGGTCCGCTCCACGGCGGCGCCAACGAAGCGGTGCTGCTCATGCTCGACGAGATCGCCGACAAGAAGAACATCCCGCGGTTCATCGAGGAGGTGAAGGCGGGCCGGGGCCGACTGATGGGGTTTGGGCACCGGGTGTACAAGTCGTACGACCCGCGCGCCAAGCTCATCAAGAAGGTGGCCGACGAAGTGTTCGGGCAGACCGGGCTCAACCCCAAGCTCGAGATCGCGCTCGAGCTGGAGCGAATCGCGCTGGAGGACGAGTACTTCATCAAGCGGAAGCTCTACCCGAACGTGGACTTCTATTCCGGGCTGATCTACCAGGCGATGGGCTACCCGACCGACTACTTCACCGTGCTCTTCGCGCTGGGCCGCCTCCCGGGCTGGATCGCACAGTGGGAAGAGATGCTCCGCGACAAGGAGCAGAAGATCTCCCGCCCGCGGCAGATCTACACCGGCTACGACGAACGGGAATTCAAGCCGATGGCCATGCGGGGATGAACGGGGCCGAGCTGGACGAACGGCTCTCCCGCCCGACGGACGGTGTGCTCGAGGTCCTCCGGCAGTTGCCGGGGGACCTTCTGGTTCTCGGCGCCGGCGGCAAGATGGGCCCCACCCTCGCGATGATGGCACGCCGGGCGCTCGATGGGCGGCATCGGGTCGTCGCGGTGTCGCGCTTCCGCGAGGAGGGTCTCCGGGACCGCCTCGAGGCGGCCGGGATCACGACCATCGTCGCGGACCTGCTCGATCCCACCGCGCTCGCCCGGCTCCCCGACGCGCCGAATCTGATCTTCATGGCGGGCCAGAAGTTCGGCACCCAGTCGGCGCCGCATACCACCTGGGCGATGAACGCCATCGTCCCCGCGCGGGTCGCCGAACGGTACCGCGGGAGACGCACGGTGGTGTTCTCCACCGGCAACGTCTACCCGCTCACCCCGGTCGGCTCCGGCGGCCCGGCCGAGGAACACGCCATCGGACCGGTGGGCGAGTATGCGATGAGCTGTCTGGCACGGGAACGCATTTTCGAACACGCGGCGGTTGCGCACGGGACTCCCGTGGCCATCATGCGACTCAACTATGCGATCGACCTGCGCTACGGCGTGCTCGTGGACATTGCTCGCCGGGTGCGCGCCGGCGATCCGGTCCCGGTGACGATGGGCCACGTGAACGTGATCTGGCAGGGGGACGCAAACGCCCGCGCGCTGCAATGCCTGGCCCTCGCGGCATCGCCGGCGGCGGTGCTGAATGTGACGGGCCTGGAGACCATCAGCGTCCGCTGGCTGGCCGAGCGGTTCGGCGAACGATTCGGCCGCGTGCCGTATTTCGAGGGAACCGAACAAGCGGACGCGCTGCTCAGCAATGCGTCGCGGTCGGCGGCGCGCTTCGGGCCGCCGACCGTGACGCTCGACACCATGATCACCTGGGTCGCCGACTGGCTGGAGCAAGGCGGCCCGCTGCTTGCCAGGCCGACGCACTTCGAGGAACGATCGGGCCGATTCTGACCTGCGCTACTTCGCCGCCGTGAACAGTTGATCCGCCGACGCACCGATGAGCTGGGACTCATCGAGCAGCACCGCCGCGACTCGCTCGATCTCCCCCTGCGCCAGCTGCCAGTCCTTCTGCTCGATCGCCTCCCTGACCCCCGGGAGCGTCTTCACGCCGTAGCCAGTATAGAAGCCCGGCGCATAGATGAGGTGGGTAAACCAGCTCCGCTTCGGCAGCCCCGCATCGCTGGTCAGCCGGCGCTCGCTTTCCACCAGCCGGCCGTTGAGGCCCTCCGCCGCCGCCCGACCGTAACCAGCGCCTTCTCCGGCACCCGCCGCGGCGAAGGCCGAGTCGTACCGGCTCGCGCTCAGCTTCAGCGCTTCGAGCGCGTTGTCGATCGGCGCAAAATTCAGGAACGGCGGCGGCGTCTCCCGTGCCGGAGGCGTGGTGGGGTCGCGCACGTTGTTGGTCGCCGGGAAGACGCCTTCGTCCAGCTCGCGGTTCACCTCGCGCACCGCCTCCTGCCGGTCAGCAAGCAGCTTCTTCACCTCGGTGGCGTACTTGCCGATGTTGTCGGCAAGCGCGGTGAAGTCGAGCGGGAGGACCTCCGCGTCCGCGAGCCGCAGGACGGCGGTGCCCACGGTCTGCGCCAGGGCTCGGCCGTACACGAAGCTGGTATCGCTGAAGTGGGTGTACCAGTAGAAGTCGTCGTAGATGGAGTGGTAGATCCCGCCGTCATCCTGGCCACCGTACCCCAGGTTCAGTGAGGCGATGCCGAGATGCTGCAGGAACGGGGTGAAGTCGGACCCTGAGCCCAGCGGCTCGAGCCGCTGGTCGGGACGCTCCCGGGCCTCGGTGCGCTGCTCGGCGCTGCCCGAGCGGATGGCCTGCAGCTGGCTCCGCTTCCAGACGCTCAGGCCGGTCTCAGGATCCACGATGTCTCGCGCGACACCGTTCATGAAGCGTTCGAGCGTGTGGGATCCGCCCATCCCGAGAAACCCGCGCCCATTACCGTCGGTGTTGATGTAGACGGCCGCGTGCTGCCGCAGCTCCGTGGCATGAGCCTCGACCCATTCGGTGGAACCGAGCAGTCCGGGCTCCTCGCCATCCCACGCCGCGTAGATGATCGTGCGCCGGGGCTTCCAGCCCTGTTGCAGCAGCGCGCCTAACGCGCGGGCCTCTTCCAGCAGGGCGACCTGCCCGGAAATCGGGTCCTCCGCGCCGTTCACCCAGGCGTCGTGGTGATTGCCCCGGACGATCCATTCGTCAGGCGACTCCGCGCCACGGATGGTCGCGATGACGTCGTAGATCGGCCGGACCTCCCAGTTGAACTTGAGCCGCAGGTGGACCCGCGCGGGGCCGGGGCCGATCCGGTAGGTGAGCGGGAGGTTGCCGCGCCACTCAGGGGGCGCGACCGGACCCTCGAGGGCGCGCAACAGCGGCTCGGCATCAGCGTAGGAGATCGGCAGTACCGGGATCTTCGTCAGCGTCGGCGCCTCGGCGATAGGCAGCCGAGTCGCACCGGACGTCGCGCCAACTCCAGGGGTCAGCGGGTCACCCGGGTAGAGCGGCATGTCGGCGACGCTGCCACGCTGCACGCCGTCCCGCGGACGAAAGGCGCCCTTCGGGAAGACCTCTCCCGGAGCGAAGCCATCGTCCTGGGGATCGGAATAGATGAGGCAGCCGATGGCCCCGTGTTCCGCGGCCACCTTGGGCTTGATGCCGCGCCACGACCCGCCGTAGCGCGCGATCACGATTGCACCCTTGACCGAGACCCCGCGACGCTCGAGCGCCTCGTAGTCCGCGGGTACCCCGCGATTCACGTACACCAGCGGAGCGGTCACGTCGCCGTCGATGGAGTAGGCGTTGTAGGTCGGCAGCTGTTCGGCGCGCTGCCCCGACGTCGGATCGATCCCGAGGGACGGCTCCTCCAGCTTCGCGACGTACTTCGTCGGTGCAAGGAGTTCGAGGACCCGCTCACGCGGCGTCGGGAAGAGCACATCGAACTGCTCGATTCGCGCCTCGAGTCCCCATGCCCGGAAGCGGCTCAGGATCCACTCGGCGTTCGCCTTGCCGTACGGAGAACCGACGTGATGGGGCCGGGCCGAGAGGCGGCGCATACTCTCGCGAAGCGTGTCGGGATCGGGGATGGCGCGAAGCCGTGATTCCCAGTCCCGCTCAACCTGGGAAGCCGCGACGGAATACCCGGCGAGCGGGACATCCCCGAGCGGCGCAGCGGCGCCCAGCGCCGCCGCCCCGAAGACAAGCGCGCTATCCCGTGCCCAGTTCGCGATCCGCCGATATTTCCGCATGTCGTTGCTCCGGTGCAGGCCAGCCGAGTCGCCCCGCACGCGGGAGTCGTCCGCCGGCCGGATGTGAAGGTACGCGCTCCAGCGCCTCTGCAAGGTACCGCGACAGACGACCGCCGCCAGAACACCGCGTGATTGCACTGGCGACTCGCCACGTTTCGCCCTGAGGCGTACACTTCTTCGCATGACGGATCTGCGCTCCCATCTGCTCGCCGGCCAGGTCATCCCGGCGCATCCGCTTGCTCTCACGGCGGCGAGAAAGCTCGACGAACGGCACCAGCGCGCGCTGACCCGGTACTATCTCGATGCCGGCGCTGGCGGCATCGCCGTCGGCGTGCATACCACCCAGTTCGCCATCCGGGACCAGGGACTGTTCGAGCCGGTCCTCGCGCTGGCGGCGGAGACGGTCCGGGAATCGCTGGTGGCGCGCCCGCGTCCGTTCGTCAAAGTCGCGGGCGCCATCGGCAAGACCGCGCAGGCGCTCAGCGAGGCGGAGACCGCCGCCCGCCTGGGCTATGACGCGGTATTGCTCTCTCTTGCCGGCTGGGGAACCGCGAGCGACGACGCGATGCTGGCCCACTGCCGGGCAATCGCGGACGTTCTGCCGCTCTTCGGCTTCTACCTGCAACCCGCCGTAGGTGGCCGAGTGCTCGGCTACGGATTCTGGCGGCAATTCGCCGGGATCCGAAATGTCGTCGCCATCAAGATCGCGCCCTTCAACCGGTATCAGACCCTCGACGTCATCCGGGCGGTCGCCGACGCGGGACGTGACGACCTCGCGCTCTACACCGGCAACGACGACAGCATCGTGGTCGACCTGCTCTCGAGATTTCGCTTCGGGAAGGTGGAGCCGCGAATCGTCGGTGGCCTGCTCGGCCAGTGGGCGGTCGGTACCCGGCGCGCGGTCGAACTCCTGCACGCCGTTCGGCGCCTCCCTCCTGAGCAGCCGCTCGACCCCGCCTGGCTCAGACTCGCCACTGCCCTGACCGACTTCAACGCCGCGCTCTTCGATCCCGCGCACGGCTTCGCCGGCTGCATCGCGGGAATCCACGAGGTCCTGCACCGGCAGGGATTGCTCGCGGGACCGTGGTGCCTCGATCCCGCCGAGGCGCTTTCCTCCGGTCAGCGCGAGGAGATCGACCGGGTCCTCGCGCAGCACCCCGATCTCGGCGACGACGAGTTCATCGCGAAGCATCTGGACGGCTGGCTCGCCTGAGGCCGGGGGCGGGGTGCTTGACGAAGAGCTATCGGAGTGATATCATTGCGATACTACTCACCATTCGAGGGTACGGCCGTGATTCGCGAGATCGAGAAGAAGGCAATGTCGGGCGGCGTGATGCTGGTGCTCCTGCTGGTGCTTACCATCGCAACCATCATGGGGTTGATCAGCGCGGCGCGGGCAGAGGATGTCGTGCGGCTGGTCGGGTTCGCGATCGGCTCGGTGGTGCTGGTCATCCTGTGGACCGGCCTGTTCACCGTGCAGCCGAACCAGGGCAAGGCGCTCCAGCTCTTTGGCGACTACGCCGGGACCGTGCGTACCGCCGGCTTGTGGTGGGCGAATCCGTTCTTCACCAAGCGGGCCATCTCGCTCCGGGTCCGGAACTTCGAGACCACCAAACTCAAGGTGAACGATCACAGCTCGAATCCGATCGAGATCGCCGCCGTGGTCGTGTGGCAGGTGACGGACTCCGCCGAGGCGCTGTTCGAGGTCGACAATTACGAGGATTACGTGAAGGTCCAGAGCGAGTCAGCGCTTCGTGGCCTGGCCAACCAGTACCCGTATGACGCCCATAAGGACGGGCAGATGTCCCTCTCGGTCAACACGGCCGATGTCGCGGAGAAGCTGAAAGGGGAGATCCAGGAGCGGCTGCTCAAAGCGGGCGTAAAGATCCTGGAGGCCCGTATCAGCCACCTGGCGTATGCTCCCGAGATTGCGGGCGTGATGCTGCGCCGGCAGCAGGCCAGCGCGGTCATCGCGGCGCGGCAGATGATCGTCGAGGGCGCGGTGGGCATGGTGGAGATGGCGCTCGCCCTGCTCTCACAGAAGGAGATCGTGCATCTCGATGAGGAACGGAAAGCGACCATGGTAAGCAACCTGCTGGTGGTGCTCTGCTCGGAACAGGCTACCCAGCCGGTGGTTAACGCCGGCACGATCTACTAGGCGAGACCGCCCGTGGCCGAGCGGAAGGCATTCCTCCTGCGGATCGATCCGGAGCTCTATGATGCCCTGCAGCAATGGGCTTCGGACGATCTGCGCTCGCTTAACGGGCAGCTGGAGTACCTGCTGCGCCTGTCGCTGAAGGATGCCGGACGGCTCGGACCGCGAAAGTCCGGCTAGTCCGGCGCCCGATCTCATAGCTGGAGAGTCCCCATGCCTGCACCAGTCTGTCCCAAGTGCGAAGGTCACTTCGAGGCGGGATTCATGCTCGACCTCGGTGATCACAACTCCCGCAACCAGACCACGTGGGTCGAGGGCAAGCCCGAGCGCTCGTTCTGGACCGGGCTCAAACTGAAGGGCCGGGCGCGTCATCCCATCGTCAGCTACCGCTGTGGCCGCTGCGGCTACCTGGAGGCCTATGCGCCCGCGGAGTGATCGCAGGACCGGCGCCCGAATCGCGGCGGTCACTCTGCTCCTGGCCAGCCCTGCGATGCTGGCGGCGCAGGCGCTGGATGCCGGCGTCTATCAGATGCGCCAGGGCAGCGCCGAAGTTGGACGGGAGAGTTTTCGCCGGAGCGCGGCGGGGTTCGACCAGGAGTCCGTCATCCCCGTGCTGAACCTGCGACTCACCGGCAGCGCCCAACGTACGCCGAACGGCGGCTTCGCGGGATTCACACTGACGGTGAGCAACGCGGCCGGCGACTCGGCCCGGGGGAGCTATCGGGCGGTACCGGTGGGTGACTCCGTGCGAATCACCAGCCAGCTACGGGGCGCCGCCGTGGAGCGCATGCGAGACACCGCATTCGATGCCGTGCTGCCTCCGCAATCGGTCGTGACCTTCGCCGAGCTGATCGTGCTCGCCCAGCACCACGACACCACCTTCCGGCTGCTCGTGGCCGGCCCGGACACGGTGCTGCCGGCGGCGCTGCAGTTCAGAGGCGATTCCGCCCGGATCAGCTTCGCCGGCCTCGAAATGCTGGCACTGGTGGCCGGCGGACGAGTGACGTCGATCGAAATCCCGGCCCAGCGGGTACGAGTCACCCGTGCGGCGATCCCCGACAGCCTTCCGCCGCTCACCGGCCTCAAGCGGCCACCGGCGGACTACAGCGCGCCGGCGGACGCGCCCTACACGGCGGCGGAAGTCCGGGTCCCCGTCGGAGCCGGCGCCGATACGTTTTCGCTCGGCTGCACCCTCACCCTTCCGCGTGCGGGGCATCGCCCCTTCCCCGCCGCGGTGACGATCACCGGCTCGGGCAGCCAGACCCGCGATGAAGCCCTCTGGCCTCTGCTTCCGGAGTACCGGCTGTTCGGGCAACTGGCAGCGCGGCTGGGCGCGGCGGGCATTGCAGTCCTCCGGTGCGACGACCGCGGCACCGGCGCCAGCACCGGGAATGCGGACTCCGCGACCACCGCGGATCTCGCCGGCGACACACGGTCCCAGCTTGCCTGGCTGCGCGCGCAGCACGGCATCAATCCGGCGAAGATTGCGCTGATCGGGCACAGCGAGGGAGGCATCATCGGGCCGCTGCTCACCGCCCAGGATCGCCGCCTCGCGGCGCTGGTCATCATGGCGGGAACGGCGAAGCCTGGCGTGGAGGTGCTGGTCGATCAGGTCCGCTGGCCGATCCTCACGACTCCCGGGCTGAGCCCGGAAGACCGCAGGGAACGCCTGGCCGAGGTCGAGGCAGCGGTGCGGCGGGACTCGCTCCCCGCCAATCCGTGGATGCGCTGGTTCATGCACTACGATCCGCTCCGTGCCGCGCGTCTGGTCCGCCAGCCGACGCTGATCGTGCAGGGCGCGCTCGACCGGCAGGTGAGCGCGGGTCAGGCGGACAGTCTCGCAATCGCAATCCGGGACGCGGGCAACGGTGATGTCACCACCCGGGTATTCCCCCGGCTCAACCATCTCTTCCTCGTCTCCGAGACGGATGGATCTCCTTCGGAGTATGCCTCGCTGCGCGATCGGGCGGTCCCCGATGACGTCATGGACACGATCGCGGTCTGGCTCAGGATCCGGCTGGGGGTGGCGAAGAAGTAGGGGCGGAGCGCGTTGCTCCGCCCCTCGCGACTCCTCAATCGCCATGGTCAGCGCACTGCAAATCGCCCGGGGAACTGCTTGGCGATCGCGGACGGGGGCGGTTGTTGGAATCGGACAATGCTTGACTAATCAAGTAAATCTCGGTACACTGTCACCCATGCCGAACCCGCCAAGCCGGCTGCAACAGGAGATCAAGCAGAGCAAGCCGTTCCGGTCGACAGCTCAGGAGGCCACGCTGGGGCTGCTTCGCACCACGGATCTCCTGCGGCGCCGGATGGCGGCGCTGATCGAGCCGCACGGCATCACCGGGCAGCAGTACAATGTGCTCCGGATTCTTCGGGGGGCCGGCACTGCCGGGCTCCCCACCCTCGAGATCGCGGAGCGGATGATCGAGCAGGCGCCCGGCATCACCCGCCTGCTCGACCGCCTCGAGGCGAAACGGCTGGTCCGCCGGGAGCGCTGTCCCGAGGACCGGCGCCAGGTCACCTGCCGGATCACCGCAAGCGGGCTGACGCTGCTGGGCCGGCTCGATGAAGTGGTCAACAGCACCGATGAGACCCTGCTGAACGATCTCACCCCAGCCGAGCAGAAGCAGCTGATCCGCCTGCTCGACCGGATCCGGGATCAAACGGACGAGAAGTAGTCGCAGGAACCCGATGGACTCGCTGGACGTTGTAATACTTGACTAGTCACTAATTGATTGCACAACCATATCCAAGAGGAGCTGCCAGATGACCACCACCGCCACCCCCTCCGTCGCCGCCCTGGACGCCGAGCTCAACCAGACCGTACTCGGCGGCGGGATCCTCGACGCCTTCGACCGCTTCTACGCGGACAACATCGTCATGCAGGAGAACAACACCCCCGCCACCGTCGGCAAGGCCGCCAATCGTGAGCGGGAGATCAAGTTCGTCGACAGCATCGAGCAATTCCACAGCGCCGCCGTTCTGAACACCGCCGTCCACGGCAACGTCAGCTTTTCCGAGTGGGTCATGGACGTGACCTTCAAGGGCGGCGTCCGGGTGAAGCTGGAGCAGGTCTCCGTCCGGAAGTGGCATGACGGGCAGATCACCCACGAGCGCTTCTACTACAACGCCGGCAACGCCTGAAGTCAGGGCACGGGAGACCTTCCATGTTCACCAAGCTCATCAAGACCAGCGACGATCCCGTCGCGCTGCTGCTCCGACTCACCCTCGGCCTCGTCATGTTCGCCCACGGCGCTCAGAAAGCGCTCGGGTGGTTCGGCGGCTACGGATTCGGCGGCACCATGCAGTTCTTCACCCAGCAGTTGCACGTGCCGGCGCTCTTCGCCTTCCTGGCCATCACCGCGGAATTTGCGGGATCCCTCGGCCTGCTGAGCGGATTCCTGACCCGGATCGCCGCCTTCGGGATCCTGTGCAACATGCTGGTCGCCACGTTCATGGTGCACCTCGGGAACGGGTTCTTCATGAACTGGTACGGGACCCAGAAGGGCGAGGGATTCGAGTACCAGCTCCTCGCGATCGGCCTGGCGCTGGCGATCATGGTCCGGGGCGGCGGCAAGGCCTCGGTGGACCGGGCTCTCAGCCCCGCGTAGCGGGTATCGCTGGCCCGAACGACGGAGGGGCGACCAGATCGGTCGCCCCTCTGCTCTTTGGATGCGGGAGCCGGCCCGCAACCATCAGGTACCCGGCAGTTCCTCGCCCTCGAGGTAGGTATAGCCTTCGAGGCCCGCGACGTAGTCGGCGATGAACTGGTTGGCGTCACTCCGGGAGAGGTCCTTGGCGTTGGTGACCTTCCTCCGGAAGGTGGTCAGCAGGTCGGCCGGCTGAAACTGCACGTAGTTCAGCACTTCGGTCACCGTGTCCCCATGGACCATGTCGGTGATCTCGTAACCGGCGTCGGTCAGGCGCACGTGGACCGCGTTGGTATCCCCGAAGAGATTGTGCAAGTCGCCCAGGATCTCCTGATAGGCGCCCGTCAGGAAGATGCCGAGCAGATAGGGTTCGTCGTCACGGACGGGGTGGAGTTCGAGGGACGGCTTTCCCTTGCGGCCGCCGACGAAGCGATCGATGACACCGTCGGAATCGCAGGTGATATCCTGGATGGTGCCCCGCCGAGTGGGCTGCTCGTCGAGCCGGTGGATTGGCATGATCGGGAACAGCTGATCGATGGCCCAGTTGTCCGGCAGGGACTGGAACACCGAGAAGTTGCAGAAGTAGCGGTCAACGAGCGTGGCCTCAAGATCCGACCAGATCTCCGGGTGCTCCCCCTTCTCCGATTCGACCAGCCGCGCGAGCTGGTTCATGGTCGCGAGGTAGAGCTGCTCGGCGTTGGCCCGGTCTCGCAGGGTGAGCACCCCGCTGGCGAAGAGTTCCTGTGCCCGCTCCTTGCCGAAACTGGCGTCGTGGTGCACCTCCTCGAGCCGCTCGGCGCCGATCGACTCGAGGTTCTCCTTCAGCTCGACGAGCAGCGGATGCGGATCCGCGCCGAGCTCGGGGATCTGCGGATCGCTCTGCGACTCCACGTCGGTGACGTTGACCAGCAGCAGCGAGTGGTGGGCGGTGATGGCCCGGCCGGATTCGGAGATGAGGTGCGGCATGGGGACGCCCTCGGATCGGCAGACCGTCCCGAGGGTGTACACGACGTCGTTGGCGTACTCCCGCATCGAGTAGTTCATGCTCGCCGGACGGGTCGAGCGGGAGCCGTCGTAGTCCACGCCGAGTCCGCCACCCACGTCGACGTGGGTGAGGGCGAAGCCCATCTTCCGGAGTTCGACGTAGAAGCGGCCGATCTCCTCGAGGCCCGCCTTGATGAACTGGATGTCGGTGATCTGGCTGCCGAGGTGGAAATGCACCAGGCGCAGCACATCCTTGCGGCCTGCGGCTTCCAGCTTGTCGAGGACCTTCATCAGCTCCATGGCCGAGAGCCCGAACTTGGACTTCTCGCCACCGCTCTTGGCCCAGCGGCCCGACCCCTCCGTGGCCAGCTTGATGCGCACGCCCATCGTCGGGGTGATGCCGAGTTCGTCGGCCACCTTGAGGAAGGTGTCCACCTCGGAGAGCTGCTCGATGACGACGAACACCTTGTGCCCGAGCTTCTGGCCCATCAGGGCCAGCCGCATGTACTCCTCGTCCTTGTAGCCGTTGCAGACGATGATGTGATCGGTGCTCTCGGTAATGCCGAGCACGGCCTGAAGCTCCGGCTTGGAGCCGCACTCGAGCCCCACGCCATGTACCGAACCGAACTCCACGATCTCCTGCACGACGTGGCGCTGCTGGTTCACCTTGATCGGGTAGACCGTGGTGTAGGCGCCATCGTAGCCGAATTCGGTGATGGCATTCTGGAACTGGGTGGCGAGGGCCTGGATGCGCGCTCGCAGAATGTCCGAGAAGCGGAGCAGGAGCGGCAGGCCGACGCCCTGCGCGTTCAGGTCGGTGGCCAGCTGATAGAGATCGAGCCCGCGCTTGGGATTGCCGTCCGGGTGGACGGTCACCCGGCCTTCGGGACTCACCCGGAAGAAGCCGAGCCCCCAGCCCTGCATGTTGTACAGCTTCTCCGAGTCCTTGACGGACCAGTGATTCGGGGCGATGGCCGGCCTCCGGGGCGCGCGGTGAGGGGGGAAATTGTAGTGGAGGAGGGGGTGCAGAGAAAGTAGGGGCGACGGGCCGCTCCGGCTGTGGCGGTTCCAGCCTCAAGGTTTGCGGGCATCGGCCGATAGTCCATGCAACCTCGGACATAGCCCTCAGGGGCCCCAGACGGCCGGTCTGGGTGATGAATCCGGCCTGAAGACCCGAACGCGGCAACGCGCGCGGGTTTTCTGTTTACTATTCCGACCATGTCATGGTCGTTTCGCATCGCCCGCATAATGGGCACCGACGTGAAGGTGCATGTCACCTTCCTTCTCCTGCCGCTCTTCTACGCCGCCGCAGGCTACCAGTCCGGCGGAACGGACGGGGCGCTGTACCAGGTTGCCCTCACGGTGTCGGTGTTTGCATGTGTGCTGCTGCATGAGTTCGGGCATATCCTGATGGCCCGCCGCTTCGGGATCCGGACTCCAGACGTGATCCTGCTGCCGATCGGCGGGCTGGCCAGGCTGGAGAGGCTGCCAGAGAAGCCACGACAGGAGTTCTGGATCGCCCTCGCCGGCCCGGTGGTGACCCTCATCATCGCCTTGGGACTGTGGGCCGGCCTGGCCCTCACCGGTCCGCTGGTCGTGCCGGATGAGGGTGAGATCGGCGGCAGGTCATTGCTGGCAATGCTCGCGGTGATCAACGCCTTCCTGCTGGGTTTCAACCTCATCCCGGCCTATCCGATGGACGGCGGTCGGGTGTTCCGGGCGATCCTGGCCTCGCGGCTCGGGATGGTGAAGGCGACCCGTATCGCGGCCCGGGTCGGCCGGACGATCGCAATCGGCGGCGGGGCCTGGGCCCTGTTCGCCCCGCAGCCGCAACCGATGCTCGTATTGATCGCGATCTTCATCTTCCTTGCGGCGGGCCAGGAAGCGTCGATGGTCGAGACCCGGGCCGCGGGACGCGGCATCATCGTCGACCAGATGATGATCACGCGCTTCGTGACGATTCCGGTGTATGGCACCCTGCGCCAGGCGGTGGATCTGCTGCTCGAGGGCGAACAGCGCGAATTCCCGGTCGTGGACAACGCCGGGGCACTCGAGGGCCTCCTGACGCGGGACCTTCTCATCCGCTCGCTGACCGACCACGGCCCCGACGCCCCCGTCAGTCAGGCAATGGTCCGTACGGTACCGAAGCTCCCCCTCGGGATGAGCTTCGATGATGCCCTCGGCCGCCTCCGCGCGAGTGGCCTCCCCGCGCTGCCGGTCGTGGATGCCACGGGGCGCCTGGCGGGGCTGCTGACGCTCGACAACATCACCGACCTGATCATGGTCCGTCAGGCGGTCGCGAAGTAATCCCGCCAGCTCCCGGCCCCTCCATCCGGATTTCGATCGGTCATGCGCGACGCCACCCGTGTTCTCAAGGCCGGACTTCCCGCTCCCTCGCCGGGGGGACCGTTCCTGCCCGGCCCTACCTTCGCGGGTGCGTTCCACGCCGCAGGTGATCCCGCCGACTCCCCCTTTACCTACGGCCGGTTCCACAACCCGACCTGGTCCCTGTTCGAAGCGGCACTGGAAGAGTTGGAGGGTGGTCCCGCGCTGGTCTTTGCGTCGGGGATGGCCGCAGCGACCGCTGTGTTCGCCACGGTGCTGAAGCGGGGCGACGTGCTCGCGCTGCCCTCGGATTCCTACTACACCTGCCGACTGGTCGCCCAGAACTCCTTCGCGGAGCAGGGCATCGAGATCCGGATGGCACCGACGCCCGGCAACGGACAGCTCGCCACGCTCGCGGGCGCGAAGCTGCTCTGGATCGAGTCGCCCTCGAACCCAGGGGTAGAGGTCTGCGACATCCGGGTGCTGGTGGAGGCGGCGCACGCGGAAGGTGCATTGGTGGCCGTCGATAACACCACCGCGACCGCGCTCTCGCAGCAGCCGCTCGCCCTCGGGGCAGATCTGTCGGTCGCCTCGGACACCAAGGCGCTGACCGGCCACTCCGACCTCATCCTTGGCCATGTTGCGGCACGCGACCCCGCCCTGCTCGAACAGATCCGCACCTGGCGCACTCGCTTCGGCGCGGTGGCGGGTCCGATGGAGGTGTGGCTGGCCCACCGCTCGCTCGGCACGCTGGAGATGCGGCTGGAGCGGCAGAGCGCCAACGCCATCGCGGTCGCGCGGCTGCTGGCGCAGCACCCTGCGGTGCAGGCGGTGCGGTATCCAGGGCTCACCGGAGATCCGGGTCATGCCATCGCTCGGCGGCAGATGGCCCGGTTCGGTTCGGTGCTCAACTTCACCCTGGGCAGCAAGGCGGCGGCGGAGCGGTTCTTCGCGGCGACAGCCCTGGTGTACGAGGCCACCAGCTTCGGTGGCCTGCATACCACCGCCGAGCGCAGGGCGCGGTGGGGTGGGGACCCGGTGCCGGAAGGGTATGTCCGGATGAGCGTGGGTTGTGAGGCGATCGAGGATCTTCTGGAGGATCTTGCGGCAGGGCTGGATGCCGCTGGCCCCGGATGAATCGGGGCCCACAGGTTATGAGCCCGGCGAACCCCGTAGCACGGGCCGAGTCAGGCAGGTCGGTCCGCCTTCGGCCTTGAGCGAGATGTCGGTGCCACGATAGGTCTGGACCGTACATCCCGCGGCCTCGAGCCGGGCCCTGGTCACCGGGTTTCCATCCAGCATCAGACAGTGCCGCGGTGCAAGGGCCAGCACGTTCGATCCCATCGTCAGGAATTCTCCCTCCGGCACCACGATCATCCCGATCCCCCGCTCCTGAAGGAGCTGGTAGAACGGCACCGCCATGAGCGGCGGGTAGACGACAGCCAGGTCGTCGGCGACCATGCTGATCAGCGACATCAGGTGCAGGCAGGCGTCCGGTCCGGTGTAGTATGGCAGCTCGACCGTGACAACCCGAACCTCCGGTCCCAGGGCCTCGCGCAGCTGCTCCACACCCGCGGCGTTGGTCCGATACCCCAGCCCGACGGCCAGGGTCCGCTCATCGAGCCAGAGGCAGTCGCCGCCTTCGCCGAGCGCGTCACCGTGGAGCCGGTAGTGGATGGGAATCCCGGCCCGTTCGAGGCAGCGGCCGATCGCCTCCTCCTCGCCGCGCCGGAGCGGCTTGCCCATCCGCATGAGGATCGCGCCCTGCCGGGTGATCAACACGGGGTCGTGCACGTAGATCGCGTCGGCGAGTCCGCTGAGCGGAGCATCGTGCATGATCACTTCGGCGCCGGACTCGGTGAGGATCCGCACCAGCGCCTGGTGCTCCGCCGTCGCGGCCGTGAGTTCGGGCCGGGCGGTGTAGTGCCAGGCGACGGGATCGGCGTTGCCGAAGGCCGCGTCGGGGGCCCGGACCACCACCCGCCGGAGCGGGGCGACCATGGACTGGGCGCCGAAGGTTGGAGGCATCAAGCGTCTCGATTAGGCGATGGTGATGGCGGACGTCGGTGGCAGCGGATACTTCAGATGCTGCCCAGCTCTTCCAGCAGGCGCGGTCCCGGCTGGCGCGGACGTTCGAAGTACCACCAGTTGTGTTCTTCGGTCCAGCCTTCGTCGTCCGCGACGATGCCGCCCCAGAGGCAGCGCCCCGCCGGGACGAGGTTGAGCCGGACCCGCATATCGGCATCGTGGACGCGGGGCAGGAAGGCGTTGCGGACCTCTTCGGGCGCGAGCTCGAGCGCGTTCTCCAGCAGCTGCCGCCCGTCCATGTCATTCAGGTAGTCGTCGAGCGTGAGGTTGTAGCCCTCGAGCACCTGCGCCACGACGCGCTCCCAGTTCTCCACCAGCCCGCGCAGACCCTGCGCCACCACCGAGTAGGGAGCGCCGCTGCGCCGCAGGTAATCACGAACCGGATCGTTGGGGCCTGAGCTGCGCGAATTCATGGACCGCTGTGTCCCCGCTTGAGCTGCCGCTGGTAATAGGCTTCGCCGTCGTTCGGCCGGAAGAAGGTACGGATGATGCCGTCCCGGTCAAAGGCCAGGAAGGCCCCACCGCCCCGGTCGAACCGCGTCACCACGCCATCCGCGCGGACCGACTCGAGGATGTCACCGCCCGCGGGCCGATCGCGCAGCCTCTGCGCCGCGCGGAGATACTCCTCGATGGTGATGCGACCGAACTCCGCGCCGTGCTTCTGGTAGTGCTCCGCAAGATGGCTGCGATCCCGGAAGCCGATCTCCGGTCGGGTCACCGTCGAAGGCGCGCTGGGCGCGGATCCCTCGACCGGCGCAGTGGCGGCCGGCACTGGCGTGTCGGCCGGCGCGGTCCGCCCCCGCTGACTCAGCCAAGCGGCGCCCGCCGCGAGGAGCAGGAGGACGAGGCGCACCAGGCTCCGGGTGTTCATCGTGCCCAGAGGTTATTCCCGCGGTCGATGTCCGGCATCGCTTCATTGGGATCGACCGTCACCCTGACCACTCTGTCGCGGCCGCGGTGGCGGAAGGTGAATCTGGGCCCGAGGTTCCACATGTCCGCCGGGAGCCGGGTAACGCGCCCGTTCGGCGTCCCGTCGGTGTCCACCATCTGCAGCTCGATGACCAGCGGCATCACCATGGTACCGCGATTGGAGAGGTAGATCTCCGTCAGGCTGTCGCTCGGGGTGCGCACCGAGTCGATCGCCTGGTCGAGCCGCGCAGTGGTGTAGATCCAGCCGCGGAAGAACCAGTCGAGGTCCATGCCCGACTGGTCGCGCATGACGCGGATGAAATCGGCCGGCGTCGGGTGCTTGAAGGCCCACGCGCGGAGATACTCCCGGAAGGCGGGGTCGAACCGCTCCTGGCCGAGCACCTCGTAGCGGAGCTGCTGCAGCATCAGCGCCGGTTTCTGATAGCCGGTCCAGAACAGATCGCGGGACTCGACCGGGCGGGTAATCATCGGCTGCTCGAGGCCCGGCACGGCGTGGTCGGCGTAGAGGTGGAGCGGGTGCACCTCGATCGAATCGCCGTAGGGCGTGCCGGTGAAGTAGCGCGCGGCGTTGGCGAGATCGATGAAGGTGTTGAAGCCCTCGTCCATCCAGGGATAGAGCCGCTCGTTCGAGCCGACGACCATCGGCAGCCACTGGTGGCCGAGTTCGTGGGCGAGCACCCACTGCAGGTCGACGCGTGTCGGGCCCGCCGGATCGAAGGTCATCATGGGATACTCCATGCCTTCGACCGGGCCTTCGATGCTCGAGATGTGCGGATAGGGATAGTGGTACCACTGCTGGCTGTAGAAGCGGACCGCGTCGTGCACGATCGCGTTCGCCTCGTGCCAGAGCGTCGCGGTCGGCCGGTAGAAGGTGTGGATGTAGATCCCCTGCCAGCCGCTCGCGTCCCACTGGAAGTTGGGCGCCGCCGCGAACGCGAAATCACGCACGCTGTCGGCCGTGAAGCGCCAGGTGAATGTGGCGGGCCCTGCCGGGCGGGTGCGGCCGCGAACGCCGGCTTCATCCTTCGTGATGATCGCGATCGCGGAGTCCGATGTCCGGGCACGCGCGAGCCGGGCCCGCTGCGTCGCGGTCAGCACCTCCAGCGGATTGCGCAGCACGCCGGTGGCCGCAACGATGAAGTTCGCCGGCACGGTGACCGCGACATCGAAGGCCCCGTATTCCAGGTAGAACTCTCCCGCGCCGATGTAGGGCTCGTGGTTCCAGCCTTTCACGTCATCGTAGACCGCCATGCGGGGATACCACTGGCCGAACTCGTACAGCGATCCGTCATGGCCCATCCGCCCGCTGCCGAAGGCGGGCACCTTGAAGCGCCAGGCCGCGTTGATGTCCATCGCCATCCCCGGGGCGAGCGGCCGCGCGAGGTCGACCCGCATCGTGGTGCCGTAGACCGTGTGCGCCAGCGGCCGGCCGAGCGAGGTGAGCGACTCGAGCACCAGCCCGCCCCCGGCGACGGTACAGGAGAAATCGAACGCCGTGCCGAGGAAGACGAGCGGCGGCTGATCGAGCATGCTGGTGAGATTGCCGGGCGCGCAGATGTTCTGCTCGACATGCATCCAGAGATACGGCAGCGTGTCAGGCGACCGGTTCACATAGTGGATCGTCTCCCGGCCGATGAGCGTTCCCGTGACCGTGTCCAGGGTGGCGCGGATGCGATAGTCCACCCGCTGCTGCCAGTACCCGGCGCCGGGTTTGCCCGACCCGGTGCGGACCGCGGTCGGCGTCGGCAGGCCGAGGGGGCGGAAGGGGGAGCTGTCGGCCACTTGAGCGGCGAGCGGCGCGGCGGAAAGAGCGAGGACGGTCGCGATCTGGAGGCGCATGGGTCGCAAGGGAACCGTGCATGGGTGGGACGGGCGGGACCTCGCGGAACGGGGAGAAGATACCCCGCATGACACGCCCCGGTAGGGGCGCCCGGCTCGCGGGGTTCCGGGGATCGCCCTGAATGGGGTGGAACGCATCGGGCCAGGCCGAGTACGCGAGCATGACCGGGGCATCCAACCTATAATCCGCCATGGGAGAACCACGGCCATGAGTCGATTCGAGATGACCAGTGAACTGCCCTGTTCCGCGGACCAGGCGTACGCCTGGCACGCCCGGCCCGGCGCCTTCGAGCGGCTGACGCCACCCTGGGAGTCGGTGCGAGTGGTCGAGCGACATGGCGGGCTGGATGGTGGCACGGTGGTGCTCGACGTCCCGGTGGGGCCGACTCGGCAGCGCTGGGTCGCGCGGCACCGCGACGCGATCCCCGGCCGGCAGTTCATCGACGAGCAAATCGAAGGGCCCTTCGCCAGCTGGGTACACACCCACCTCTTCGCGCCGATCGCCCCGGGTCGCACCAGCTACACCGACCGGATCGACTACACGCTGCCCTTCGGCCTCCTGGGCGAGATCGGTGGCGGATTCACCGCCAGGAAGCTGCGGCGCACCTTCCGTTACCGGCACGAGACCGTGCGCGACGACCTGGCGGCGCACACCCTCCATGCGGCGCACGCCCCGATGACCATCGCCGTCACCGGGTCGACGGGGCTCATCGGCCGGAGCCTCATCCCATTCCTCACGACGGGTGGGCATCGGGTGCGGCGCCTGGTCCGGGGCCGAGCCGGCGCGGACGACATCAGCTGGGATCCGGCGGCGGGCCGGCTGGACGGCGCCGCGCTCGAGGGGGTCGATGCCGTCGTCCATCTGGCCGGCGAATCGATCGCCGGGGCCCGCTGGACGGTCGAACAGAAGCAGCGAATCCTCGACAGCCGCATCCTCGGCACCACCCTGCTCGCCGAGACGCTCGCCCGCCTGACACGCCCGCCGAGCGTCCTGATTTCCGCGTCGGCGGTGGGCATCTACGGCGATCGCGGTGACGAGGTCGTCACCGAGGAAACCCACCTCCGTACCGGCGCGGACAGCATGTTCGTCGAGCGGGTGGGGCATGCATGGGAGGCGGCGAGCGCGCCGGCGGAGCGCGCCGGCATCCGGGTGGCGCGAGCCCGGATCGGCATCGTCCTTACGCCGGCCGGGGGCGCGCTCGAGCAGCTGCTGCCCCCCTTCCGGATCGGCGCGGGAGGCCGCATGGGGAGCGGCCGACAGTACATGAGCTGGGTGAGCATCGATGACGTGGTGGGCGCCCTGCACCACGTCCTCATGACCGAGAGCCTGCATGGCCCGGTCAATGTGACTGCCCCCGAGCCCGCGACCAACGAGGACTTCAGCCGGGCGCTCGGCCAGGTCCTCGGGCGGCCCACGCTTTTCCCGGTGCCGGCAGCGGCACTCCGGCTCCTGCTGGGCGAGCTGGCGGACGAGCTGCTCCTCGCGAGCATGCGGGTGCTGCCGACCCGCCTGCAGCAGAGCGGATATCCATTCAGGCACCCCACCCTGGAGCGCGCCCTGCGCCACGTCCTCGGACGCTGAGCACCGAGGCGAGCACGGGGGCCGGCCTTACTCGGCGGCAGCGGAGTTCATAGGTTTCCGCCATGGCATCCGCCCCCAGGGCCGTCGTCCTCGTGTCGGGCGGCCTCGACTCCGCGACCGTCCTCGCGATCGCCCTGCGCGAAGGCTACCAGCCCTACGCGCTGAGCTTCGACTATGGCCAGCGGCATGTGGCCGAACTCGCCGCGGCGCGCGAAGTGAGCCGGCGCGCGCGCGTCGCCGGACACACCGTCGTCACGATCGACCTGCGGAGCTTCGGCGGTTCGGCCCTCACCAGCGACCTGCCGGTACCCAAGGGACGCTCCGCCGAGGCGATGAGCCGGGACATCCCGATCACCTATGTCCCCGCGCGCAACACCATCTTCCTCTCCTACGCCCTCGCCTGGGCCGAGGTGCTCGGCGCTACCGACATCTTCCTGGGTGTGAATGCGCTCGACTACAGCGGCTACCCGGATTGCCGTCCCGAGTATATCGAGGCCTTCGAGAAGATGGCCAACCTCGCCACGCGCGCGGGGGTCGAGGGCACCGCGAAATTCAGGATCCACACCCCGCTGATCAGCCTGACCAAGCGCGAGATCATCGCCACCGGACTCGCGCTGGGCGTCGACTACTCGATCACGCGGAGCTGCTACGACCCCTCGCCGGCCGGCGAAGCCTGCGGCGGCTGCGACTCCTGCCAGCTGCGGCTCAAGGGTTTCCGGGAGAACGGGATTCAGGATCCCGCGCCGTACCAGCAGGCGCAGACCGGTGGGTGAGGCGTGAAGGGATCCTGCTCCCCGGACTCTACGCCTCACTACTTTTCGAGATGACCTACGCCGTCAAGGAAATCTTCTATACCCTCCAGGGCGAGGGAGCGAACGCCGGCCGGCCGGCGGTGTTCTGTCGCTTCGCCGGCTGCAACCTGTGGACGGGCCGTGAGGCGGATCGGGACGGGGCGATCTGCCAGTTCTGCGACACCGACTTTATCGGGACCGACGGCCCGGGCGGCGGCACCTTCAAGACGGCAGCCGAGCTGGCGCGGGCGGTCCGCGCCGCCTGGCCCGCGGTCACTGCCCCGGCGGCGCAGCCGATGGTGGTCTGTACGGGAGGGGAGCCGCTGCTGCAGCTCGATGCGGCGGCCATCGCGGCGCTTCACGGCGAAGGCTTCGAGATCGCGGTCGAGACCAACGGCACGCAGCCGGCGCCCCGCGGCCTCGACTGGATCTGCGTGAGCCCGAAGGCCGGGGCACCGCTGCTGCAGACCGCCGGGCATGAACTCAAGCTGGTGTTTCCGCAGCGGGGCGCCGAGCCGGAGCGCTTCCGCGGGATGGCGTTCCAGCATTTCTTCCTGCAACCGATGGACGGACCCGACCGCGCACGGAACACCGCGCTGGCGGTTGACTACTGCCTGGCTCACCCCGAGTGGCGATTGAGCCTGCAGACCCACAAGATGCTGGGTATTCCATGAACCCTGGCTATTCGGATCGGATCGCACACGCTCTCGCCTTCAGCGCGAAACATGGCGCGGCCCGGGCGCGGCGCGGCAGCGGCGGCAGCTGGCTCACCCAGCCGGCCAACGTGGCGGTGATTCTCGCGCGTTACGGCGCGGACGAGGTCACGATCGTGGCGGGCATCCTCAGCTCGCTGCTCAACGAGACCGAACCGTCCCTCCGGCCCGAGATCATGCAGAAGGTCGGAGTGAAGTTCGGCGAGCGGGTGGTGGAGCTCCTGCGGCAGGTGGTGGAGCCGCGCTACGACGCCCGCGGGAAGGAGCGAAGCTGGGAAGCCTCGAAGATGGACTTTCTGGCGGGGCTGACCGCGGCGGACCCGCGGGCGCTCGAGGTCTGCGCGGCCAATGAGATCTTCCAGTGCGGCGCCGTGGTCACTGACGCCCGCCGCCTCGGGCCCGAGTACCTCTCCGGCTACGCCCCCGGCGGGGCCCCCGCCCTGCTGCGCTGGTTCCACGGTGTCGTGGATGCCCTGGAACGGCACCCGACCGGACCGCGCCCCGGCATGCTCGCTGAATTGCGCGGGCTGACGAGCCGACTCAGCGAAATCGCCTAGCGGAGGAGCAGGAGCGCCGCCTCGCTGCTTCGATCGGGGAGGCGCGCATCGGCGCCGCCGCTGGTGGCGACCGCCAGCCCCCACGCAACATGGCGGTCGTCGCCCCGATGCATGCCGCCACCCCGCCCAGCCCCAGCTTCAAGTCAGCCATGCACCCTTCGGTGAGACCCGCGTGTGCCGGAACTCAACCAGCATGGGCGGGCGGCAGAGTCCAGGGGAGCCGCGCCAAACGCTCGCCTCACTGTGAGCCTATCGCTATATTGCCCAACAGGATGGAATCTCCCTCAGCACTCTCCGCACTGGCCTCGATCCCGGGGGCCTTCGCCGCCGCCTGCCGCCACGCCCGCACGGACAGTGAACTGTTCGAGCGCTGTCGTGACGCCCTTGCAGAGCGGTTCGGCAGCGAAAAGATCTGGTTCAGCGTCAACTCGCCGGGCGCGATGATGACGCTGCTGCCTCCCCCCGACTGGCTGCCTGGCGGGGTCGAAGTGGTGCGTCTCGCCAGCGGGCAGACCGAGATCGCCATCTTCGCCGACCCCTCGGTTGCCACCGAGCTCCGCGGGCATGCCACCCCGATCGCACTCGGCCTCTCGGTGATGCTCGAGCTGCATGCCGTGCTCCGGGAGCGGCAGGGCCAGCTCGACGACGCGGTGTTTCAGCTGCGCGCGCTCCGCCAGGTGGCGCGGCTCCTCTCCTCGGTCCATTCGGCCGAAGAGACGGAGAACCTGATCCTGGATTTCATGGCGGAGGTGTTCTTCTGCTGGTGGGCCTGCCTGTACCGGCCGCTGGGCGACATCTATCTGCCGAAGGTGGTGCGGTCGCTGAAGGGCTCGATGTCGCTCAATCCGGTCGACCGCGCTGCACTCGACGACGCACTGGTCCCGGATGTGCCCGTCTCCACGATGCAGGACGTCTCGATCGGCAAGCTGTTCCCGGCGACGACGCAGATCGTGGTCTCGCTCGACGCCGGCGCGGAACGGCTCGCCGTGATGGCGCTGGGCCCCCGGCTCCACGATCAGTCGTTCGGCCCCGCCGAATGCGATCTCGCGGGGACGCTCGCTTTCGCGGCGGCGATCGCCCTCAAGAACGCGCAGCTGGTCGAGCAGCTGCAGAACGCCGCGAGCACCGATCCGCTGACCGGGCTTTCCAACCGCCGCGCGATGGAGCAGCGCCTCAGCGCGGAGCTGTCCCGCACCAAACGGCACCAGATCAAGACCAGCGTGGTCATGATCGACGTCGACCGCTTCAAGCTGGTCAACGACACGCTGGGCCATGGCGCGGGTGACCGGCTGCTCGCCGAACTCGCTCGCCTCCTCAAGCAGCAATGCCGGACCCTCGATGCCGTGGGCCGCATGGGCGGGGATGAATTCCTGGTGATCCTGCCGATGACGACGACCGCGGAGGCGATGGTGTTCGTGGAGCGGGTCAGGGTCGCTGTCGGCCGGCTGGAACAGTCCCACCCCGAATTCGGCCGACCCTCACTCAGCATGGGCATCGCCGAGGCGCCGCGGCATGGCGTCACTCCTGACGCCGTCATCGGCGCGGCCGACGCCGCGCTCTACCGTGCGAAACGGGGCGGGCGCAACGCGGTCGAGACCGCCGAAGGAATCTGATTGTGCCGGACGAGGAATTCCTCCTTCTGGGCGAGGCCCTCTGGCTGGAATTCGTCAACACGGCGGAGTCCCCTCCGGTCGGTCGCGACTCCCTGAGCGATCCGGGAGAGTACCTCCGCTGGACCAAGGCCGTTCGGATCGAACCGCCCAGAGATGCGTCGGCGTTCGATGACGCGCTCACCCTCCGCACCAGGCTGCTCGCGCTGGCGCGCGCCCTGGATACGGGCCGCAATCCACCGCCCTCGGCCATCGAGGCGATCAACCGGCTGCTGGTCGGCATGGAAGGCCGGGAGCAGTTGGTGCGGGTCGGCGGCAACTGGCAGCTCCGCATCCAGCCGGTCCGTCCCCCAAGTGCGCTGGAAGCGGTGGCGCAGTCCGCCGCGCAGACCCTCGCCAACCCGATCGCGGTGATTCGCCGCTGTGCCAACCCGGGCTGCGGGCTCTACTTCTCCGACGAATCTCCCAACCAGTCACGGCGCTGGTGCAGCCGCAGCCGGTGCGGGGACACCGGCCGCATCGAGCGGCGGCGAAATACCCCGCGTCCCACCCCGATGATCACCGAGGGGTGAGGCTCCATCGATGACCACACCGCCGCCGCTCACGATCTTCGAGCGCGTGGAGGCTGCGCTGGGCCACCGGTTCCGGCTGGAAACCATGGTCGCGGCCTCCCGGGAGCGGGTGCTCTTTACAGCGCTCGACGTCCTCCTCTCCCGCCGCGTCTCTCTGCGCGTCAATCTCTACCCCGATGACCGGACCCGGGCCTGGTTCCTCCGTGAGGCGGAGGCCCTGGCCCAGCTCGATCATCCCGCGATCCGCCACGTCTACGACGCCGGCATCATCGGAGACCTCGCCTTCCGGGTGGGCAACTGGATCGAAGGGGAGAGCCTCAAGGAGGCCACGCAGCGTGGCCCACGGCCCTTCCCCGCCGTGCACATTCTTGCCCGCGACGTGCTGAGCGGGCTGGAACACGCCCACGCACACGGGATCATCGTGCGGCGCATCGCGCCAACCTCCCTCCTGGTGAATCTCGCCGGCCGTGGCACGGTCACCGACCTGCGGTTCTGCAACTGGACGCTGCCCACGATTCCGCCTGGCGAGGTCACCGGTGCGCAGTCGTTCCTCGCGCCGGAGATCCGGGCAGGCGCCGCCGGCGATCCCACGAGCGACATCTACACCGCCGGCGCGATCCTCTACTTCGCGGTGACCGGTCAGGAGCCGCCGCTCGACTCGAACGAGCTGAAGCCGCCCTCCGCGCTTCGCCCCAATTGTCCGCAGGCGATCGAGCGCATCCTGCTCCGGTCGCTCCGGCCGGACGCCGACGATCGCTACCTCACGGCGGCGGAGATGCTGGACGATTTCGCCTCGGATGCGGGGACCTTCGAGAATCCGGCGGTGATGGTGCAGGTCAATTCCCGGCTCCTCGCCGGCGAGAGCGAAGAAGGACGCCACTGGGAAAAGCGGCTGCGCCGGGCGCTGGGCGACGATTACGAATTGCTGTCGCCGCTCGGCCGCGGCGGATACGGCCGCGTCTACCGGGTGCGCGACCTGCATCTCGAGCGCGAGGTCGCCCTCAAGGTGCTGCACCCCCACCTGACCGCCGATCCGGCCGTCGTGGAGCGGTTCCGCCGCGAGGCGCAGCTCGCGGCCCGGCTCAACCATCCGAACATCGTCGCGATCTACGACATCGGCGGCCGGGCGGGGATGCTCTGGTACACGATGGAGCTGGTGAAGGGCCCGAACCTGGCGCAGCTGGTGGAGAAGGAGGGGCCGCTGCCCCTGGAGCGGGTGGTGCGCCTGCTGCGCGAGTCGCTCAGCGCGCTCTCCCAGGCCCATACCGCGGGCCTGGTGCACCGCGACCTCAAGCCGGAGAACATGCTCATCGACCAGACCATGAGCGTGCAGATCACCGACTTCGGACTGGCGCTGGCGCTGCGCGGGCAGGGCCGCTTCGGCGGGGCGACCAGCCAGAGCGGGACCCCCATGTTCGCCAGCCCCGAGCAGCTGCTCGGCGAGCGGGTGGACCAGCGCTCCGACCTCTACAGCCTCGCGGCGGTCGCCTACTTTGCCCTGCTGGGCGAGCCCCCGTTCAGTGGAAAGACGGTCGAGCAGGTGCTGACCCGGCAGACGAACAACCAGTACCCCGAACTGCGCGCGCGGCGCACGGACCTGAGCGAGGATGTCGCCCTGGTGCTGGAACGGGCGATGCACGCCGAGGTGGAACAGCGGTATCCCTCGGCGACCGAATTCCTCCAGGCCCTGAACCGGGCCACCGGCAAGGGGCTCCGGCGGCGGAGCGGGGAGTGGGCCAAGGCGGCCCTCCGATGGTGGAAGCCCTAGTCGGGAATCCCCCTTGACGCCACGGCTGGAGGCCCCATTTTAGTGGCGGCTGGAAATGGCCAGAAGGCTTGGCCGGGTGGCATCCGAGCAGGGTTATTCCTCACCAGGAAGACTGCGCGACCCGGGCAACACTGAGCCCGGGTCGTTTTTTAGCCGTCCCAGTCGTGGCACCGGAGATCGCCGGACCCGACATCGTTTTCCCCTCGCATGGAGTACAGCAGTATGCCTCGCGTAACCGGCACGGTGAAGTGGTTCAATGACGCCAAGGGCTTCGGTTTCATCACGCCCGAAAACGGCTCCAAGGATTGCTTCGTCCACCACACCGCCATCAAGTCCGATGGGTTCCGCAGCCTCGCCGAGGGTGAGCGCGTCGAGTTCGACATCGTTGAGGGCGCCAAGGGCCCCGCGGCGGAGAACGTCACCAAGGTCAAGTAAGGTCCTGCGCCGCACGGCGCCGAGACCCCAAGCGGACGGGGGCCGGTCTTTCGACCGGCCCCCGTTTGCTGTCAGCAGGTTCTGCTCAAGCGACCGTCTCGATCACGGCCCGATGGTCAGGACCGCTCGTTGGCGCGCACGGCCCTACGCGCCTCACTTATGCCGGTAGATAACCCGGCCGCGGGTGAGGTCGTATGGGGAGAGGACCACGGTGACCCGGTCCCCTTCGAGGACACGGATCTTGAATTTGCTCATCTTGCCGGCCGCATAGGCGAGGATGGAGTGCCCGTTCTCGAGGAGGACCCGGTAATTGCGATCGGGCAGCACCTCGCTGACTACGCCCTCCATTTCAATGCCTTCTTCCTTCGCCATTCACCCTCTCCGACAAGGTTGTTTGAAGCAGCCGCGGCCGACGAGAACCCGGGTCGCGGCAGGACAGCAATCTACCCCGGCGTCTGCCAGCGAGCCAGTTCGGACTCGACCAGGGCGACCAGTTCGCCGATCCGGTCGGCATCGAACGTGAAGTCCACGCCCGCCGCACGGTACAGCTCCGGGAGTGACCTGGTGTCCCCCAGGGCCAGTGCCTCGCGGTACCGTCGGACGGCCGCTCCCTGGTCCTTGAGGCTGTTCCGCCAGACCTGCAGGGCACCGATCTGGGCGATCCCGTATTCGATGTAGTAGAACGGGTACAGGAAGATGTGTAGCTGCCGGTACCAGCGGGTCATCCGCTCCCGCTCCAGCCCGCTCCAGTCGATCCCCCGCTCGAAGCGGCTGCGGAGCCGGAGCCAGGCCTGGTCCCGGGCGGCAGCATCATGGCCCTGCCCGCTGGAATAGATCCAGCTCTGGAACGCGTCCACCGACGCCACATGGGAGAGGGTGACCAGCACATCCTCGAGGTGATCGACCCGGGCGCGCGCCAGTTCCTCGGGAGCGAAGAACCCGCCCTGATCCCGGCCGAGGTAGGGGGTCGCCAGCAGTTCCATCGACATCGAGGCGAGTTCACACATCTCGAGCCCGGGATGGCGCTGCCAGATGAGCGGCTGATGGTGCGACTCGAAGGCGTGGAAGGCGTGCCCCGCCTCGTGCAGCAGGGTCGAGACGTCATCCAGCACCCCGACCGAGTTCATGAAGATGAACGGGCGACCGCGGTACTGCAGCGTCTCACAGTACCCGCCCGGCGCCTTGCCCTTGCGCACATCGAGGTCGAGCATGCGCTCGTCCATCATGGTCTGGAACTGCTGCCCGAAGGCCGGCGCGACATGCTCCAGCACCCTGCGGCTCGTCCCGATCAGTTCGTCGACTCCCTTGAACGGCCGGATCGGCTCCCGGCCCTCGGGATCGGGGCCGACATCCCACGGGCGCAGCCGCTCGACGCCGAGCCGCTGCTTGCGCCGGACCATGATGCGTTCGACGGCGGGCGCCACCACCTGCTCGACCGCCTCGTGGAAGCGGCGGCAGTCCGCCGGGGTGTAGTCGAACCGGCACTTTGCGGCGAAGGCGTATTGCTCGTAGTCCGCGAAGCCGGCGTTCCGCGCGACGCGAGCGCGCAGGTGATAGAGCGAATCGAAGATCCCGGCCAGTTCGCTCTGCCGTGCCGCGTAGGCCTCACAGTTGAGGCGAAAGGCACGTTCACGTGCGGCCCGATCGGTGCCCTGGAGGATCGGCTGCAGTTCGGGGAGGGTCTTCTCGACCCCGTCCCAGATGACGGTCAGCCCGCCGGTGATCTTCTGATAGGTGGTGCTGATCTCCTCGATTTCGGTATTGAGCGGAACATTCTCCTCCCGGAACAGCTCGGCCCCTCGGCGGAAGCGCGCGATCGTCACCTCGAGCCCGGGACGGGTGTACCCCATCGCGAGCAGCCGCCTCGCGAGCTCGACCTCGAGCTCTTCCATCTTCGGAAGGATCTCCGCCGAGAACCGGAGGTGAGCCGCCTCCTTGGCGGGATCGGTCGTGTCACAGGTATAGGCGATCATCGCGATGCCGGCAGCCTCACTGACGATTTCCTCGAGGCGCGACCAGTCGGCGAGCCAGCGCTCGACCGAGGCGGTGTCGATCGGCCGATCGACCAGGTCCTGGTAAAGCGGACGGAGTTCCTCCCATGTCACGTCGGCGAGGGCCGCCGGTGTGAGGGAGGCGATGGGAGGCATTGTCATGGGAATGGGAGGCTACTCAGGGCGCCACGAATCTGCAAATCAGCCGCCCCCGCTCTCGCCCGAGCCGCCGCGGTGATAGGCATACGCGATCGACAGCGACACGACGCCAAGAATGAAGGCCGAACCGACACGATACAGTGCATCGAGTTGGGAGAGATCGATGAACACGACCTTGACGAGGGCCAGCCCCGCCACGGCGAACCCCGCGAGACGAAGGGACCGCACCCCGCGCCGGAACCCGGCGAAGAAGCAGCCCGCCGCGAAGCAGATCCACCAGGCGCTGACCGACAGCCCGGCGGCGAGAGTCCGGTCCTCGAACCCCGGTCCGCTCTGCTCGAAGTACTGCAGCAGTTCTCCCGTCACGCCGAAGAGGAGCAGCACCCCGGCAAGCCCCCAGAGCAGCGGGCG
>DAINRP010000003.1:0-4289 GCA_036741755.1 Gemmatimonadales bacterium
GATCGTGGCACGGCCGGCGAGGCACGGAGTGGTGCACCCGCGTCAGAGCAGAAGGGGAGCGCGACGATGGACCCGACGCCGCCGGCTCGGGCTGCCCAGACCCTCGGGCCCACGTCGGCACGCGCAGATGCACCTCCCGCGACCCTCGGGACCGCAACACCGAACCCGTCAGCCGTCGCTGGGAATCGTCCTGGCAGGCCGGCTCTCCAGATGACGGATGACGATCGTATGCCGTCGGGCGTGGGGAGTAGTCCGGCTCTCAGGGGCGCGGTGGCCGGCCCGCGTGATCCGGCAGTCGAGGTGCGTACCGCTCCCACGTTGCGCCACAGTCCTGACCGACCCGACGACGCCAGCGACGGCCAGGTTGGGGACGGTGGATCCGCGAAGGCTGAATCGGTGCGGGTGCGTGTCGCTCAGCCGCCGTTGCAGCGGGCTGCGCCGCAGGCACTGCCCCTCGACGATCAGCCCCCAACACGCTCGGGGGCCGCCTCACGTGGGCCGAATCTTCCGGCGTCCCGGCAGGAGATTCCCCCTGCGGTGAATCGGGACGACGGGAGGGCCGTGGCGCCGCGGCGCGACGATGCCCGCGATCCGACCGAGGCAAGTGACTCGCAGGACAGGGTTTCCACGCCGGTGCCGACACTGAGTGAGGCGCTGAGCCGCGGCGAGACACGAGCGAAGGACGCTGTCCCCGGCGAGGCACGCAACATGCCCGACAGGGCTGCGACGAAGGATCGTCCGGCAGGGCTTGCCGACCGTGTCACGCTGCAGGTCGCGGACGCGGAGGGGCGGGAGACCCGGATCCGTGTGACGGTCCTGGGCGACCAGGTCCGCGCCGTGATCCTACCGAGTGACCAGGAATCGGCACGGCACCTGGAGCGCCGGATGGATGATCTTCAGGCAGCGCTCGTCAGGCAGGGGTTCGCGGATCCGAAGGTGAGTGTGCAGTCTCCCGGAGCGGCCGGTACGCACGCCGCATGGGGTGCAGTTCCCGGTGGAACGCAGGGCAGCGACGCGTCGGGCCGCGGCACGGATCAGCCGGCGGAAGATCGGGGCCAGGGATCGGGCCGGCAGGATCAGGAGCGCGGCAGGGACGGACAACGCCATCCCCAGCAGCGATTCCGAGAGCGCGATCCGGACGATCGCCAGAACCAGGACGCATGATGACTACGATCACCCAGGGCCCGATCGGCGCGGCCGTCCCGACGGTTCCCCCTCCCGTCACCACGGGGACGGGGAAGAGCACGCTCGGGAAGGATGACTTTCTGAAGCTGCTTGTGACCCAGCTCCGCTATCAGGATCCGACGTCGCCGCAGGACGCGTCGGCCTTCGCCTCACAGCTGGCGCAGTTCTCCAGCCTCGAGGGGATGCAGAACATCCAGACCATCCTGACCACCCAGTCCCAGGCCGGACAGCTCAACACGCTGGCCGCGAAGGGCAATCTGGGCACCTCCATGATCGGGCGCGCGGTGCTGGCCGCCGGGAACCAGCTGGAGATGAACGGCTCGTCCGCTTCCCAGGTCACCGTCGATATCGGCGCGGGCGGCGGCAGCACCAAGCTGAGTGTGCTCGACAGCGCCGGCAACGAAGTGTTCGCGAGCGATGTGGGATACCGAAGCGGCGGGCGGCAGTCGCTCAACGTCGGGAAGCTTCCCGCGGGCACCTACACCTACAGGGTCACGGTCACCTCATCCACTGGTGCGGACGTGCCGGTGCAGACCTACACGAGGGGCGCGGTGGACGGAGTCGCTTTCCAGAGCGGCACGGTGGTCCTCAAGTCCGGCAAGTTGACGATCCCGCTGGACAACGTTGTGGAAGTCGATCAGCAGTCCGCGGGTGCGGCGGCCATCGCCGCCCTCAGCGCGGCCCGTATTCTTCCCTCACCCGTGGAGTCTGTAAAGCCATGATGCGGTCGCTCTTTGCCGGCGTCTCTGGTCTGCGGAATCACCAGACCAAGATGGACGTGATCGGCAACAACATCGCAAACGTCAACACGGTGGCGTACAAGTCGTCCCGTGTGACCTTCGCGGAGGCCTTTGCCCAGCTGCTGCAGGGTGCCTCCCGTCCGCCGGGTGACCTCGGTGGCATCAACCCGATCCAGATCGGGCTGGGATCCAAGATCGGGTCCATCGATCAGAACTTCGCCCAGGGCAACCTGGAGTCGACCGGCGGCAGCACCGACCTCGCCATCCAGGGCGACGGACTCTTCGTGGTCAGCGACGGAACGCGCTCGTACTACACCCGCGCGGGCAATTTCCAGCTCGATGCCAACGGCAAGCTGGTGTCACCGGCGAACGGCTTCAAGGTGCAGGGCATCAATGCCGACTCGAGCGGCGTGCTCTCCACCGGCTCGGCGGTCACCGACATCGCGCTGCCGTTCGGCAAGAAGTCGCCAGCCCGCGCCACCTCCAAGGTGGTCCTGACCGGCAACCTCGACGCGCGCGCCGTGCCGGAGGGCACGATCCTCGCCACCCAGGGTCGGGTATTCGGGGTGGAGCAGGCGTCCAGCAACAGTGGCCTCGGCTCCGACATGAGCGGCCTCTATGCCAAGGGCGCGGCCAATGCCTCCGTCTTCGGCATGGTCCCCGACAGCACCACGATTACGGTGACCGACGGCACCAACAGCCAGACGTACACCTATGTCGCCGCAGATACCGGCGTCGGGACCTTCGACTTCCACAGTCTCAAGGACCTGGTGGCCGAGATCAACAGCACCTTCGGCGCCGCTGGCTTCAACACCCTGACCGCCGCACAGAACAACGGCACCGGCGCGATCGACTTCACCGCCACATCCGCGATCACGCTGGGCATCACCAGCTCCAACCCGGCGCTGCTCAAGGCGCTCGGTGCGGCCGCCGGGGCGCTCGCCCCCGCCGCGACGTCGTCGACCGACCAGTTCAGCCACATCGCCAACAGTGCCGACCTGCTCACCAACCTCCGCGATGGCGCCGGGAACAACCTGGGCCTCACGGCAGGCAGCGCGATCACGGTGGACGGAAACCGGGGCGGCACCGCCGTCACTACGGGAGGCCTCACGGTCGGCGCTGCTTCAACCTACGGTCAGCTGCTAACCAACATCGGCACGACCCTGGGCATCACCAACCTCACCGGCGCCGCGATCGATCCGACGACCGGCAACCTGACGATCAACGGCGACGGCGGCACCGCCAACGCGCTTTCCGCCCTGAACATCAGGAGCAGCGCCACGGCGTTCAACGCGGTCTTCGACAGCCGGGCGGGGAACTACGTCGAGCGCCAGGCAGCGACCGACGTCATCCACCAGGCCGCGATTACGGTCTACGACTCGATCGGCACCCCGATCAGCCTGTCGCTGGATTTCACCAAGGATCCGACCTCGCCCAACCGCTGGCTGTGGAAGGCCTCCGTGCCTGCCCCGGCCACGGTCACTGGCGGCGGCACCGGCTTCGTCACCTTCGATACCGACGGCCGGCTCGAGACCTTCGCCTATAATGGCGGGGCCAACAGCCTGCAGTTCGATCCGGGCAGCGGCGCGACGGCGCCGGTGGACCTGCAGCTGGACAGCGGCGTGCTGGGCGACATCAACGGTCTCTCCCAGTTTGCCAGCCCGTCCAATGCGGTGGCCAGCAGCCAGGACGGCTACACGATGGGCAACCTGCAGGACATCAGCGTGGATTCCCGGGGCGTCATCACCGGCTACTTCACGAACGGCATCAATCAGACGCTGGCGCAGATCTCGATGGCGTCGTTCAACAATCCCAGCGGCCTCATCCGTGCCGGCAACAACATGTACGCGGAGTCGGCCAACTCCGGTGGCGCGATCATCGGGTTCTCGGGGACCAGCAATCAGTCCACGATCACGCCCGGCGCGCTGGAGAGTTCGAACGTCGACCTGTCGCAGGAGTTCACGGACATGATCATCGCGCAACGCGGCTTCCAGGCGAACGCGCGCGTGATCACGACCTCGGACGAGATGCTGCAGGAGCTGGTCAGCCTGAAGCGGTAGATCGGGCGGGCGGACGATAAGCGTACCCGCAGGATAGCGAAGCGGATCCGGAACGGCCTTCTCCACGACGGTGGGGAGGGCCGTTTCGTGTGTCGGCGTCCGCGGCGCAATGGGACGCTTCCGCCCGGCAACTCCCGTCTGAGGGTTCGGCACTTTCTTCCTGTTTCCCCTCCTTCGCCCACGGCCCGCCGACCTAACTCGTGCTATTGCATGCAGGTAGCAGACGGCCACCGATTGGTACGCGCGTTGCCTTTCAAGCCGCCGAAGCGCATCCCGAACCGGCGAAGTTGTCCATCCCAGGAGA
>DAINRP010000003.1:4389-9728 GCA_036741755.1 Gemmatimonadales bacterium
CTGCGGGCGGCAGGAAGGCGGGGCTGATGATTGGCGCTCTGACATTCGTGGGGGCGCTGGCCGGCGGGCTGCTCGGGGCGATGGTCGTGGCGCCGAGGATCATCGCGCGGCAGGTACCCGCAGTGGCCCTCGCCGATTCGGCGGGGGCCGGTGGCGAAGGCCAGCCCGGTGGCGGGGCCGGCGCGGTGGAGGAGAAGGGCGGCGAGGGTGAGGGCGGCGAGAAGAAGATGGTGCAGCTCGCCAACATCATCGTCAATCCCGCCGGGTCGCAGGGCACCCGCTTCCTGATGGCCACCGTGGCGGTGTCCATCGGCAGCGAGGAGGCCCAGAAGATCCTCACCGATCACGAAGTGGAGTTCCGGGACAAGGTGACCTCCATCCTCGAGAGTCAGACGATGGCCCAGCTCACGATGCCGGGGGCGCGGGACAGCCTGAAGGCCAAGATCGCGCTGGCCGCGGGGACGATCGTCGGTGCCAGGGTGTCGCTCAAGGTGTTTCTCCCGCAGTTCGTCATCCAGTGAGACTCTGATGTCCGACGTCTTCTCCCAGAAGGACATCGATTCGCTGCTCGAGGGCACCTCGCCGGTGGCGCCTGCGGACAGCCCGGTCGAGGTCATCCCGTACAACTTCCTCCGCCCTCCGCGCATTGCGAAGGATCGGCAGGCGCTGCTCAACGGGATCTACCAGCGCATCGCGGTATCGCTCCAGGCGCTCTTCTCATCCCGGCTGCGCACTTCGGTGGACGTGTCGCTGTCGAGCGTCGAGCAGGCGACCTTCGCGGAATTCATCTTCTCGCTGGCGACGCCGTGCGCCGCCTACGTCTACGAACTCGGCGACAAGATCGGCGGGCAGGCCGCCCTCGATCTGGGCACCGACTTCTCCTACTACCTGCTCGACCGGCTGTTCGGCGGGCCGGGAGATGCCCAGGACGTCAAGCGCCCGCTCACCCTGCTCGAGCGGACCGTGGTGCGCGGGATGGCGGACAAGGTGTGGGGCCTGGTCGAGGAAGCCTGGGTCGAGCACCTCCACTTCATGCCGGTCTACGCGAGCTTCGAGTCCTCCCCCGACGCGCTGCAGATCGCGAACCGGGAGGACAACGTCCTGGTGAGCAACATCGAGGTGCGTGCGGGCTCGTTCTCCGGGCTCATCACGATGTGTGTGCCCCTGCTGTCGCTCGAGATGTTTCTGCAGGAGAAGCCCACCCGGCACTTCCACAGCGTGAAGGCGAGTCCCGCGGAGCGCGACGCCGGGCGGCGCGCCATCGAGGAATCGCTCCGGGCCTCGCGGCTGGATCTGCGCGCCCGTTTTCCCCTCTTCAATCTCAAGGCGCGCGATATCGGCCGCCTCGAAGTCGGCCAGGTCATTCACACCGGCCATGCCTCCGATGTTCCCGTCGAGCTCCATGTGCGGGGCCAGCGCCGGTTCCTCGGCTCCCTGGGCCAGAGCCGCCGCTACGTCGGACTCCGGATCTCCAACGTGTTGCAGACTCAGCGCCCCG
Organism: Gemmatimonadales bacterium; assembly: GCA_036741755.1. GTDB lineage: Bacteria > Gemmatimonadota > Gemmatimonadetes > Gemmatimonadales > GWC2-71-9 > JADJOM01. Next base: position 5,888 of record DAINRP010000003.1, read on the forward strand.
AAGGCACTCCCAAAGTTGCGCGCGGAAGGCTGGTATAGGTCATGGATCAGAATGAAATCGATCGCTCGATGGGCGGCGGCGCGAAGGGCGAGCCCACGGCCAAGGCGCCCGACCTCTCCGAGCTCTCCCAGCCGGGCACCCGTCCCGCCGCGATGCCGATGGGCACGGGCGGCTCGCTCGACACCCTGCTCGACATGTCATTGCCGGTGGCGATCGAATTCGGTCGCACCCACATGACGGTGCAGGAGGTGCTGGAACTCGGCAGCGGGTCCGTGATCCAGCTGGACCGCATGGTCGGCGAGCCGATCGACATCTACGTCTCCGACCGCAAGCTGGCCGAGGGCGAGGTGGTCGTCATCGGCGAGCATTTCGGCGTCCGGATCACCCGTATTGTTGCGGGGGCGGATCAGCCCGTCAGCCAGCGAGAGCTGGTCTGATGCTCGGCGCCTTTGCTTCACTCCTCTTCACCCTGGGCATGCTCGGTCTCGGCGTGTGGGCGCTGCGCCGCTTCGCGCCGGGCGGCGCGCGGCCGCAGGGTGGTGGGTTGCCTCTTGAAGTCATTCGTCGCGTCGCGACCGGCCCCAAGCAGGGGGTCGCGCTGCTGCGGGTCGGTGGCCGCGTACTGGTCGTCTCGCTTGGCGATGACGGAGCCCGGCTCCTGACCGAACTCGACGGCGGCGATCTCGAGGCTGCCCTCGAACCGCCCGCCGCCGCTCGCGCCGCCCGGGCGAAGCTCCGGCCCGGGATTCTCCGCTATCTGCCGCTGCTGCTCACGCTCACGGTGCTGCCGATGGCCGCTGAGGCACAGGCCGCGGCCGGCCAGCACCGCGGTGCCACCGGCAGCGCGGTGCAGGGGCCGGTCGCCCCGCGGGTGTCACTCACCATCGGCCAGGGCGCCGATCAGCTGCAGCTCTCGGGGGCCGTCGGCATCGTCGTCTTCATGGGCGCGATGACCCTGCTGCCCGCGGTGTTCCTCCTGATGACGAGCTTTACCCGGATCGTGATCGTGCTGCATTTCGTGCGCACCGCGATCGGTACCCAGACCGCCCCGCCCGGACAGCTGCTGGTCGCGCTGGCGGTGCTGCTCACCGGCGTCGTCATGCAGCCGGTGATGAAGCTGGCCAACGACGATGCCATCCAGCCCTACCTCAACGGCCAGATAAGCCAGGTCGACGCGTACAAGAAGGCCCTGGTGCCGCTCAAGCACTTCATGCTGGCGAACACCCGGGAGAAGGACCTCGGGGTGTTCGCGGAACTGACCGGGCAGCAGGACGCCGACAGCCTCGAGGCGCTGCCGGTACTCACCGTCACGGCCGCCTTTGTCACCAGCGAGCTGCGCACCGCATTCCAGATGGGCTTCGTGATCTTCCTGCCCTTTGTCGTGGTCGATCTGATCGTGGCCTCGGTGCTGATGAGCATGGGCATGTTCATGCTCCCGCCGGTGATGATCTCGCTCCCGTTCAAGCTGATGCTCTTCGTGCTCGCGGACGGCTGGAGCCTGGTGGTCCAGCGCCTCGTCACCGGCTTCCAGGTCTGACGCCATGTCTCCCGGCTTCGCGATCGAACTCCTCAATCGGGCCGTCATGACGGCCCTGCTCACGGCGGCGCCGCTGCTGGTGACCGCGCTCGTCGTCGGGGTGCTGGTGAGCCTGGTGCAGGCGCTCACCCAGATCCAGGAACAGACGCTGACGTTCATTCCCAAGCTGCTGGCCGTCGCGGTCGTGATGCTGCTGAGTCTCCCGTGGATGGTGCGGGAGCTGGTCGGCTACATCACCCAGACGTTCAACCTCCTGCCGACGCTCGTCGGATGACCGCTCCCGGCCTCCTCGAGCTGGTGGGCCTCCAGGACTGGCCCACGTTCGTGCTGGTGAGCGCCCGGCTCAGCGGGCTCTTCCTGGCCGCACCGCTCTGGTCGATGACCGGTGTGCCCAAGACGGTCCGGAGTGCCGCCGTGGTCCTCTTGAGCGTCGTGCTGCTGCCTTCGCTGCCCCACATCGCACCGATGCCGGATGACATGGTGGCGATGAGCGTGGTGCTGGCCGGCGAAACGATGATGGGGATCGCGATCGGCCTGACCGGTGCCCTGGTGCTCCACGGCCTTTCCATCGCGGGCGAGGTTGCCTCGCTCCAGATGGGCCTCTCGCTCGGCGAAGCGCTCGGTTCGCTGCCGCCCGGCGCCACCGTCGGCATCGGCCAGCTGCAGGGCTACTTCGGGATGCTGATCTACCTGAGCGTTGGCGGGCACCTGACGCTCTACCGCGGCCTCGCCGCGAGCTTCGCCGCGGTGCCACCGGGGCAGGCCTGGCTGGGCGGGAGCGGCGCGCGACAGGCGGTGGATCTCGCCTCCACGGTATTCAGCACCGGCGTCCGCGCGGCGGCACCGATCATCGTCGCGCTGCTGCTCGCCAACCTCGCGCTGGCGATCCTCGGCAAGGCGGTGCCCCAGCTCAACGTCATGATGGTGTCGTTCCCCATCACCATCAGCATCGGGATGCTGGCGCTCGCCGCCACGCTGCCATTCCTCGCGGCTTTCATCACCGGCTCCATCGACGCGCTCCCGACGCTCGTCGGCCAGACCATCCAGGCCTTTACGCTCAGCCCGGCGGTGCGTTAGCCATGGCGCAGAGCGACGGCCAGGAACGGACCGAAGATGCGACGCCCAAGCGCCGTGAAGAGGCCTTGCAGGAAGGGCGGGTGCCGCGCAGCCAGGAGCTCTCGGCCGCAACGCTGCTCATCGCGGGCACCTTCACTCTCGCCGTGGCCGGCGGCGCGACCCTCGCGCACCACGCCGTGTCGATGCTGCAGGCGGGGGCGGGCTGGCTCACCGCGGTTCCAATGACCGCCAACGGTGCGGTCACCATGCTGCAGCAGGTAGGGCAGACCACCCTGATGGCGCTCGCGCCGTTCTTCGGCGCGGTGCTGGTGATCACCCTGCTCGTCAATGCGCTCCAGGCACGCGGGGTGGTCGCCCCGGAGGCGCTGAGCCCCAAGCTGTCACATATCAATCCCATCGCCGGCGTGGGCCGGCTGTTCAGCGCCCAGGCGCTGTTCAACGTGTTCAAGGCCATGCTCAAGTTCGCCGTCATCGCCTTCGTCGCATGGGGTGTACTGCACCGCGCCTGGCCGGAGATTCTCTCCACCAGCGGCGCCGGCGTGGAGCAGATCCTGGGGATCACCCGGGAACTCGCCATCCGCATGGCCCTGTTCGTCGGGCTGGTCTTCCTGCTGATCGCCGGGCTCGACTACAGCTTCCAGGTCTGGCAGTTCGAGAAGAGCCTGCGCATGACCAAGCAGGAGGTGGTGCAGGAGCACCGCCAGACGGAGGGCGACCCAATGGTGAAGGGCCGCATCCGCCAGCTGCAGAAGGCGATGGCCCGGAAGCGGATGCTCACCAACGTCGCGACGGCCGACGTGGTCGTGACCAACCCGACCCGCATCGCCGTCGCGCTCAAGTATGATCCGCTCGTCTCGCCGGCCCCGGTGGTGCTCGCCATGGGCGAGCGGCTCCTGGCCAAGCGCATCAAGGAGATCGCGATCCGCGCCGGCGTTCCGATCATCGAGAATAAACCGCTGGCCCGCGCCCTCTTCGCCACCGCGAAGGTCGGCACTCCGATCCCGCCGGCCCTGTATGTGGCCGTGGCCGAAGTCATCGCCTTTGTCTTCCGCCGCAAGGGCACGCAATTGCCCGCCCGGAGGCCTGGATGACCGCGCCCTCCGCCGCCGTCGGCACGGCACCCATCGTGTCGGAGGGCTCCTCGCGTGCCGGGGGGGCGCATCGTGGCAAGGCGCCCGCCGGTGGCGGATCGCTTGGCGCGGCCGAAGGGCTGATGAGCAGGATGGG
>DAINRP010000003.1:9828-16768 GCA_036741755.1 Gemmatimonadales bacterium
CATGGACACGCCGGAGAGGTCATCGCCGCGTTCGGCAACGCGGTCATCGGCGGCAACTACATCGTCGGCCTGGTGATCTTCCTGATCCTGGTCGTGATCAACTTCATGGTGATCACGAAGGGTGCGGGACGCGTGGCCGAAGTGGCGGCGCGGTTCACCCTCGATGCCATGCCGGGCCGCCAGATGAGCATCGACGCCGACCTTGGTGCCGGCCTCATCGACGAGGCCGAGGCCCGCCGCCGGCGCGAGGAGATCCAGCGCTACGCCGACTTCTACGGCGCCATGGACGGCTCGGCGAAGTTCGTCCGCGGTGACGCCATCGCCGGCCTGCTGATCACCGGCATCAACCTGGTTGGTGGGTTCCTCATCGGTATCACCCAGCAGGGGATGACCGCCAAGGAGGCCCTCGGCACATTCACCAGCCTCACCGTCGGCGACGGACTCGTCACCCAGATCCCGGCGCTCATCGTCAGCACCGCCGCCGGCATCATCGTCACCTACGGCTCCAAGAGTCCGCGCGTCGGTCCCGCCATCGCCGCCCAGATGATGCGGCACCAGGGTGCGCTGTGGATCTCCTCCGGCATTCTGGGCCTGATGGGACTGGCCCCGGGCTTCCCGATGCTGCCGTTCTTCCTGCTCTCGGCGCTTCTGGCCGCCGGGGCGTGGATGGTGCGCAACCGCGAGGAGCGCGAGCGGGCACCCGAAGCGATGGTGCAGGTCAAGCCGGCATCGAAGGCCGAGGGCTCGCCGATCAAGGATCTGCTGCAGGTGGAGCCGCTGGAGGTCGAGGTCGGCTACGCGCTGGTCCCGCTGGTGGACGAGGCGCAGAAGGGTGACCTGCTGCAGCGCATCGGCCTGATGCGCAAGCAGCTCGCCGTCGAGATGGGCATCATCGTGCCGCCGGCCCGGATCCGCGACAACATCCAGCTTCCCGCGACCGAGTACGCCATCAAGCTGCGCGGGGTGCGGGTGGCGACCGGCGAAGTGCTGCCGCGCTACCTCCTCGCCCTCGATACCACCGGGATTGCCGCGCCGATCGACGGGATCCGGACGACCGACCCCAGTTTCGGGCTGCCGGCGGTGTGGATCATGCCCGACCGCCGCGTCGAGGCCGAGGCCAACGGGTACAGCGTGGTGGAACCGCAGACGGTGCTCTCCACCCACCTCATGGAAACGATCAAGCACCACGCGGCCGAGCTGCTCTCCCGCCAGAACGTGCGCGAGCTGCTCGATGCGCTGAAGGACACCCATCCCGCGCTGGTGGACGAGACCATTCCCGGCAAGCTCTCGCTGGGGACGGTGCACCGGGTGCTGCAGCGGCTGCTGCGCGAAGGCGTCCCGATCCGCGACCTCGCGCTCATTCTCGAGACCCTCTCCGACGCGGCCGAGACCACGAAGGATCCGGAGGCGCTGTGCGAGCAGGTGCGCCGTACGCTGGCCACCGTGCTGGTCCAGATCTTCGACGACGGCGACGGCACCATCAGCGGCATCACCATGGGCCCGCGGCTCGAGGCGGCCCTCATGGGGCTCTTCAGCCCGCGTCCGATGCGCGAGGGCGCCCGGGCGCTCGAGCCGGAGGATCTCACCGCCGCGCTGCGCCAGCTCAACGACCTGATGACCCTGCACAAGCGGGATGGCCAGTTCCGTCCGCTCATCACGCCGCCGTCCCTGCGCATCGGGGTCCGCCGGCTGGTGGAGCCGGTCATGCCCAATCTGCCGATTCTCTCGCTGGGTGAACTGCCGGCCCAGACCCCCGTTCACAGCATCGCCACCTGGGAGCTGCCCCGTGCCGCTTGAGTCCTTCACCGGCCACGCCGTCGACACGCTGCTGTCGCGCGCCAGTCAGGCGCTCGGTCCGGATGCCGAGATCATCGCGGTGCGCACCCTGCGCGCGGCCGATGGCTCCTCCTACTACCAGGTGCTGGCCACCGATGCCGTGAGTGCCGCCGACGAGCGCCGCCGGATGGCGCCCGATGGCGGCAGCCACCCGCTGCTCAAGTGCGCGCCGGGCCCCGACGATTTCGCCCGCCACCGCGAGCAGGACGCTGCCCCGCGGGTGGTGGCCTTTGTCGGCCCCACCGGTGTCGGCAAGACGACGTCGATCGCGAAGCTGGCGACCCATCCCGAATTCTTCCGCTGCAAGCGCATCGGATTCCTCTGCCTCGACACCTATCGCGTCGGAGCGGTGGAGCAGATCCGCACCTACGCGGAGATCGCGGGGCTGCCGCTGGAAGTCATCTACGAGGCTGCCGATCTGCCGATGGCGCTCCGGCGGCTCGCCGACCGCGACCTCATCCTGGTCGACACCCCCGGACGCGGTCCCCGCCTGCACGCCGATACCCAGCAGGTGCGGCAGTGGCTGAACCAGCTCGCGCCGCACGAGGTCCACCTCGTGCTCCCCGCGGGGCTGCAGGAGAGTCACGTCCGCCGCACCATCGACGCCTATCGGTCCCAGGGCATCACTCACCTGCTGCCGACCAAGCTGGACGAGGCGATGGACGACTGGAGCCTCTTCGATGTGGCCGCGGAGTGCCGCCTGCCGATGCGCTGGATGTCCGACGGCCAGGAAGTGCCGCGCGATCTCAAGGCGGCGGCCCCGCGCCTGCTCGCGGCGGTGGCCTCACTGCGGGTACGCACCGCCACGGATGCGGAGGTGATCACATGAACGATCAGGCCACGCTGCTCCGCGCGATGATGGCCGGCCGCCGCGTGCCGGTCCCCGAACCGGTCGGTCCGCCCACGATCGTCATCGGCAGCGGCAAGGGCGGGGTGGGCAAGTCGGTGGTGAGCGTGCTGCTCGCCGGCCGCCTCGCGATGGAAGGCCGACGCGTCCTGCTCGTCGACGGCGCGCAGAACATGGGCAACCTGCACGTGCTCCTCGGCCTGCAGCGCGGCTCGCGGCTCGAGCACCTGCTGGCCGACGGCATCTCCGCGCGCGATCTGCTGGTCCCCGTGCACGAGGGACTCTGGCTGCTTCCGGCCGACAGCGGCGCCGAAGGCCTCTACGCCCTCGGGGCCACCGACCGCGCGCGGCTGCACCACCGGCTGAGCGCGCTCTACGACGACTTCGACGCGGTGATCGTGGACGCCGGCCCCGGGCTCGAGAGCGTGGTCCGCGTCGCGACCATGCGCGCCACCCGGTGCGTGGTCCTCACCGCCCCCGAACCGGCCGCGCTCACCGATGCCTACGCCACGATCAAGATCGTGCACGCCCAGGTGTCGGACCTTCCGATCGACGTGCTGGTCAATCGGGTCGCCGACGATCGCGAAGGGCCGCAGACCTATGAGCGTCTGGCGACCGCGGCCGAACGCTTCCTCCACCGCGGGCTCCGCTACCTCGGGGCGATGTGGGAGGACGAGGAAATCCGGCGCGCCGTGCGCGTGCCGGGACAGCTGACCCGGGGCCTCGGCCCTGGTCCCAACCACGATGTGCTCACCACGGTGCTCGAGCGTCTCGACGTGCCGGTTCCGGCAAGGGCAGCCGTATGAAGACGAAAGTCAACGAGGGACCTGCGATGGCCACGACGACCACGGCACCTGCCAGCACGCCAACAACCGCCGCTTCGCTCACCGATGCGCTCTGGCAGCGCTACCGGGGAACCGGCGATCCGGCGGCACGGACCCAGCTCCTCGATCGCTATCTCGGGCTGGTGCACCACGTCGCGCGTCAGGTGGCGGCCCGCGTCTCGGACGTGGTCGAAGTCGACGATCTGGTCAGCGCGGGCACGCTCGGGCTGGTGCAGGCGCTGGAGAGCTTCGATCTCTCGCGCGGACTTGCCTTCAGCACCTTCGCGATGCGCCGCATCCGCGGTTCCATCCTCGATGAACTCCGCAGCCGGGACTGGGTCCCGCGGTCGGTGCGCGCCAAGGGCCGCCAGATGGCCGCGGCCGTGGCACAGCTGGAGGGCACGCTGGGTCGGTCGCCCGAGCCGCAGGAGGTCGCCGCGGTGCTCGCGCTCGACATGGAGACTTACTGGCGCTGGCGCGAGGAGATCGACGGCGCGGTGCTGGTGTCGCTCGACGGCTCGGTGTCGCTCGACCAGTCGGAGGGGGCCTCCCTCGAGGAGACTCTCAGCGATGCCAGCGTGCAGCAGCCCGTCGAGCGGCTCAGCCAGGAAGAGACCGTAGCCGGCCTGCGTCAGGCGATCGGCATGCTGCCGCCGAAGGAGCGCACGGTGCTCGCGCTGTACTACTACGAAGAACTGAATCTCCGGCAGATCGCCGAAGTGCTGCACGTGACCGAATCACGGGTGTCGCAGATCCGCACCCAGGCCTTGAAGCGCCTCCGGCAACGGATGGCCCCAACCCAGGAGTCGGCATGAACCCGCGTCAGCTTCGCCTCGTCATCGGATTCCTCACCGTCTTCGTCCTGATGTCGGTGGCGCCGACGCTGCCTGACCTGCGGTCGGCCGGGTCCGAACTGCTCGCGGATGTCGATTTCACCGACGGACTCGGGAATCTGCTGCTGGTAGTGGCCGGCGGCCTCGTCCTCTCCGTCGGTGTCATCGCGGCGCGGCGGCGGCTCCTTGCCCGACCGCGCCGGGGGCGCCGATCCCGTCCGTCCATCGGGCAGGCATTGGCCGGTCAGCGCTCTCCCCGCGCTGCAGCGGTACCGGAGTCGGTACTCGCCCGGCAGCTGCGCAAGGAGTCGACTCGGGGCCTCCGGGTGCCCGAACTCGCCCGGCAGTTCGGGCTCTCCCAGGATGCGGTGCGCGTCGCGCTCGGCCGTGTCGCGACCGCTCCTGCCGCCCAGACGGGAAGATCTTTCCGGTCCCGGAAGCCGGCGTCGCCGGTACCGGCGCAAGCTGTCGCCGTCGCCAGGCAGCGAAGCCCCTACCAAGTAATGGCTTAGAACGTTTGGTCGGGTGGGGGCGAAGGGGGCATAGCGATTGCCTTCCTGGCCTCTGACTTCCAGGAGGGGACCCATGGGCCTCGATGCAATCCGGAGCACCGCTCGCACGCTTGGCTACTACACCAAGCTGCAGGCGCTGACCGCCAACAACCTCGCCAACAGTGACACCGAAGGCTTCAAGGCCGACGTGATGTCGGCCCGGAAGATCGGGGATACAACCTTCCCCGTCCCCGTCACGAAGACCGACCTCTCGCAGGGAACGCTGACGCCGACTGGTCGCTCGCTTGATCTCTCGCTCGACGGCCCCGGCTTCCTGGTGATGCAGACCGATCAGGGCGAGCGGCTGACCCGGGGCGGATCGCTCGCCCTCGACGCCGCCAACCGGCTGTCGGACCGGCACGGGAATCTGCTGCTCGGCGAGAATGGCCCGGTGCCGATTCCGCTTCGCTATGCCTCACTCGAGATCCAGGCGGACGGCCAGGTCATGGTCGACGGAACCCGGATCGACCGGCTGCGGGTGGCAACCGTGGCCGACCCAGCCACGCTGCTCAAGGAAGGGGCCGGCAAGTACCGGCCGGCCGTAGCCGGGGAGCCGATGATCCCGGTGGATACCACCACGACCATGGTCCGGCAGGGGCAGGTCGAGGACAGCAACCAGGACACGCTCAAGGGCGTGGTGGATCTGGTGACGATCCAGCGCGCCTACGCGGCGAACATCGATTCGCTGAAGGCGCTCGACAGCGTACTCGGCACGGTCGTCAACGAGGTAGGCAAGGTAGGCTGAACAAGAAGTCCCGAGTACCGAGTTACGAGTGCGTGACATGGAGCGCTCTCGGGAATCCCGGATCCACCGCAACACCACGTACTCGGAACTCGGAACTCGGAACCAAGTACTGACTCACAACGCTCGAGGATAGACGCATGAATCCAGGACTCCGCGCCTCCGCCAGCGGCATGCGCGCCCAGCAGACCCGTATCGACGCCATCGCCAACAACCTGGCGAACGTCAATACCACCGCGTTCAAGCGCAGCCGCACCAACTTCGAGGACATGCTCTACCAGACCCTGCAGGGCTCGCAGCTGGTCCACTATCAGGGCACCGAGACGCTCGCCCCGATCCAGATCGGCCGGGGGGTGCGGCTCGCGGACGTGCAGCGGGTGCACACCCAGGGAACCTCGGAGCCGACGGGCAATCCGCTCGACTTCGCGATCGAGGGCGACGGGTTCTTCCAGATCCAGCTCCCCAACGGCGACCTCGGCTACACCCGCGATGGCACCTTCACGCGGAGCGCCGATTCGGGCACCCTGGTGACCCACGCCGGGTTCGCGGTCCAGCCCGAGATCACCATCCCCAGTGAGGCGACGCAGGTCACGGTGTCGCCCACCGGGCTCGTAAGCGCGATCCTCGGCAACACCGGCCAACAGGTGGAACTGGGGCAGATGGAGATCGTCCGCTTCGCCAATCCCAGCGGGCTCCTCAGCCTCGGTGGCAACAACTACCAGTCGACTCCCGCCTCCGGCGACCCGATGTCGGGCGTGCCCATGGAGGACGGCTTCGGCCAGATCGTGCAGGGGTCGCTCGAGTCGTCCAATGTTGAAATCGTGCAGGAAATGGTCGACATGATCACCGCGCAGCGGGCGTATGAGGTCAACTCCAAGGCGATCAAGACTGCCGAAGAGATGATCCAGACGGCGACCAGTGAACTCATTCGTTAGGTGTCTCATGTTTTCCGCATTGACGGCCCTCGGCGCCGTGACCTCCGCGCTCAAGGGTCAGGCGCCACCGCGCCTCACCGCGCAGTCGGGCGACATCGATCCGCGGCTCGCGGCCCGGGTCGCCGTGCAGGTCGCGCGGACCTGGGGGACCGACACCGCGGGGCTGGTCATGTCCTGGGGCACCGGCTCGCTCGCCGGCGTGCCGGACACCGCGGAGTTCCATCTGCTCGGGCGCGGTGAAGGGGGATGGTTCGCCGTCACCTTCGAAGCGGCCGGACATCCGTCGGTGGCCGTGCGGCTCCGCGCCGGCATCGCGGGGCGCCGGATGGTGGCCGCCCGGGCGCTCAGGGTCGGCACGCGTCTGGTCGAGGG
>DAINRP010000003.1:16868-20204 GCA_036741755.1 Gemmatimonadales bacterium
CTGGGTACGGTCACCGCACCCGGCGAAGCGAGGATGCAATGAAACGAGCCGTGCTGTGCTCTCTCCTGTGTGCTGCGCCGCTGGCGGCGCAGGGCGCGCCCCCGGCTCCCGCGGCAACGCAGGCGCCTCCGCAGGCAGCCTCCGCCGTCGCCGCCGCGCCGATGGCCAGCCGGGCCGGCTGGTTCGGCGACAAGCGTCCGCTCCGCGTCGGCGATATCGTGACGATCGTGGTTGATGAAACCGTGAGCGCGAGCGAACGGCAGAGCCAGATCGCCAGCGCCAAGCGCTCCCAGTCGATGGGGCTCAACGTGAACGTCAGCCCGACGCTCAAGATCGGCCCGGCGAAGGGCTTCGAAAGCGGCGTCAACAACGATTCGCGCAATACCGGTGATGCCGGCCGCCGGGGCGATCTCAGCACCACGATCTCGGTGCGGGTCGTGTCCATCGAGCCGACGGGGATCGCCCGGATCAAGGGAGAGAAGACCGTCAGTGTGGACGGCCGCAACCAGGTCATCCAGCTCGAAGGCGTCATTCGCCCGGAAGACCTCACCTCGGACAATGCAGTGGCCTCGTCCCGCATCGCGGAATCGGTGATCAGCTACAAGGGCAAGAAGATCGGTCCCGCGAAGGGCATCCTGGGCAGCATCCTTTCCATCTTCTGGCCATGACCACGACATCCCGGCTGCTCGTCAGGGTGGCCCATCTGCTCGCGCTCGCGCTGCTGCTCCTCCCCGGCCTGGCGGTCAGGCTCTCGGCCCAGGCCATGGAGCGGGTCGGCGATCTGGCCACTCCGCCCGGCGCGGTGCCGCGGCGTCTCATCGGCTACAGCCTGGTGATCGGTCTCGAAGGCTCGGGCGATCGCTCCCTCGGGTCGGTCAACGGCGGCACGCCGACGGTGCGCTCCATCGCAAACGCACTGCGTCGTTTCGGGCTCGAGATCCCCGCCGAGCGGCTCCGGCCGAAGAACGTCGCCGCCGTCATGGTGACGGCCGAAGCCTCGCCTTACCTGCGTGCCGGGGGGCGGTTCGAGGTGCAGGTGAGTTCCATCGGAGACGCGACCAGCCTCCGCGGCGGTGTCCTGTGGATGACTCCGCTGGTCACCGACGTGGACCAGGCGCCGGTCGCCACCGCGCAGGGACCGCTGCTGCTCGCCGACGAGGAGATCCGCTACGCCGGCCGGCGAGGCAATTCCGCCCGCATTCCGGAGGGCGGCGTGATGGAGGTCGAACCCAGCCAGCTCGCCGCACTGACGCCGAGGCTGCTGTTGCGGAAGCCCAGCCTCACCACCGCGCAGCGGGTCGTCTCGGCGATCAACCTGGCGCTGGGTGACAGCACCATCGCCCGGGTGGATGACCCAGGATCGATCACGCTCAACCCCGGGACCCGAGGAGCCGATAATCTCATGAGCTTTCTCGCCCTCGTGGACACCCTCCCGGTCCGAATGGCTCCCGAAAACCGGGTGATCATCGATGGCCGGAGCGGGACCGTGGTGACCGGAGGAACGGTCCGGGTGGCCTCGGCAACGGTGAGTCATCGCGGCCTCACGCTCAGGATTGGGGGACCTCCCCCGGCCGCGGCGCCGTCGCCCGCCGATTCGACGCTGCAGGGCGCCGGTACCTCGGCGCCGACCGGGCTTCTTGCGGTCAGCGAAGGGGCGACCGTGCAGGAAGTCGCCGCGGGGCTGCATGCCTCGGGGGCGAGGCCCCAGGAGATCGCCGCGATGTTCACCATGCTCCACGATGTCGGCGCCCTGGGCGCCGAGGTGGTGGTGCGATGACGGATTCGATTGGTGGGCCGAGGCATGCCTCGGCCCCGGTTCAGCAGGACGATCCCCGGGCCAGGCTGCGGAAGGCGTCGCAGGACCTCGAGAGCGTCTTCATCAACGAGTTGTTCAAGGCCATGCGGCAGACGGTGCCTGACGACGGCATCCTCTCCCAGGACCCGGGTCAGGATCTGTTCACGGGAATGCTGGATGAGCGTATCGCTCAGTCCTATGCGGGGCAGGGCAGGACCGGGATCGGTGATGCCCTGTACCACCAGTTGAGCCGCCGGCTGTCAGATGCCGGTCCGGCATGAGGAGCACCATGACACCGCACGGCCATCAGGAATTCATCGCGGCCGGACCGTCGGTCAGTGAGCGACTGTCGGACCTGGCGGATGCGCTCCTCTACGAGGCAAGCGTGATCGAGGAACTGCGCGGAGCCCTGCTCCGCCAGCGTTCAGGCGTGGCCGCGGACGACGCCGACCTCGTCGAATCGAGCATCCATGCCATGGGGCGGACCCTGCTCACGCTCGACGAAGCCAAGCGCCGCCGGGCGGCGCTCACGGCACTGATCGCCGGCGGTGAACCGACGCCGCTCGACCGGCTCGAAGTCATGCTGGGGGGCGCGCTGCCGCGCGAGGTCGAAGATGCCCGCACGCTGGTGAAGAGCGCGGCGCTGCTGACGGCCCAGGACGTGGCGATCAATCAGCACATCCTGAAGCGGGCGCTGGAGGCGGGAGATGTCTTCCTCCAGAAGCTGTTCTCGATGGGCGGCGATCCATCTCCCGGGTACAACCGCGGTGAGCGGGCGATGGAGTCGGCCCCGCAGAGCGGACTCATCCTCAACCGGACGGCCTGACGATGAGCCTGACCAGTCTACTCAGCATCGCGCGGACGGCCCTGCTCACGCAGCAGAAGGCGATCGACGTCACCGGTCATAACATCGCCAATGCGAGCACCGAGGGGTACAGCCGGCAGCGCCTGATCCTGGAGCCCGCGACGCCACTGCAGACCCCGATCGGGCAGATCGGGCGCGGGGTGACCGCCAGCGGCATCGAACGGATACGGGACCAGTATCTCGACGCCAGCTACCGGAGGGAGAATGGCGACCTCGGCCGATTCAATACCGCGAAGGATCTGCTCGGCCAGGTCGAGGGAATTTTCGGCGAGCCCTCCGGGACCGGGCTCGCCAATGGCATCGACCAGCTCTTCTCCGCCTTCGGGGACCTGGCCAACGATCCCACGAGCAAGACGGCACGCACCGTGGTGACCCAGGCAGGCGCCAGCCTTGCCCGGAGCTTTCAGGACGTCGACCGCCGGCTCAACGAGGCCAGCACCGACGTGACCGCCCGCATGCGCGGGGCGGTCGCGGACGTGAACCACATCGTCAGCCAGATCGCGGACCTCAATGTCCGCATACAGGCGGGCACCGCCGGGAACCGCGAGTCGCCGGACATCAAGGACCAGCGTGACAAGCTGGTCGATCAGCTCTCCGGGATCGTCGGGGTTCGTGTGCTGCAGCGGACCGATGGTACCATCGGTGTCGCGGCGGGCGACGCCCTCATCGTGGATGG
>DAINRP010000003.1:20304-34395 GCA_036741755.1 Gemmatimonadales bacterium
CGGTCCGGCTCTCCTCCGACAACATCGCCGCGGGGAAGAGCGGGGCGGCGGGCGATAATGTCAACGCGCTCGCGCTCGCCGCCCTGCGCACGTCGGGACTGGTCTCTTTCAGTGGCGTGACCATCGGTGAGGCGTTCCAGGGTCTCGTCTCGGAACTCGGCGTTACCCTGCGGGACGTCACATCCAGACAGATGGCACAGGAGGTGGTGGTGAGTCATGCCGATACCCTTCGTCAGAGCATCAGCGGCGTCTCCATCGACGAGGAGCTGACAGGTCTGATTGCGCAGCAGAATGCCTACAAGGCCGCCGCCCGGCTGGTGACGGTTGCGGATGACATGGTGCAGGCCGTGATCGCGATGGTCCGGTAACCACGTGGCTGGAGGAGGCGAAAGGACAGCGTGCTGATTCTCAATCGTCGCCAGGGAGAGGCGATCATCATTGAAGGAGGGATCCGGATCGTCGTGCTGTCGAGCGACCGTCGCGGTGCCCGGATCGGAATTGAAGCGCCGACCTCCGTCAATATCCAGCGGGAAGAGCTGGTCTCGCGCATGGCGGAGGAAAACCGCCGTGCCAACGCGCGCGTCACGGGCACCGAATGGCTGGAGCACCTTCCGTTGCGGGAGCCGAAGCCCTGAGGCCGTGGTCCCGTTCCCACATGCGACAGGGCGACCCGGTCTGCCCCGCTAGGTCTGGCCCTGCGATACCCGGCGCCAGGATGGAAGCCTGAGCAGCATTCGAGTTCCGCCACGCTCGGGCCGCTCGAGCACGAGTGATCCGCTGGAGCGCTCGGCCAGCCATCGGGCGACCGTCAGCCCGATGCCGAGGTGCTCGGGCCAGGTGCTGTGGAAGGGTTCGAACACCCGCTGCCACTCGGTATCAGCGATACCCGGCCCGTTGTCCTCCACCACGATCCTGACCTCTCCATCGCACGCCGTTCCCGCGAGCACGATCTCCCCCTCTCCTCGTCCGGCGAGCGCCTGTTTGGCGTTGCTGATCAGGCTGAGCAGAATATGCCGCAGCTGGCCCTCGATGCCACGCACCGGCGGCAGCCCGCCCTGCAGACGCAGCTCCAGTTCGACGGCGGGCAGCCCCCGCTGATACCCCTGCAGGTCGATGACGTAGCTGAGCAGATCGTCCACGATTACCGGGGAGAGCTCCATGTCGGGCGGAGCATAGACCTGACTGAAGCAGGTGATCGTGTCGGCGAGGTGCTGGACGGCATCGCCCACCGAGGCTCGGAGGTGTGCGCCTTCGGGGCCGCCGAGCAGATCGGTGTGCGGGTCCACGAGCAGGGTGAGGGTCTGCAGCGGTCCCCGGAGGTCGTGGGCCATCCCGCGTGCGAGCGACGCCACGACGGCAGCACGATCGGCACGGATGAGGAGTTCTTCGAAGACCTTGGGCGGCACGAGGGACTGCAGGGCGGGTGCACTGGCTATGGTCACGGATCGCTCTCCCGGGGGCGCTGAACTCTACGCCTCAACCGGCATCTCCGCAACGTTCGTTGCTGCGGGGCCACGGCGCGTCCTCCCGGGTGCTACGACCGCCTGATCCAGACGCCGTCGATGATCGGGTCGGCGAGGTGACGCCGCTGGATGACGTCGAGCATGCTGCGGCTGATCGTCGCGCCCTTCGCGAGCAGCTTCACGCCCGAACTGGTGGAGAGGTCGGCCGCCAGCACCATGCCGATCTGCAGCTGGTCGACTCCGACCTGGGTGCGGGTGGTCTGCCACTCTTCCCTGGGCCGGTCGAGCACCAGCGACTCGAGGTGCACCAGCGCCAGCGGGTCGTACCAGGTACCCAGGTGGTCCCGCATTCCCTCGATGGCGGTCGCCGGATCCGGCCGGCATTCGGAATCCATCGTGCGGTAGAAATCGGCCGCCACGCGGAGGATCCTCGCGCGGAGCGGGATCTGGCCGGACACCCAGCGATTCGGCATGCCGGTGCCATCCCAGTTCTCGAAGATGCCGCCGACCAGCTCGGCCACCCCCTTGAGGCGGGGCACCTGCTCCAGGAGCGAAGCGGAGGTCACCGTGTAATGCCAATCGGGCTGCGCGGGCCCCCCGGAGGCGAGATGGGCGGCATCCACGACCCTGCCGATCTCATGCAGTTGCGCGGCGAGTTCGAGGTCGCCGATGAGTTCGGCCGGTATCTCGAATCGTTCCGCCATCTGGCGCACGAGCCTGGCCAGACGGCGGCCCCGCTCCCCGGCTCCAGGCAGTCCGTGATCGATCAGGTGCAGGAGGAGGTGCAGCAGACCATCGAAGCTCGCACTGAGTTGTCCGTGCAGCCGCTCGACTTCCAGCTTGTCGTCCCGCAACTGGTCCTGCAGCCGCTTGAGACGGAGGCTGGCGCGCACCCGGGCGATCAGTTCAGGCACCTCGATCGGCTTGGTCAGGTAGTCATCGACGCCGAGATCGAGCCCCTTCACCTTGAGCGTCGTGTCGCTGAAGCCGCTGAGGACGACGAAGAGGACCCCTTCGAGGCTCGGGTCGTCCTTGACCTGCTGGCAGAATTCGAAGCCGTTCATCTCCGGCATCTGATAGTCGGAGATGATGAGGTCCGGGTGCAGCTCGCGGGCAAGGGCCAGCCCCTCCTTGCCGTTGATCGCGGTCGCGACCCGGAGCGCCGGTTCGTGCGTGAGCACGGCGTGGAAGTGCGCGAGCGTGGTCGGGTCGTCGTCGACGAGGAGAACCGTGCTGACGGTGCTCATGGAGCCTTCACCGCCACTCTGGCGCTGTCGACTGCGGTGCCCGTCGCGGCCTTCGCCGTGGCGTGATGGCTGACGGAGTCGCTCCCGGCGGCGAGCGAATCGGGCGCCGCGGGCCGCGGCGGGAGGAGCATGGTCACCGTCACCCGGCGATTGGCGTCGGCCATCGGGTGCTCGGGATCCCTCAGCCGCCGGTCGGCCCAGCCACGGACCTGCTGGACCTGGGCATCGTTGAGACCGCCGGTCTCCATGATCCGGCGCGCCGTGTTGGCGCGGTCCACGCTGAGTTCCCAGTTGGAATACCCATCGGGACGGGAGTAGGGCTTGGCATCGGTGTGCCCTTCGATCGCGACCGCATTAGGCAGCCCGCCCAGGGTCTTGCCGAGGAAGGAGAGCAGGGCGACGCCGGCGGCCTTCGGGATGGCCGAGCCTGACTGGAAGAAGACCCCCGTGGAGTCCTCGAGCAGCTGGATCCGCAGCCCGTCCTCGGTGAGTTCGATCTCCACATGTTCGGCGAGGTTCGCCAGCGCGGGGACCTCCCGGATCTCCTGCTTGATCTGTTCCGCCATCTGGCGCAGGCGGTCGCGCCGGAGATCCACGACCTCGGCGGGCGACATGACGCGGGGACTCTGGGTCTGGGCGCCTTCTCCGGGCATGATCGAGCTGCCGAACTCGCCGGCACGGCCCATTGGGTCCTGGAAATACCCGGCGATAGCCGACTTGACGTCGCTCGACTGGTTCACCAGCCAGAGCACCAGGAACATTGCGAACATGGCCGTCATGAAGTCGGCGAAGGCGACCTTCCAGGCGCCGCCGTGATGGCCGTGCCCGTTCGCCCGCTTCTTGATGATGATGATCGGCTGTTCGCGGGCCTTGTTCATGGCTTATTTCGCGGCTTTCGCCGCCGCCTTGCAGGCCGTTTCCATCTCCTGGAAGGTCGGCCGGGCCGTCGAGAAGATGGCGCGCCTAGCGAACTCGACCGCCACGATGGGGGCGAACCCCTTCGCAAAGGCGACGACGCTGGCCTTGAGGAAGCCGAAGAACCGGGCCTCCTCGGAATTCACATGCTCGATGGCCGTCGAAAGCGGATTGATGAATCCATAGGCGAGCAGCACGCCCATGAAGGTGCCGGTCAGGGCAGCGCCGACCTTCTCGCCGATGACCTCGACCGGCCCGGCGATCGCCGCCATCGTGACCACGATGCCGAGCACCGCGGCCACGATGCCGATGCCGGGAAGGGCATCACCCACCTTCTGCAGGGCCCCCGCCGGCTTGCCCGCCTCCTCGTGGTGGACGTCCATCTCGCCGTCCATGAGGGCGTCGAGGTCATGAGGTGGCACGCTGCCGACCAGCACCAGGCGCAGGGAGTCGCAGAGGAACTCGATCGCATGGTGCTCATGGAGCACCTTCGGATACTTCTTGAAGATTGAGCTTTTCTCCGGATCCTCGATGTGGGACTCGATGGCGACCAGGCCGTCCTTGCGGGCGACCTGGAAGAGCTCGTACAGCATCTTGAGGGAGTCGAGATACAGCTCGCGAGTGAACTTGTTGCCCTTGAAGACGGCGTTGAGCTTGCCCCCTGTCGCCTTGAGGACCGCGCCTGGGGTCGAGATGAAGACCGTCCCCAGAGCAATGCCGACGATGACGATGATCTCGGAGACATGAAAAAGCGCGCCGAGGTGGCCCCCGGCAATCGTGAAGCCTCCCGCGACGGAGGCCAGGACGATGATCAGTCCGATAATAGCGATCATGACGGTGCCATCCCTTGCATGGCTGAAGTATCGGAGGCGCTTGCCGATACCTTGAGATGCACGCGGCCTGGACCGGCCGCCTCAGCCATTGGGGGTAAGGAGTGCCCTATATCATCAACGGCATGCGGGAACTGCTGGCCCGGGGTGAGAATCTGCCCACCCTGCCAACGGTCGTTTTCCAGCTGCATAAGGTGCTGGACAACGAGCATGCCGGGGCCGCCGATGTCGGCGCTATCATCGAGCGGGACCCCTCGTTGACGGCACGCCTCCTTCGCGCCGCCAATTCCGCCGCCTTTGCCCGGTCGGGGGAGCGGATCGGGTCGGTGACTTCGGCGGTGGCCCGCCTGGGGGTCAATCAGGTCCGGGCGATCTGCATCGCCCTGGCCGTCGTCAAGGCATTCAGCCGAAAGACGGGTGGCCTCGACCATCAGGCCTTCTGGACCCATTCCGCTGCTGTCGGGATGACGGCCCGGCGCCTCTGGGACCTGTTCGGTGAGGACCCCACGGTCAGCGCGGATGACGTGTATGTCGCCGGGCTGCTCCACGACACCGGATTGCTGGTGCTGGAACAGCACTTTCCCCGGGAGTTCATGGAAGCGTTCACCGCCCGGGCCGAATCAGGCGGCCGGCTCTGGCAGGAGGAAGAGGAGCATCTCGGCATGGACCACGGGGCGGTCGGGGGCCTCCTGCTCGGACGCTGGTCACTGCCTCCCTTTATCGCGGAGGCGGTGACCAACCACCACCATCCCCACCAGGCGGAGGATCAGTATCAGCCGCTTTGCCGGCTGGTGCAGGCCGCAGAGGTTTTGTGTACGGAATTCGGCGCCGGCCTGCCGGACGAAGGACCGGCCGATTGCTCCGCGGCGGATGTGCTGGGG
The DNA here is from genome assembly GCA_036741755.1 of Gemmatimonadales bacterium. GTDB lineage: Bacteria > Gemmatimonadota > Gemmatimonadetes > Gemmatimonadales > GWC2-71-9 > JADJOM01. The sequence continues at coordinate 25,641 of DAINRP010000003.1, forward strand.
GAACTCGGGCGGATGAAGCAGCGGTCGAAGCGATGCAGGCTGAAATTCCCAGGGTGGCAGAACGCGCCCGCGAGTTCCTCGCCTGATTGGCGTCCACTGGAAACGAACCGGGGGCCCCGCTGATGCAGGGCCCCCGCGTTGCTTTCGATCCGGAGGGAGTGGGCTCGATCAGGCGGTTCTGCGAGCGAATCGCTGGACCAGTCGAGCAGCGTAATCGTTGCTGACCACGATCATCATGAACAACGCTTTGAACATGATTCCGCCTCCGGAAACAGTGTTGCCTGGCAATTATGCAAGGGCTGTGCCGAGACGTTCTCCGATGACAACCGGTTCAGCGTAGTGCTAACCCGTTGTGGGACATGAGCATTCTCGAGGCATCGACTCCCCTTTGGATGGAAGTGTCGCGGCATTGACACGCTGGAGGACACACCTGCATCGATCCGATGTCTCCTGGCTCATGGAACCGGTCGCAGCGGGCAAGGGCGGCTCTTAGCTGGTTTCAGCTTCACCTTTCCCCGGCCACACCGGGCGTCGGCCACGAGGGTACCGATCGAAGTCGGACGAGAGCCTTCGCCCCAACGTCCGCCGACTCTCTTGTTGCACCGGATCCCGGGGAGCTTGGCGCTCGAGTCCGAACTGCGTCTCCCGCTCCTGTGGGTCCTGGCCCGCCCTTGGATTCCTGACCATGCGTCTCGGCCTTCAGTACATCGTCTCGCCCTCCGGCGCGATCGGATTGCCTGATGCGGTCGTGGGGACGCTCCGTCTGGAGGCCGCCTTCGGATACTTGCGGACCGCTGATAGGTGACCGAACCGCGGCCCTAGGGAAGTTCCCCGGGGGCGCTGTCGTTCGGGTCCATAACCGAACCAGCCTCCCGGGGAGAATCCCGGGTCAGCTGGTGCCACGCCGAGTCCGCGTCGCGGGTTTCTCTCGCCCTTCCACGCATACGGCGATGCTCAAGCTCACATCGGCAGCGCCGATAATCGGTTGAGCACAGGGCCCGAGGATGGCGGCGTCGCTGTCTTCAGCAGCCCCAGACTTCGATTACATGCCTCGGTTCCGGGATTGGAGCGTGCGGTTCGTGCTGCCGGCCCTCGTGGGACTCGGCGCCGTTGGGTTTCCCGCGCGGATCAGCGGCAACCTCGGAAGCTCTGGTGTTGAGCGACTTCGCAAAGGCGTTTGCCGCTCAGCGACCGGGAACGGAATTCGAGTCGCAGCCGGTGCTGCGGCGCGATCGAGAGGGATCGCAGGTACACAGGGAGCAGGCCCACTTCTGCGTGGATGGATCGCAAGATGCGGTGGACCATACGACGGACACTACTCAGCCTAGCGGCCATCGGGGCAATCGTCGGCGTCACCGTAGGCGGGGTCGGGATCATGAGTGCGCGCGCGGCAAGTCGAAACGCGCTTCAGCTCGAACGGCAGGCCCGCGCTCTCAGGCAGGCGATGCAGGCGGACATGATGCACGACGCCCTGCGGGGCGACGTGCTGCGCGCCATCTTCGCTGCGCGGACCGCACCGAAGGACCGGGACGCGGTCCTCGCCGACCTGACCTCTCACATCGATACGTTTCGCGCCGCGCTCGCGGACAGTCAGTTGCTGGCCTCCGGACCGGCCATTCAGGGGGCACTCAGGGACATGAAGCCCGCCCTCAATGCCTACCTGGACAGCGCCAGGGAGTTGACCACCATCGCATTCGCGGATCGCGGTGAGGCGGAGCGGCGCTACTCCGAGTTCCAGACCGCATTCGAGCGGCTGGAGACCAAAATGGAGCATCTGGACAGCACCGTGGAGAGCGAGAGTGCCGCGGCGGTCAGACTGTCCCAGAGCACCGGGCGCCGCGCTCAGTTCATGATCGTCGCGATGCTGGCTCTGGGGGGTGCGCTCTCCATGGGTGTGCGCATGTGGATCGCCCGGCGGGTGAATTGCGAAATCGAGGAGATCCGGCGGGTCACGGTCCAGCTGGGCCACGGTGACTTCCGCGAGGAGGCGAAGGTCCTCAGCCGCAACGAGCTGGGCGAAACCGCCGAGGCGCTGAATCAGGCGATTCATGGAATGCGCACCGCATTGGATGCAGAGCAGGTGGACTGGGGTGACGTTGGGCGGCAGCGCGCCGAGGTGACCCGGATCCGCCAGCTGGTGGAGAACGCACCGATCAACATCATATACGCGGACCGCGATCTGACCCTGCAATACATGAATCCGGCCACGATCAGCACCTTCCGGAAGCTGGAGCAGTACCTGCCGGTGAAGGTTGATGAGATGCTCGGCAAGTCGATCGACATCTTCCATCGCAGCCCGGCCCACCAGCGCGGCGTGCTCAGCGATCCGAGGAACCTGCCGCACCACGCGCAGTTCACCCTCGGCCCGGAGACGGTCGACCTCATGGCCTGCGCCATTCGCGATGACAGGGGTGAGCACATCGGAACGATGGTCACGTGGGAGGTGGTCACCGCCAAGCTCGAATCGCAGCGCCAAGTGAAGGAGTCGCAGGAAGCCGAGCTGCGGATCGCCGAGGAGCGCCGGAAGTCTGAGCAGGCGGAGTCGGAGCGCCGACAGCGCGAAGCGGCCGACCGCGAGGCGGAGCAGCGGGCCCGGGCCGAAGAGGAGCGGGCGCGGGCCTCCGAACTGCGCGCCAAGGTCGATGAGATCCTGGCCGTGGTCGATGCCGCGGGGCAGGGTGACCTGACCCGGCAGATCTCGGTGCAGGGCGAGGACGCCATCGGCCGGCTGGGTGAGGGGCTCAGCGGCTTCTTCCGGAACCTCCGGGGAAGCATCGCGAATATCGCCCGCACGGCGGAGACCGTGGCGGCGACGTCCACCCAGGTGAATGCGGTCGGCCAGCGACTCGGCGGGGCGGCGTCGGAGACCGCGGCGCAGGCCAGCGTGGTCTCGACGGCGGCGGATGAAGTCTCCCAGAACGTGCAGACGGTCGCTTCCGGCACGGAGGAGATGACCGCCTCCATCCGGGAAATCGCCAAGAATGCCGCAGACGCGGCGCGGGTCGCGCTGCAGGCGGTGAAGGTGGCCGAGCGGACCAACGGCACGGTCGGCAAGCTGGGCGAATCGAGCGCGGAGATCGGCAAGGTCATCAAGGTCATCACCTCGATCGCGCAGCAGACCAACCTCCTCGCGCTCAACGCGACGATCGAGGCGGCCCGCGCGGGTGAAGCGGGCAAGGGCTTCGCGGTCGTGGCCAATGAAGTGAAGGAACTGGCCAAGGAGACCGCGCGGGCGACCGAGGAGATCGGCCGGAAGATCGACGCGATCCAGGCGGACACTGGCGATGCGGTCAGCGCGATCCGGGAGATCAGCGAGATCATCGCCCAGATCAGCGGGATCCAGACCACGATCGCGGGTGCGGTGGAGGAGCAGACGGCGACGACCAATGAGATGAGCCGGAACGTCTCGGAGGCCGCCCGCGGTGCGCAGGAGATTGCGCACAACATCCAGGGCGTGGCCGCGACGGCGCAGAGCACGACCGATGGCGCGGCCCAGAGCCAGACCGCGGCCGGCGCGCTGGCCCGTGCCGCGCATGAATTGCAGTCTCTCGTCGCGCAGTTCCGGTATGAGGAGGCGACCTCCCCGACACGGCCTCGGCTGTCCCGCCCGCCCGCGACCGTGCAAGCGTAGTCAGCCCGGCACACGGAGAATGATCGGCGGCGGGGGCGGCTCTGAGGCCGCACCGCCACCTTCGCGTGCGTGGTCCTGCCCTGTCCCGGCCCAGCGCCGTCGCGTCTCGACGTCCCGCTCAGCAGTTCATGGGATAACGACAGCGGTGCTCCCCGCCAGGCACCTGTTGCTGTCTCCAATACCGGGCCCGGTCCGGCAGGCAAGAACTGCCGCCCGGCGGACGGTCCCGCCGCTGCAGGGTCACCCCAGAGCCGCTATCTGCTTGGCTGGCAAGCAGTTCGGGTTTGGCCTCCGTTCTGCTATTGAGTGCGGAGAGGGCTGAGGTGGCCGGCGATCCATTGGGATGTGATGCGGCTCAACGATTCCGTTGCGATGGCCGATACTCCCGAAATCGAATGGATCTTCCGCGCGATCACCGCCGGTCCACCGGTGCAGGGGAGCGACGCATGAGCGATATGGATGAGATCGTCAAGGAGTTCCTGGTCGAGAGCACCGAAGGCCTGGACACTCTCGATCGCAATCTGGTCGCGCTGGAGAAGCGCCCGGGTGACAAGGAGCTGATGGGCGGCATCTTCCGCGCGATCCACACCATCAAGGGCACCAGCGGATTCCTCGGCTTCGGCCGGCTGGAGTCGGTGACGCACGTCGGTGAGAGCCTGCTCTCCGACCTTCGCGACGGCAGGAAGGCGCTCACCCCGGAGATCACCAGCGCGCTGCTGCAGCTGGTAGACGCGGTCCGCGCGATTCTCGGCTCGATTGAGAGCACCGGCATCGACGGTCACGAGGACTTCGCGGCGCTCGTCGATCTGCTGACACGGCTGCAGAAGGGGGAGTCTGTCGCGGGAAAAGCTGAGGGGGCCGGGAAGCCGAAGCCGGAGGAGAAGTCCGCGAAGGCGGTCAAGGCGGAGGCGCCCGCGGTGACGGCCGAGTCCGTACCCTCGCCAGTGGCCGCCGTGCCGGTCCCGGTCCCCGCAGTATCCGCCACCGAAGGCCCCGAAGCAAAGGGGTCGCAGGCGACTGACAGCAATATCCGTGTGGATGTGAGTCTGCTCGACAAGCTGATGAACCTGGTCGGCGAACTTGTGCTGGCCCGCAACCAGATCCTGCAGTACACCGCCACCCAGGAAGACAGCGGCTTCGTCGCCACCACGCAGCGTCTCAATCTCATCACCACCGAGCTGCAGGAAGGGGTCATGAAGACCCGCATGCAGCCGATCGGGAACGTGTGGGCCAAGTTCCCCCGCGTGGTGCGGGACCTCGCGCTGGCCTGCAAGAAGCAGGTCCGAATCGAGATGGAGGGGAAGGAGACCGAGCTCGACAAGACCATCATCGAGGCGATCAAGGACCCGCTGACCCACATCGTGCGCAACTCGGTGGACCACGGGATGGAACTCCCCGGCGACCGGGTGGCGCGGGGCAAGCCCGCCGAGGGTCGGCTGCTGCTGCGCGCCTACCACGAGGGCGGACAGGTGAACATCGAGATCTCCGATGACGGCGGCGGGGTCGACGTGGCGCGGGTGAAGGCCAAGGCGATCCAGAAGGGTCTCATCACGGCCGAGCAGGCGACCCGGATGGCTGAACGCGAGATCGTGAACCTGATCTTCGCACCAGGCTTCTCGACGGCGGAGCAGGTCAGCAACATCTCCGGCCGGGGCGTCGGGATGGACGTGGTCAAGACCAATACCGAGAAGATCGGTGGTACGGTGGACGTCAGCAGCCTGCCCGGGCAGGGTACCACCCTCAAGATCAAGATCCCCCTCACCCTCGCCATCATCCCGGCGCTCATCGTGACGACCGGCGGCGACCGTTTCGCGATCCCGCAGGTCTCGCTGCTCGAGCTGGTGCGGCTGGAGGGTGACGAAGCGGGGCCCGGCATCGAAATGGTGTGCGGCTCCCCGGTCTACCGGCTGCGCGGGCAGCTGCTGCCGCTGGTGCATCTCGCCGACGCGCTGGGCCTCCGATCCGGGGGCGGGGGCGTGCCGTCCGCGTCCGGCGAGGCGGTGAACATCGTCGTTCTGCAGGCCGACGAGCACAGCTTCGGCCTTGTGGTGGATGAGATCAACGACACCGAGGAGATCGTGGTCAAGCCGCTCGGCAGGCAGCTCAAGGGCATCAGCGCCTTCGCCGGCGCCACGATCATGGGTGACGGCCGGGTGGCGCTGATTCTGGACGTGCTGGGCATCGCTCAGAAATCTGCCGTGGTCTCGGAGGCGCGGGTCCGCGGCCAGACCGAAGCAGCCGAGCTCACGCGGCTCCCGAGTGACGACAAGCAGATGCTGCTGCTGTTCCGGCTCGGCGAAGGGCGCCGGATGGCCATTCCGCTTTCACTGGTGGCGCGTCTCGAAGAGTTCCCCCGCAGCGCGATCGAGCGGGCTGGGAATCACCAGGTGGTGCAGTATCGCGATCGGCTGCTTCCGCTGCTCAGGCTGACGGAGCTGCTTGGGGAGTCGGGAGGCGACGTGGAGGAGCGTGACCCGTTGCCGGTGGTCGTCTACGCCCACGCGGGCCGGGATGTCGGACTGGTGGTGGAGCACATCCTCGACATCGTGGAAGAGCATCTCACGGTACACCGTCGCCAGCGACCGGGGGCGGTGTACGGCACGGCGGTGATTCAACAGCAGGTCACCGACCTGCTCGATGTGCGGGCATTGATCGAAGGCATGGACGGTCTGCTGTTCGCGGGCGCCGAAACCGACACCGTTGGCGCGGGAGTCTGAACCCGATGGCAATCGAGCGTCAGTTCTGCACCTTCCACCTCGGGGCGCTGTTCATCGGGATCGAAGTCCAGCAGGTCCAGGAGGTCATCCGCCGCCAGGCGATGACCCGGGTGCCGCTCGCTCCCCGTGCGGTGCGGGGGCTGATCAATCTGAGGGGCCAGATTGTGACGGCGATCGACCTCCGCGAGCGGCTCGGGTTGCCGCCGCGGTCGGACGAGCACGAGCCGATGAACGTCGTGGTGCGCACCGACGAGGGAGCCGTGAGTCTGCTCGTCGATGAGATCGGCGACGTGCTGGAAACCGAGGAGGCGCAGTACGAGCCCCTGCCGCCGACGCTGTCGCCCGAGTCGCGGGAGCTCATCCGGGGGGTCTACAAGCTGCCGGACCGGTTGCTGCTGATCCTCGACACCGAAAAGGTGCTGGCCATGGAGCACGCAGGCTGCTGATCGAGGCGCGCCGGAAAACCCTGAGGTGCTGGTTCCCGGGGAACGTGCCCGTCGCGGTTGTCGCCGATACGGCTGATGAGTACGGAAGAGGGTGCTCCCGTCGAGCGCCCGCAACGGCGTTGGTACTGCATCGGCCTCCCATATGGGGACACCCGCTGGTGGCGCCCGGCGAGATATCGCCGTTGCCGGCCGACTTACACTGGTAGCGCAGGGAGTACGTACTCATGACAGCTCCGATCGGCAATTCCCCACGCAGCATGCCCCAGACCGTGTCGTCGAGCGATCCGCTCGCCGCGCCGAGGCTGCTCGAGGGCCTCGCGCGGCTGAATGCGATCCTGATCCTCGCCGACCGGCACCAGCGGATCATCGCCTCGAGCGCGGCTGCGGCGGCCGTGGTCCGCAAGCTGGGCTACACCAGCGGCGCGCTGGAGGGAATGGACCTGGCGACCGTGCACGGCGCTCCGGCCGGGTTCAGGGAATCGGTCGCCGACGTCGCGGCGCTTCCCTTCGAGCACAAGATCAGGACTCCCCAGGCGGTTTACAAGTGCATCGTGACGGCGGTGCCTGACGAAGCGGGCGCGCTGGTCGGGTACGCGGTAGCCTGGGAAGACCAGACCAAGCGACAGCTGATCGAGGTGGAACTGGGCCGGGTGCTGTCGATGATCGAGAGCTGCCCGACCCACATCATCTGCGGCGACCCCGATCTGACCATGCAGTACCTGAACCCCGCCGGCCGGCGCTCGCTTGAAGCCCTCGAGCGGGTCCTGCCGATCCGGGCCTCGGAGTTGAGCGGTAAGTCGATGACGGTGTTCTTCGAGCGGCCGGAGGAGGTGGGGCGGATCCTGCTCGATCCCGCCAACCTCCCCTATCGGGCCCGGGTCATCTTCGGCGGGGAGACGGTGGAGTTCATGGTCTCCGCGACCTACGACCACCAGCAGCGGTACATCGGTCCGATGCTGACGTGGGACGTGCTCACCCAGCAGATCACGGCGGAGCGTACGATCGCCGAGGCACGGGATCGGGAGCATCGTGAGGCGGCCGACCTGCGAGCGAAGGTAGACACCATTCTGACTTCGGTCCACGCCGCTGCCACGGGCGATCTGACCCGGGAAATCACCGTTCGCGGGCAGGACGCCGTCGGCAGGTTGGGCAGCGAACTCGCGACGTTCTTCGCCGATCTCCGCGGGAGCATCGGAGAGATTGCCGGGTATGCCGACACCCTCGCCGCCGCGGCCGAGGAGCTCTCCTCGGTCAACAAGGCGGTGAGCACTGGCGCGGCGGATACCAGCGCGCAGGCCCAAGTCGTGGCCTCGGCCTCGGACGAGGTGACACGAAATGTGCAGACGGTCGCCGCCGGAACCGAGGAGATGGGAGCCAGCATCCGGGAGATCGCCAAGAATGCGGGGGAGGCCGCGAAGGTGGCCAGTGAGGCGGTCGGTCTGGCGGAGACCACCAACGCCAAGATGGCCAAACTGGGGGAGTCGAGCCAGCAGATCGGGAAGGTGCTCAAGCTTATCACCTCGGTGGCCCAGCAGACGAACCTGCTTGCCCTCAACGCGACCATCGAGGCGGCCCGTGCCGGTGAGGCGGGGAAGGGCTTCGCGGTCGTGGCCAAGGAGGTCAAGGAACTCGCCAAGGAAACGGCGCGCGCCACGGAGGAGATCGGCCAGCGGATCGATGCGATCCAGAGCGATACGGCTGGTGCCGCGAGCGCCATTCGGGAGATCCGGGCGATCATCACCCGGATCAACGATATCCAGACCGTCATCGCCGGGGCGGTGGAGGAGCAGACGGCTACCACCAACGAGATGGGCCGGAACATCGTCGACGCGGCACGCGGTTCGAGCGAGATCAACAACACCATCGCCGGCGTGGCGCGCGCCGCGCAGTCCACCAGCGAGAGTACTGGCAACAGTCAGAAGGCCACCCAGGAACTCGCCACCATGGCCGCGGATCTCCGC
>DAINRP010000004.1:0-33406 GCA_036741755.1 Gemmatimonadales bacterium
GTCCGAACAGGCTGCGACCACAAGACCCAGTGAGGAGAGGATGAGCCACTTCTTTCGCATGCATGCCTCCGGAGGGGAAATCGGCAAAGGCAGGTGCCTGGTGCCGTGACCAAGGGCAGCCGGCGTCTCGTGCTTGTATGACAGAGGGACATGCGAAGATGTGAACAATTCGTGATCCCCTCAATTTTCCGGCTCCGAACATGGACACCCATGACGGCGCTGCCACACCCCGTGACGTGACCACGACCGCTCAGATGCAGGGTTATCTTGTCCCCATGTCGGCACTTCCTACCGCCCCCACCCTGCTGGACCTCTCCCCGACCGTCGCCGCCTCACGATTGGCGGAGTGGGTCGTCGAGGCCGGCCTGCCCGGCTATCGGACTCGACAGCTGCTGCCTCGTCTCTGGCAGCGCCCGGTCGGTGCCTGGAGCGAGGCATCGGACATTCCCGCCGAGCTGCGGGAGCGCCTGCAACAGATATGGCCGCTGTCTCGGCTGGAGCTCGCGACCATGCAGACCAGTGCCGACGGGACGCGCAAGTACCTCTGGCGCCTCCAGGACGGGGAGCTGATCGAGTCGGTGCTGATTCCCTCCGGTGCCCGGCGAACGCTCTGCATCTCGTCGCAGGCGGGCTGCGCGCTCGGCTGCGTCTTCTGCGCGACCGGAACGATGGGATTCCGCCGCAACCTGTCGCCCTTCGAAATCGCCGGTCAGGTGCGCGAACTCGTCCTCCGCGACCCGTCTGACAAGCCCACGAACATCGTCTTCATGGGCATGGGAGAGCCGCTGCTCAACTGGCCCGCGGTCGACACCGCGCTCACCATCCTCAACAGCCCCGAAGGTCTCGGCATCGGGGCGAGGCACATCACCGTGTCGACCGTGGGGATCATCCCCGGCATGGAGAAGCTGGCCGCACGGCCCGAGCAGTTCCGCCTCGCCATCTCGCTGCACTCGCCCGACGAGGAGCGGCGTCTGCCGCTCATGCCGATCGAGAAGAAGTACCATCTCAAGCAGGTGCTCGAGGCCGCGAAGGCCTTCCGCACGCGGATCACTTTCGAGTATGTGCTCATCGCTGGGAAGAACGACACCAACCGCGATGCGGACGACCTGGCCCGGCTGGCCCGGCGCATGGGCGCCCTCGTGAATCTCCTCCCCCTCCACCCGGGTGGTGCGCCGGGCCTCACCCCGACCACTCCCCACCGGATCCGGGAGTTCGCCGACCGGCTGAAGACTCAGGGCATCGAGGCCGTGGTGCGGCGGAGCCGCGGGCTCGATATCAGCGCGGCATGCGGGCAACTGCGAGTGGAGGTCGAAGCCAGGAAGGGGAAGCACCGGGAACCGAGCGCCCCCTGATGGCGACCAAGCAAACGACCCTCCGGACCAGCGCCGGAGGGTCGCCTTGTTGTCCCCTGCTGCCGAGATGCCCTAGCCGGTGGCGCCGAAGCCGCCGGAGATGCAGTTGATCGAGAGCAGCAGCGCGGAGAGGTACTGTTGCCGCTCCTGCTCCCCGGCCGAGGCCCGGAATCGGCGTAGCAGTTCGACCTGCTGCCGGCTGACCTGATTGATGGTAGCCAGACGCCGCTGCAGCCTGCGCCGGAAGCGCGGGAATCGCTCCGCCAGCTCCGTCCCCCCCGTTACCCGCAGCACCATCGCCACCGTGCGACGGTATTCGGTCTCGACCATCGAGAAGACTTCCTCGCGGGTGGTCGCTTCCGGCACCAGGTCGGCGTAGAGCCGCGCCAGATCGAGATCGACATAGGACAGGGTCTTCTCCAGCTCATCCAGCACCAGCTGGAACAGCCGGGAGTTCTCGTACATGCGCTGGAGGAGCTTCACGCCGCGCTCACCGCGGATCTGCATGAAAGTCTCGAGCCCGCTGCCGAGCCCGTACCACCCCGTGATGAAATGCCGGTTCTGCGACCAGGAGAAAACCCATGGAATCGCGCGGAGGTCGGCCAGGGTGCGAGCCCCGGTTCGCCGCGCGGGCCGGGATCCAATGTTGAGGAGCGTCAGCTCCTCGAGCGGACTGGCCGCGCCGAGGTAGGTGATGAGATCGGGCCGCTCCACGAAGCGCCGGTAGGCCGCCTGCGCGGCGCCGGAGAGCGCCTCCATGGCCTCATCGAATTCGCTGGTCGGGACCAGCGCCGCTTCGTGCTCCGAGCGCAACGAGTGTTCGATCACGCTCGACGCCAGCAGCTCCACCTGGTACTGGGCGGTGCCGCGGTTGGCGTACTTGAGGGAGACCACTTCCCCCTGCTCGGTGAGCCGCATCCGCCCCTTGATCGAGCCGGCAGGCTGCGCCGCGATGGCGCGACCCAGGGGCGCCCCGCCCCGGCTCACCGAGCCGCCACGGCCGTGGAAGAACGAGATCGGGACGCCCAGCTCCTCGCCCAGCCGTGTCAGGCGGGCCTGGGCCTTGGAGAGTTCCCAGTTCGACGACAGGAACCCACCATCCTTGTTGCTGTCGGAGTAGCCGATCATCACTTCCTGAGTGCCCCCGAGGGCTCGCACCGAGCGGCGCACTACCGGGATGGTCAGCAGCTCGCGCATGATAGTCGGAGCGCGATGCAGGTCCTCGATCGTCTCGAACAACGGAACGATGGGCAGGGTGCAGCTCTCGGTCCCGGCCTCGTCCGCGAAGAGGCCGGCCTCCTTGGCGAGGAGATAGGCCCCCAGCACGTCGGCCACCTCCCGGGTCATGCTGAGGACGAAGCTTCCGAACGCCTCCCGGTCCAGATCCGCCCGCATCTCCCGCACCACTCGGAACATGCCGATCGTCTCCCGGACCGGTTCCGGGAAGATCTCGATGGGCCGATCGCCCCGGCGGGGTCGCGCCAGCTCGGCCAGCAGCCAGGCACGCCAGGCCTCGGAGGCGACTGGCGGCGGATCGCCGGTCTCACTGGTAGTGACCCGCCAGAGCTCCACCAGGGCCTGTGTCAGGCGCGCGGTGTTCTCGCGCAGGTCGAGTCGCACCGTGCTGAACCGGAAGGTCTCGACCTCGCGGCGCACCGGGCGCACCAGGGCATCCGCGAGGTTGCCGCTGCCGCCGTCGCGGAGCGCGGCCTCGACCGTGCGCAGATCGGCCAGCAGCTCATCCGCCGAGGCGTAGCCCTCCCCGCCCTGCGCGGTCCGCCCCTGTTCCCCGTGATGGATGGCGCCGTCCAGCCGCTTGGTCATGCACGCGATATACTGCCGGAAGACTTCGCCGGGATTGCGGCTGACGATGCCCGGCCCGTCGCCGGACAGGGCGAGGGCGCGCTCGAGCGCGGCTCGGAATCCCGGCGACACCTCCAGCGCCCGCTCGGTAATACTCAGCGTCTTGAGCAGTTCAACCAGTCGCTGCCGGTAGCGATAGAGGCTCGCCAGCCGGTTCTCGCCGAGCGTGCGCCGGGTGACGTCGTTGGTGACGAACGGGTTGCCGTCCCGGTCACCGCCGATCCACGAGCCGAACTGGAAGAATGGAGGAATCGCGAAACGCTCGCCGGGAAATGCGTGCGCGAGCACCCGGTCGAGCTTCTCCAGGGTCTCGGTGGTCGCCTCGAACAGCGTCTCACTGAAGAAGTGAAGGCCCCAGTACACCTCCTGCGGCACCGTCGGCTTTTCGAGCCGGAGTTCCCCCGTCATCCACAGCAGCTCGATGTCCTGACGGAGCGCCTCGACCACCTGGGTACGCTCCCGCGGCGTCCAGCGCGGCGACTCCAGGTCCACCAGCTTTCGGTAGATGCGGCGATGCTTCTCGAGCACCGTCACCCGCTTGGCCTCGGTGGGATGCGCGGTGATCGTCGGCCGGATCCGCAGGTCGCGCAGCAGGGCACGTACCTCCTCGGGCCCCGCAAGCTTATCCGCGACGAGGCCGTGCAGCACCGAGGCGAGTGTCCCTCGCACCTGCTCCTGGCCGCGCTCGGTCTCCGTCTGCCGGCGCCGCCGCATCCCGGCATTCTGTTCGGCGATCGCCAGGAGCTGGAACCAGATGCCCTGCGCCCGGAGGCAGGCCTCGAGCTGTTCGGTCGTCCAGGTCGGATCCATTTCCCCGCCCTCGAGCACCGGCTCGAGATAGGGATGCCGGACCCGAACCACCTCGATCAGCAGCTGGAAGAGATGTTCGGCCACCTCCGTCGCATACTGCGCAGCGCTCGCCGCGAGAGGATCGGCGGAGACGGGAAGTGAATCGACGGGAAACGGCGCGGCAGCGTCCTGGGTCACACGACTCGATCGCGGACCGGCTGTCCCGCAAAGAAGAGTTTGAGATTCTCGATGGAGCGCATGCCCATCGCGACCCGGGTCTCCAGCGTGGCGCTCCCGAGGTGGGGCAGCAGCACCACGTTCTCCATGCCCAGTAGCTCGGAGCTGACCGCGGGTTCCTTCTCGAACACATCGAGCCCTGCACCCGCGATCGTGCCGGCCTTGAGCGCCTGGACCAGCGCGGCCTCATCGACCACGTCACCCCGGGCGGTGTTGATCAGGAACGCTTCGGGCCGCATCTGCGTGAGGCGCTCGGCATTGATCAGGTGCCGGGTCTCGGCCGTGGCGGGACAGTGCAGGGAGACGAATTCCGCCTCACGCAGCACCGCCTCCGCGCTCGGCCGCAGTTCGGCACCCAGCGACTTCGCCTCGTCCGCGGAGGGCGGATAGGGATCGCTGAAGATGATCTTCATGCCGAAGCCATGATGCGCCCGGCGGGCGACCGCCTTGGCGATCCGGCCGAATCCCACCAGACCGAGGGTCTTTCCGCTCACCTTCGCCCCGAGCATGTGCGTCGGCCGCCACCCCGTCCACTGCCGGCTGCGTACGTGACGCTCGCCCTCGCCCGCCCGCCGGGCGACCATGAGCAGCAGCGTGATCGCGATGTCGGCCGTATCGTCGGTCAGGACATCGGGGGTGTTCGTGACCGTCAGGCCCTGCGCCTTGGCGGCCGTGATGTCGATGTTGTTGAAGCCGACCCCGAAGTTGGCGATGATCTTCGCCCGGCGCGGAGCCGCCGCCAGCACCTCGGCGGTGATCTTGTCGGTCACCGTCGGCAGCAGGGCATCGGCGGTTCGCAGCGCCTCCTGCAATTCGGCCGACGCGAGCGGAACGTCGTCACGATTGACGACCGCGTCGAACAGCTTCTGCGCCTCTGCCTCACACGCCGCCGGAATCTTGCGGGTGATGATGACCCTCGGCTTGATGCTCACCGGGTCACCGTCCGCTTCTTCGCCGGCTTCTTCGCCAGCGCCTCCGCCACCGCCTCACCGAGGTGCGCGGGGCTCTTGGCCACCGTCAGCCCGAGCGACCGCATGATCTCGGCCTTTTCCGCCGCCGTGTCACCGAAGGCGGAGATGATGGCCCCGGCGTGACCCATGCGGCGGCCCTTGGGCGCGGTGAGACCCGCGACGTACCCGATCACCGGCTTGGTCATGTGCTCCTTCACCCACATCGCCGCCTCGGCCTCCTGGGGACCACCGATCTCGCCGATCATCATCACGGCTTCGGTCTCCGGATCGTGTTCGAACAGCGCGAGCACGTCGAGAAAGCTGGATCCGTTGATCGGGTCGCCGCCGATGCCGATGCTCGACGAGACTCCGATGCCGAGATCCTTCATCTGGGCGGCCGCTTCGTAGCCGAGCGTGCCCGAGCGGGTGACCAGTCCGACCTTGCCGGGCATATAGATGTGTCCCGGCATGATGCCGAGCATCGACTTGCCGGGACTGATGAGGCCGGCGCAATTGGGGCCAACGAGGGTCGTGCGCTTCTCCTTCGGGTACCGGCGGAGATAGCGCTTCACCATCATCATGTCCTGCGCGGGAATCCCGTCCGTAATGCAGCACACCAGCTTGATCCCGGCGTCCGCGGCCTCCATGATCGCGTCGGCACAGAAGGCCGCCGGAACGAAGATCAGGCTCGCATCCGGGTACACCGCGTCCACGGATTCCTTCACTGTATTGAAGACCGGCAGCCCGATATGGGTCTGGCCACCCTTCCCGGGCGTGACACCCCCGACGACCTTCGAGCCGTACTCGATCATCTTCTGGGCGTGGAACGTCGCCTTGTCGCCCGTGAAGCCCTGGACGATGATGCGGCTCAGTTCATTGATCATGATGGCCATGGTCAGTTCCCCTTCGCTTTCTTCCAGGCCGCCACGACCTTTTCGGCCGCGTCCGCCAGCGAGTCAGCGGTGATGATGGGCAGTTTCGATTCAGCGATGATCTTGTTGCCCTCCTCGACGTTGGTTCCCGCGAGGCGGAGCACCAGCGGCACGCTGACGCCGACCTCCTTCACCGCTTGGACCACGCCCTTGGCCACCCAGTCACAGCGGTTGATGCCGGCGAAGATATTCACCAGCAATGCCCCGACCTTGCGGTCCTGCAACACCAGCTTGAACGCCATCGCCACGCGCTCGGGGGACGCGCCACCGCCGACATCGAGGAAGTTCGCCGGCGAGCCGCCCGCATGCTTGATCATGTCCATCGTGGCCATGGCGAGGCCGGCGCCGTTGATGATGCAGCCGATCTCGCCATCGAGCGCCACGTAGTTGAGCCCGGCCTCGTTGGCCTGCGCCTCGCGCGGATCCTCCTCCGCGTGGTCCCGCAACTCGCTCACGTTGGGGCGGCGGAAGAGCGCGTTGTCGTCGAACGACATCTTGGCGTCGAGCGCCAGCAGCTGGCCGTCCTTGGTCAGCACCAGCGGGTTGATCTCGACCATCGTCGCATCGAGATCGCGGAACGCCCGGTAGCAGCCGAGGAGCACGGTCGCCATCCGGTTGACGGAGCCCGACGGGACGCCGAGCCCGAAGGCGATCTCGCGGGCCTGGAACCCCTGCATGCCGACGGCGGGCTCCATGGTCTGGCGCAGGATCGTCTCGGGCTCGCTGTGGGCGATCTCCTCGATCTCCATGCCGCCATGCGGGTGCGCCACCAGCATGATGCGCTCGCTCTTGCGGTCGAGCACCAGGCCGATATACAGCTCCCGCTCGATCGGCACCGCCGCCTCGATATAGAGGCGATGCACCACCTTGCCTTCCGGGCCGGTCTGGTGGGTGACCAGTCGCTTGCCGAGCAGTTCGGTCGCGGCCTTCCGCACCTCGTCCTCGGTGCTGCAGAGCTTGATGCCGCCCGCCTTGCCGCGCGCGCCGGAGTGGATCTGCGCCTTCACCGCCCAGCGGGTGCCCCCGATTTCGGCGGCCCGGTACACCGCCTGTTCGGCGCTGTACGCCACCCCGCCCCGCGGAACGGCGACGCCGAAATTCGCCAGCAACTCCTTGGCCTGGTATTCGTGGATATCCACGCAATCCCCCTCGTGCAGCGTTGGCGCGCACCGCGGTGCGCGCGTACGGTGGTAGTTGGCGGTTACCGCTTGGAGCCGATCGCCTTGTCCATGTCGACAACATTCTGGGCCATGCGGGCGCTCGCGGCGTCGATCATCCGTCCGTCGAGCTGCGCGGCGCCCTTGCCCTCGCGCGCAGCCTGCTCCAGCGCCTCCAGAATCCGCTTCGCCCGGGTCACCTCCGCCTCGGGCGGCGTGAACACCTGGTTCGCCAGGTCAATCTGCGAGGGATGTATGGCCCACTTCCCCTCGATGCCGAGGGCTGCTCCGCGGCGAGCGGCCAGGAGGAAGCCCTCGGGGTCCTTGAAATCGCCGAACGGCCCGTCGATCGGCCGGAGACCGTAGGCGCGGCAGGCAACGATCATCCGGGTGAGCGAGGCGTGCCACTGGTCACCAGGATAGTCGGGATTCAGCCCCCCGATGTTCACCGTGCGCGCCCGCATGCTCGCGGCGTAATCGGCCACGCCGAAGTGCATCGCCTCCAGCCGCTTCGAGCTGGTGGCGATCGCCTCGACGTTTGCCATGCCGAGCGCGGTCTCGATCAGCACGTCGATCCCGATGCGATGCGGGATCTTCTTCGCGATTTCGATCTGCGTCAATAGGGCATCCGTAAGGTAAACGTCGCCCGGGACCCCGACCTTGGGCACCAGCACGACATCGAGCTTGTCGCCCGCCTGCTCTACCACGTCCACCATGTCGCGATAGAAGTAGTGGGTGTCGATGCCGTTGACCCGGACACAGATCGTCTTGCCATGGCCGCGCCAGTCGTACTTGTTCAGCGCTTCGATGACATTGATGCGCGCCTGTTCCTTGTCCGCCGGCGCCACGGCGTCCTCGAGATCGAGGAAGACATAGTCGGCCGAGCAGGTCAGCGCCTTCTCGAACATCGCGGGGTTCGACCCCGGGACGGCCAGCTCGCTGCGCTGCAGGCGCGGGCGAGCCGGCTCGTAGCGGGTATGGCTCACGCGACCCCCGCCGGCTTCTTGGCGACGGCAGACTCGGCCGGCACCGCGCCCTTCTTCGGCGGGAGCGGCGTCTGGGTCTCGAGCCAGTACTGCTGAGCCGCGGCGACGCCCTTGCCGAGTTCGACCTTGATGCCGACGTCCCGCATCGCCATCTCCGAACCGGCGATGCCCGCGAGCAGGGTGATCTCGTTCAGATCGCCGAGGTGCCCGATCCGGAACAGCTTGCCGGCCACCTTGTTGAGTCCCGCTCCGAGCGCAAAGTTGTAGCGGCGATAGGCCACGTCGATAACGTCCGCGCCGTTGAAGCCGGACGGCACCATGATCGCGCTAACGGTATCGGAGTACCACTTCGGAGCCTTGGCGCACAGCGTCAGCCCCCACGCCGATACTGCGCGCCGACAGCCCTCGGCCAGCCGGTGATGCCGGGCGAAGACATTCTCCAGCCCCTCCTCGAGCAGCATGTTCACCGCCTCCCGCAGGCCGTACAGCATCGGGATCGACGGTGTATAGGGGAAATAGCCAGTCGCGTTGGCCTTGAGCATGTCCTCGTAGCTCCAGTAACAGCGCGACAGCTTCGCGGTCTTGCCCGCCTCGATGGCCCGGGGACCGGCCGCGACCAGACCCGCGCCTGCCGGCAGCATGAAGCCCTTCTGCGACCCCGTCACGGTGATGTCGACCTTCCATTCATCCATGCGGAAGTCGAGACTGCCGAGACCGCTGACACTGTCCACGAAGAGGAGCGCGGGATGCTTGGCGGCGTCCATAGCCTTGCGAACCGCACCGATGTCGCTGGTCACACCCGTCGCGGTCTCGTTATGCACCACGCAGACGGCCTTGTATTCGTGCTTGGTGTCCTTGCTCAGGAGCTCGTGGATCGTCTCCGGCGGTGCACCCTCCCCCCACTCGACGTCGATGGCCGTCACGTCCAGCCCGAGCCGCTGCATCATGTCGATCCACAGGTGACTGAACTGGCCGTAGCGGAAGGACAGCACCTTGTCGCCCGGCGACAGGGTGTTCACGAGCGCCGACTCCCAGCCACCGGTGCCGGTGCCGGGGAACACGATGACCTGGCCCTGCTCGGTCTTGAAGATCTTGCGCAGGTCTTTCAGGAGCGGGCCCGCGAGGTCGGGGAACGACGACGACCGATGGTCCTCCATGGGCACGTGCATGGCGCGGAGGATACGATCGGGGGTGTTCGTGGGACCTGGGACGAACAGAAAGTTGCGGCCTGACATGGGACCATCCTCTACGCTGGAGACGACACGGAGCGGGAGCTCTGGGCTCACGCGCGAATGCTTGCGGGCCGCTGTATGTTCATACGAGACGACCGCACCTTCGACTTCCGGAACGCTATGACGACTCATTCACGACCCGCGGATCCGCGGGCACTGCTGACCGACCTCTACCGGACCGCGGTCACCGCCGCAGCCCCTGGCCCTGCCCTTCGTGCAGCACTCGCCGCGCATCCGCCCGCGGCCGGGAAGGCGATCCACATTCTGGCCTTGGGCAAGGCCGCCGAACCGATGGCGACCGCCGCGGTCGAGGTGCTCAAGGCCCAGAGACGTGAACCGGCCGGCGGACTGCTGGTCGTGCCGGAGCCTTCGCCCTCGCCACACCCGGCCTTGCCGGTCGCCGTTGGCGACCATCCGCAACCCGGCGCTGGCTCGTTGGCGGCGGCCAACGCGCTCGCCGCAGCCGTGCGCGCCGTCCGCGCCGAGGACGAGGTCTGGGTACTTCTGTCCGGGGGGCCGACCAGTCTCATCGGCGCGCCGATCGAAGGGGTCGCGGCCGCCGATCTCACCGAACTCTATCGTCTGCTGCTGGGCTCCGGCCTCGATATTACGGCGATGAATCGGATTCGCAAACGGTTTGCGCGCTGGGCGGCAGGACGGCTCGCGGCAGCCTTGGCTCCGGCGCACGTGAAAAATTTCACAATCTCCGACGTCATCGGGGACGACATGGGGTCGATCGGTTCAGGTCCCTGCGTTCCGGATTCGTCCAACGCGACCGAGGTGCGGGCAGCTCTGACCTCGGCCGGCCTGTGGGAACAGATGCCGCGCTCGCTCCGGAAACTCCTGGAAGCGGTGCAGCACGGTGAAGCGCCAGAAACCCCCAAGCCCCATGATCCCGCATTCCTGACTACCACCACGTACCTCGTTGCCAGCAATCGACTGGCCCTCGAGGCTGCATGCGCCCGGGCTCGTGAGTTCGGGCTGGAAGCCACGCTGGTTGACAGCGCCATGGCAGGCGAGGCGGCCGAGACCGGCCGGCGCCTCGCCCAGCAGCTGTTGGACTATGATGCCACAAATGTCGCGGGAGCGCAAGCGGGGAGGATGAATAAAGATGCAGTTCTGGTCTGGGGAGGGGAAACCACCGTGACCCTCACTCCGGACGCGGGGCTCGGCGGACGGTCCCAGGAACTCGCGCTCGCCGCCGCTGAGGTGCTGGAGCGGTCGGGACAGCCCGTCACCCTCCTCGCGGCCGGGACTGATGGGCGAGACGGGCCGACGGACGCCGCCGGCGGCTTCGCCGACCGGCACACCTGGCCTCGGATCCGCTCCGCAGGCCGCGACCCCGCTCGTGACCTGGCAACCCACCACGGGTATGACGCCCTCTCGGCTGCCGGCGCGATCTTCAAGACCGGAATGACAGGGACGAACGTGATGGACCTCGTACTGGGGTACATCCCCGGGAGATGACCCGGTTCGACCAGCTGCTCGACCTCGGCCTCGTCGACGCCCACGTTGCGCGCCGGGTGGGCCGTCCCGGCAAGGCCTATCTCCGCGATGAGCTGATCGAGGAGGCATCGCGCGCCGTCATGGCCGCCCGTCCTCGTCGGGGGTGAAATCGGGGCCGAGGATGACCGTCACGTCGACGAGGCGCAGCGAATCGCGCGCCTCACGGATCCGCCCGATGCCGAGCGCGTCCTGCACCCGATCCGCCCGGACCTTTTCGCCACGGCGGAGGATCACCCGCGTCGAATCCACCATCGAATCGGCCGTGCCGAACAGGACAACGTCGATGCCCTGGCGACGGAGCCTCCGGGCGCCGAGTCGTGCGAGCCCGCTGCGGCCACTGCCGTTGAGCACTTCAACGATGATCCGATTGTCGCCCGTGGGGATGTCAAAGGCGTGACCCTCTACCCGATCGCGACGCAGCGACCGGGCGAGCAGGAACAGCGCAACCGTTATGAGAAGAAGCCCGCCGGCGATCAGCCAGCGGCGCGCCCCAGAAGAGAGTTCCACAACCGCACCGTGGGCTCGGGTAGAGGCCAGCCGGACGCCACCGCGTGCGCGAGTCGTGCCCGGGCCACCTCCCGCAGCACACCACTCGGATCCTGGGCGAAGCGGCGGGCCATCGCTTCACGTTCCCCCCGCAGGTGCTCCCGCCCCGGCTCCAGGAAGTCCGCGCAGTAGAGGACCCGGCCAACCATGTCCCACTCCGCGAGCCCGACGCTGTGATAGCGCACGGCATCGAGGACTCCACGATCGGTTTCCCCATCGGCCTTGGCGCGCGCCGCGCTCGCCGGCCCGTGCCGCAGGGATGCCGGCCCCGGGATCGATGGTGCCCAGCGCTCGAGTTCCTCAGGAGAGGCGTCCCTCAGCGCGTCGTGAAGCCAGACGGCACGCAGCCAGCGGTTTCGTTCGCTGTCCGGAACCCCCATCTCTTCGGCCCAATGCGCGACCAGCCCGGCGACGCGCTCAATATGGCCCAGCCGACCCGGCGAGACGACCGACCAGACAGGCAGCGTCGGACGCAGGCCCGATGGAGTGGGACGGGCTTCACCAAGGAGGTTCAACGGAACTCCGCACCAAGGATGTGGTTATCGAGCAGCCGGGTCGAGCCGACGCGGGCTGCTACAGCGACGATCGTGCCACCGGTGGCGCGCTCGACGGGGGCCAGATTCTCCGGATCGACAATGGCAATATAGTCTATCCTAAGTCCTGAAAAGATATGGAATTGCTCCCGCATCGCCCGCTCCAGCAGAGCGGGATCCTCGATGCCCCCGCGCCATGCCGCATCGGCTGCCTTGAGGGACCTGCTGAGGCCCTGAGCTTGCTGCCGCTGCCCGGCATCCAGATAAGCGTTGCGGCTACTCAACGCCACTCCGTCGGATTCACGCACAGTCGGGGCGATGACCAGGCTCACGGGGAAATCCAGATCCCGGGCCATTTGGCGGATTAACGTAGCCTGCTGGATGTCCTTTTGGCCGAAGACGGCGACCTCGGGTTCCACGAGGTGGAACAGCTTCGCCACGATCGTCAGCACGCCTTCGAAGTGCCCTGGCCGCACCGCCCCTTCCCAGCGTCCGGCGGCCGGCCCAGGAATCACCCGGGTCCCGGATCCGGGTGGGTACATGATCTCCACTGGCGGGACGAAGAGCGCCGCGACCCCCCGATCGGCGGCGAGCAGGCGGTCCCGTTCGAGCGAGCGCGGGTAGCGCTGGTAGTCCTCCCCGGGACCGAACTGCAGCGGATTCACGAAGATGCTCAGCACCACGGCCTCCGCCCGCGCCCGTGCTTCATCCACCAGCGCGAGGTGGCCTTCGTGCAGCGCCCCCATCGTAGGCACCAGCCCGACACGGGCCTCGGCGCGCCGTCGCTGCGCCCGCCAGGTTCGGAGGCCGGCGATATCGCTGAATTCGTCCATCAGTCGAAGCTGTGTTCCCGACCCGGATACCGCCCGGCACGCACGTCATCGCTGTAGTGACGGACCGCATCCCGGACGGTGCCGGCCAGGTCGGCGTACTTCCGCAGGAACTTGGGCGCAAAGCCCTCGTTGAGACCGAGCATGTCATGGAGCACCAGGACCTGGCCATCACAGCCGGGGCCAGCCCCGATGCCGATGGTCGGGATGTGGAGGGAGGCACTGACTTCCGCCGCGAGTTCGCAGGGTACCAGTTCGAGTACCAGGGCACAGGCGCCGGCCTCCTCCACGAACTTCGCGTCGGAGCGGAGCCGGTCTGCGGCAGGACGATCCCGTCCCTGCACCCGGTATCCGCCGAGCTGGTGGACCGACTGTGGCGTCAGGCCGATATGCCCCATCACCGGAATGCCGACCTGCACCATCGCGCGGATGGTCTCGGCCATATGCTCGCCGCCTTCGAGCTTCACACCATGCGCGCCAGTCTCTTTCATCACCCGGCCCGCGTTCCGGAGCGCCTCCTCGACCGTCACCTGGTAGGTGAGGAAAGGGAGGTCCACAAAGACCAGTGACTGGTGCGCGCCCCGCCGCACTGAGGCAGCGTGATAGATCATCTGGTCCAGGGTCGCGCTGAGCGTGGTGTCGTGGCCGGCGAGGACCTGGTTGAGCGAGTCGCCGACCAGGAGCACGTCCACCACGCCGTCGAGCAGCCGCGCGAAGAGGGCGTCGTAGCAGGTGAGTACAGTGACCTTCCGGGCCGCGGCCTTCATGTCGCGGAGATCGGGGATCGTCAGGGGCCGGCTGTCGTCAGGCATTGCCATTCCTCGGGAAGCGCTGAAATCACGGTGCGCGGGCGCGATCGCCCAGGCACCACTCCTCGTGCCGGGCCTACAGCTCCTCGTCCTTCCGGATCGGCACCGCCGTATCGAGTTCCTCAATCTCCCGCTGCCACCAGTCCCGGTTGGGAAGTTCGGCGTGCGGAATGCGGAGATCCGGATCGCGAAGCCTGCGCGTGCCGTAGCGGACGATGTCGAGGTCGAGGGTGCGGGGTCCCCAGCGTTCCGTGCGAACCCGGCCGTTCTCGTCCTCGATCTTGTGGAGCATCTTCAGGAAGCGCCCCGGATCCAGCGAGGTCTCGACCAGCACCATCTGATTCAGATACTTCCCCTGCCCCTCCGGCCCGACCGGTTCGGTCTCTTCCACCGACGACACGCCGAGCACGGTGGTCAGGGGAATCTTCGCCAGCGCCGCACGGGCGCGCGCGAGATACTCCTCCCGGTCCCCCTCGTTGCTGCCCAGAGCCACGTAGACGCGTTCGCGGGGGTTCATAGTTCGTGAGAGAAGTGGCGAGCGATCGATTCGAGCCGCTCGGCGACGGCCGCGAGTTCGCGGATCGCGCGCTCGAGGTCGGCGTGACTGCGTGCGGTGTCCAAGGCCCGGCGCGCGGTGCCGTTGGCATCCTCCAGCGTGCGGATCGAGACCTCCGCCACCCGGTCCATCTGTTCGCGCAGGCGGAGCACGGCGTCCTCCTGACGGGCCGCGGTCGCCGCGATTCGATGCGCATGTTCGCCCGCGTCGATGGTGCCGGTGACGATCTCCGCGAGGGCCTGCGCGGCATTGGCCGACAGCTGCTCCACGCCCCGCACCGTCGCGGTGCCGCGATCCATCTCCTCGGAAATCTGCGCCACCTGCCCCAGGATCGCCGCCACCAGTCCTCCCGCCTCGCGGGAAGCCTGGCCGCTCTGGGAGGCAAGCTGGCGTACCTCCTCGGCTACTACCGCGAACCCCCGGCCCTGCTGCCCGGCACGGGCCGCCTCGATGGCGGCATTGAGTGCGATCAGGTTGGTGAGGTCGGCGATCTCGCGGATGGTGCCGATGAACCCGATGAGCCGGTTGGTCACCTGGTAGAGATCGCCCACCTGCCGCGAGGAGGCGGCCACGAACTGCTGCAACTGCACCAGTCTCCCGATCGCATCCTGGATCGCCTCGCGGTTGCGGGCGGCGGTCTCACTGGCGATGCCCGAGACCCGCGCCGCGGCCGCGCCGTCCGCCGCCACCTCCCGGGCCTGGCTCGCGAGGCCGGCCATGGCCTCCCGTCCCTGCGCCACCAGCTGCTCCTGTTCCGCCGCACCGGCCCGGATCGCCTGGGCGGTCTGCGCAACGGCGCCTGACGAGGAACGGAGGCTGTCGGCGGTTGCGGCAAGTGCCTTCACCTGCACGCCGACCCGCTCGACCGTCTCCGCCAGCGGCCGCCGCAGGTCGGCGATGTGGATAGCGGTAGCCAGTTGACTGGCGAAGGTAGCCGCCGCCGCGACCTCCTTCTTCCCGTAGGTGTGCGGCTTGTGGTGATCGAGTTCGAAGGTCCCGATGATCTCGTTGCCGAACCGAAGTGGCAGCAGGAGCATGCTGATCGCGTCTGGGGTTGGGGCCAGCATCCGTTCATCCTTGCGCGCGTCGCTGACCACGACCGGCTCTCCGCCAAGCACGGCGAGTTGCCGGAGCTGCGGGCTGTCGAACGGCGGATCACCCCGGTTGGGCCAGCCGAGGATGCCGCGGTACAGCAGGGCGCCATTGCCGCCATCGACGCGAAAGATCCGGAAGTCACTCCAGTCGAGGACCCGGTTGGCCATCTCCTCAAGCTGGGAGAAGGCGTCCTTCAGCGAGATGTTGCTGGTGATCACCCGTTCGCGCGCATGGATCTTGTTCAGCTCCTCGGCGGCGATCGCCTCCTCCAGAATGCGGGTGGTCAGCATGCCGAGGACAATGAGCACGGCCAGCACCACGAGCCACCCTCCCAAGGGCAGCGACCGGATCGCGGCGACGACGACGACCGCCCCGATGATCGTGAGAAGGTAGGAGAGCACCTCGTAGCGGAGAATCATGAGCCGCTCGTGCGCCTCGAGCTTGTCGCGCACCAGCAGGGTGAAGTACTGCAGCGCCCTGGTGAAGAAGAAGTAGAAGCCGGCCAGCGCCAGCGCCGGGGGCAGGAATTCGGGCGTCAGGCCGGGGGGTTCGATCTGCAGGTAGACCGCGACATACACCCCGTAGGCGGCCATGAATCCGATGACTTCGCGCCCGGCATTGATCCACGCCGCCCAAAGAAGTTTCCGCAGCCAGAAGGCGTCGGCGACGAAGACCCCGAGTCCCAGGGCGAAGACCACGATCCCGGGACCGGCGACGACCGACCCCGCCAGAGCCACGAGCCCGATCTGCGAGAGTGAGGAGAACTTGGAGAGCTGGATCTGGCCGTGGCGCAGCACCACGACCAGGGCCAGGAGACCGACCGCCACCCATGGCTGCTCCAGCCAGCGGCGGTCCTGTACGAGGGCGGCGAGCCCGACCAAGGCCCCGCCCCACGCAATGACCTGCGCATAGCCCTGGAGCAGGTGTCTTGAGACCCGGCTCACCCTTCCCGCTCCCGGTCCGCCGCATCGAGCGCGGCACGAAGCTCCGCCAGCATCCGTCCCGCCGCAGCGGGCCCGTCGCGACCCAGCCGCTCGACCAGCGCGCTGCCCACCACGACGCCATCGGCAAGGTGCGCTACCGTGCGCGCCTGCTCGGGGGTGCTGATTCCGAAGCCCACGGCAAGCGGCAGCGGGCTCGCGGCCCGCACCCTGGCGATGTAGCCCTCGAGTCCGCGGGCGAGTTCGGTGCTCGCCCCGGTGACGCCGAGCCGCGCAACGAGATACAGGAAGCCCTCGGCACCCTCCACCACCTCGGCGAGACGCGCGCCGGTGGTGGTCGGAGCGATCAGCCGGATCAGGTCGAGCGGGCTGGCGTGCACCGCGCGCTCCACGGCCGGGTCGCTGCCGGCGGGGAGATCGGTGAGCAGCAGCCCGGCGACTCCCAGGTCTGCGGCATCCCGCAGGAAGCGGTCGATCCCGTAGCGGATCACGGGATTGAGATAGCTGAAGACCACGACCGGCCGGGACAGCCGGGCCTCGGCGATCAGGTCGAGGGTGCGGGGTAGGGTGATGCCTTCCTGCAGGGCCTCGAAGGTGGAGCGCTGGATGGTTGGCCCATCGGCGAGCGGGTCGCTGAAGGCC
The DNA here is from genome assembly GCA_036741755.1 of Gemmatimonadales bacterium. Classification (GTDB taxonomy): domain Bacteria; phylum Gemmatimonadota; class Gemmatimonadetes; order Gemmatimonadales; family GWC2-71-9; genus JADJOM01. The sequence continues at coordinate 16,957 of DAINRP010000004.1, forward strand.
ACGCCGACTTCGAGGATGTCGGCATGTTGATCCGCGTAGCGGAGCGCAGCCAGACTCGCGGCCCGGTCGGGATGACCGGCTGTCAGGTAGGGGATCAGCGCCGTGCGCCCCTGGCGCTTCAGTCCCGCCCACGCGGCATCGAGCCGCGACTCAGACAAAGTAGTCACCGACAACGATGCCGTACCGGTCGGGGTTGGTGACCTTGACGATCGACCGCAAGAAGGCGCCGCTCGCGTCCTGCTCGGCGAGATTCTCCTCCCGGCCCGGCGGCCCGACGAGGGCGCCGTCCTGGTCGATGCAGATCCGCACGATGGGGCGGTTGAGGACGCTCTGATCCGGATTGGCCGCGGCGACCACCGCCACCTCGAAGGTATCGAGAATGACGCAAGTGCCCACCGGGTAGATGCCAATCAGGTTGATGAGCGCCTTCACCAGCATCGTATCGTAGCCCCGGCGCGGGTTTTCCCACATCTCGCGCAGCACCTGGTCGGGCTGGATCGGCACCGTCTGATAGCTGCGGCGGGTGGTGGCCGCGTCATAGCCATCGGCGACGGCGACGATGCGCGAGAAGATCCCCTGCTCCCTCGGCCGGATCACCTTGGGGTACCCGGTCAGGTCCATCTTCATGTGGTGTTCCTGCGCGACCACGATCTGCCGGTAGGGGATCTCGCCGTAGCCCCGCATGTTGAACAGCGTCAGCACGCCCTGCCAGGGATGGGTCTGCATGAGCTTCCACTCGTCCTCGGTGAGGCCGGTGGTCTTGTTGAGCACTTCGACCGGGATCCGCGCTTTGCCGACGTCGTGCAGCAGGGCGGCCAGCCCAAGGTCGTAGAGCTGCAGCCGGGTGAGGGCCAGCTTCTTGCCGATGGCGACCGCGAGGATGCAGACGTTGACCGAGTGGGTGAAGGTGTACTCGTCGTAGTCTCGGATGGTGGTGAGGCCGAGCAGTGAGGTCTCGTTGTTCAGGACCTGGTCCACGATGGCCTGCACCGCCCGCTTCACCTTGGCGACCGAGGTGGTCCGTCCGAGCCGGACGCTGTTGATCAGGTCCTTGGTGACGGCGACGCCGTGGGAGTAGGTGCGCTTGGCCACCTCCCGCGCCTTCTCGGCATCGGCGACCTTCTCCTCCGACTCGACCGGCGGCTCGACGTCGATATGAGTGACCTGGGCGAGGGCAAGCTTGTCCCGCAGTTCCAGCAGCTTGTCGGGATCGGGCTCGAGTCCCACCTTGCCGGAGAGCGATAGCACCAGGCTGATGAATACCTGCCACTCGCGCCGCTCGACCCCGGAGACCACCCGAATCTCCCCGACGTCCAGGGCCCGGAGCGCGGCGAGGGTGTTGGAAAAGGAAGCGTAGTTATCGAGTTCGAGGCGAAGCCGGGTGCCATTGACGAAGAGGAAGTCACCCGAGAGTCGCAGCTCCAGTTCGGTCAGGGGGCCGAGGATGGCATTGGCCGCCGTCTGCAGGTCGTCGAGCGACTTCTGGGCAGTGGCGTTCTCGATCGGATAGAGCTTCAGGCTTCGGAGCGCCGCGTACATCGCCAGCAGGAAGGCGCGGCCAGCCGAACGTAGGAAGGCATCGTCGGCGACCCGGTCCTCGCCGGCGTGTCCGTGGTGGTCCATGTCGCGGGTCACGCCCCCGCCTCACGCAGGGCCCGGCTGACCGCATTCCGCACCACCAGTTCCTTGTCCTCGCGGTACTTCTGCAGCAGGTCGCGGGCCTCGGGAGTCTTGAGACGGCCGATGGCCAGCGCCGCGCAGGCGCGCACCTCGGGAGTCTCCTTCCGGCGAAAGAGACCGCCCGGCGACAGCATCGCGGAAAGGAGTTCCAGAGACCCCGGCCCCGCGATCAAGGCGTAGGCCTCGAAGAAGCGCATCCGCTCCGTCAGGTCGATCTCCCGCTGCAGCTTCCCCTGCACCACCGGTTCGATGCGCCGGAGTACGCCTTTGTACCCCCGCCTGCCGAGCGCCTGCACCGCCGCGATGCGAACCTCCCGATCGGCATCCTCGATCGCCTTCTCGAGTGCCTGGAGCGCACCCGGTGTTCCGACGGCATCCAGCGCCTGTGCCCCCGCCAGCCGCATTGACGCCTGGGGATGCCCAAGCGTGTCGGCGAGCCCCGGAACGGCCGCCTGCAGGCGCAGTCGCCCGCAGAGCGCAATGACGGAGAACAGCGCCTCCGAGTCAGGCAGCCGCAGCAGGCGCAGCACTTCCTGCGGACTGTTCTCGGCGAGGCGGTCGGCCGCGGAGGCCAGCAGTGCGTACACCGGCGAGGCGGCTGGGAGTTTCGGCAGCCAGACCAGCACCGTTTCGAGGCCGGTGGGCCGGAGCTCGCGGAAGAGTTCGCCGAGGTCTTCCTCGGACGGCGGCGTCTGCGCTTCAGTCACCGACTGCAGGATCTGCTGCAGCACACCGGGATCGGAAAGCCGGCCGGTGAAGGCATCGAGGCGTTCCCGCTCCTCGGCGGCGAACAGCTCGGGGCGCCGGATCAGCAGGCGGGTCTCGCGGAGAATGAGGGCGACCGACCGGAAGTCGCCGGCGTTGAGCACGTGGGGGAGGTAGCTCTCCATCGTGCCCAGCACGTCATTTCGGGCCCACGCCTCGCGCCGGTCCTCGAGAATGTCGAAGACGACGTTCAGCACATTCGCGCGGAGATCCTGCGCGTACTCCCGCTCGATCGCCTGCGCGATGGCCCGGATCTCCCCTTCCTCGAGCCAGTAGAGGGTGGAGTCGAACTCCTCGAGGTCGACCACACCGGGCTTGCGCGGAGCCTCCTCCTGCACCTTGCCGCGGGTCTCCTGGGCCTGCGCCGCCACAACGTTGGGATCGGACGGGGCCGCCTGACTGTAGGCGCCCTCACCCGAGAGCCCGGGCACCCCGCTGTCCGGGGCAAACTCGGTGAAGTGATACTGGATCAGCGTGAAGTCCTGCTCCCAGAGCAGCGTGAGCAGGTCGTCTCCGGCATCGGCAGCGAGGGTGCGCGCCCGCTGGACGATCTCGAGGAACCGGATGATCTCCTCATCCTCGGCGCCGGGAAACAGCGTCAGCACCCGCATGCCGTCCTTGAACAGCGACCAGGCCAGACTGTCCGACTTGTTCGGCTGGTGGTAGACGACCTGCTCCTCCCACACGATGTCGGTCTCCACGATCTGCAGGACGATGCGGTCCAGACCTCCGTTCCAGATCGGCAGGAAGGACGCACGGACGTTCTGGATCGCACGCTGGTAGATCGGGTTGTTCGGCAGGTACATCTGAAACGCCCGGAGCCCCTTCACCAGGGTCCGGAGCAGTTCTTCGATCTGAGAAGGCGGCAGAATGACCGCCGTCGGCATGCCCTGGGTCACTTAGGCGTTCCCGAGCAATTTGGCCACGTGCGCGACGTCCTTGTCGCCACGGCCACTGAGACAGACGAGCACCAGCTCGTCCGGCGCCCAGCGGCCGCGATTCTGTTCGATCCAGGCAAAGGCGTGCGCCGTCTCGAGCGCAGGGATGATTCCTTCCAGCCGGCAGACGGTCTGAAACGCCGCCAGCGCCTCGGCATCGGTCACCGACTCATAGCGTACCCGGCCGGTGTCCCGCAGCCAGCTGTGTTCCGGCCCGACACCGGGATAATCGAGGCCGGCGGAGACGGAATGTGCCGGCATGACCTGGCCATCGTCGTCCTGCAGCAGGTAGCTCAGGCAGCCATGCAGCACCCCCGGGACACCGGCCGTGAGCGTAGCGCTGTGGTGGCCGGTGGCCACACCTTCTCCCGCCGCTTCGACGCCGACCATTTCGACGGCCGCATCATCAATGAAGCCGGAGAACATCCCGATGGCGTTCGAACCGCCACCAACGCACGCCACGACCGTCTTCGGCAGCCGTCCGGTGCGCTCGAGCATCTGCGCCCGGGATTCGAGACCGATGACCGACTGGAAGTCGCGCACCATGCGCGGGAAGGGATCCGGTCCGACCACCGACCCGATGATGTAGTGGGTCGTGGGAACATTGGTCACCCAGTCACGCAGGGCCTCGTTGGTCGCGTCCTTGAGTGTCCGGGTGCCGGAGGTGACCGGCACGACCGTCGCCCCGAGCAGCTGCATCCGATAGACGTTCAGCGCCTGGCGCTCCACGTCCTCCTGGCCCATGTAGACCACGCACTCGAGCCCGAACCGGGCACAGATGGTCGCGGTCGCCACACCGTGCTGGCCAGCCCCGGTTTCGGCGATGATCCGCCGCTTCCCCATGCGACGGGCCAGCAGCGCCTGGCCGATCGTGTTGTTGATCTTGTGGGCGCCGGTATGGTTGAGATCCTCGCGCTTGAGCAGCACGGTGGCGCCGACAAGCTCCGAGTAGCGCGGCGCGGGGCTGAGGAGTGACGGGCGACCGACGAACTCCTTCAGCAGTAGGTTGTGTTCCGCCCAGAAGGACGCGTCCTGGCGGGCCGTATCATAGAGCACGGCGAGTTCCTGCAGCGCCGCCATCAGTGTCTCGGGCACGTAACGGCCCCCATAAACACCGAAGCGCCCGTCGACTGCGCGCTCGGGCGGCAACGTGACTGTCACTCCAGCACCTCCAGAAAGCGAGCCATCCGCTGGTGATCCTTGATCCCCGGAATCTGTTCGACACCGGATGATACGTCCACTACATCGGGCTGCACGACGCGCACCGCTTCGGCGACATTCTCGGGTGTGAGCCCGCCGGCCAGCCACATCGAATGCCCTGTCAGACGGCTTCTGGCCTGGGCTGCTAGGGCCAGCGGGAGTGGAACTCCAGTCCCACCGAGTTTCCCTGCGACGCGGGGTTCGATGAGGAGAGGACAGCCGAGCCCAGTCAGCTCCGCGAGCGGAACGAGGTCGGCGTTACCCGCCAGCCGTACCACGGCTACCACGAGCAGCCCTTCTCGCTTCAACTGATCGACGAACTCCGGTGTGGCACCATCGTGCAACTGAGCCCCGGCCAGGCCTGCCGCATCCCGTGCCTTTAATATCTGCGCATAGCCCTGCGATCCAAAGACCCCAAACACGGGAACCTTGCCGGCGACGTCGACGATCGACCGCGCCTGGCCAGACTCAACCTGCCTCGGCCCCCCCGCGAAGATCACCCCGAGGTAGCGCGCGCCGAGCCGGACGGCTGCGGCAGCATCCTCGGGACGGGTCAGTCCACAGATCTTCGCCGGAGTCATCGTCCGCGGCGCGGGACACCGCACACTGCGCGAGCGAGGGCCGATGGATCGGGCGCTCTGGAGAGCGCGGTGCCGATCAGGACGGCGTCCGCCCCAGCGTCCGCGGCGCGGCGGACGTCCGCCTCGCTCGCCATGCCACTCTCTGCCACGGCGATCCGGTCCGCGGGGATCCGGGCAATCAGCTCCCAGGCGGCCGCCACATCGATTTCGAAGCTGTCGAGATTGCGGCTGTTCACCCCGATGATCGGCGCCCCGGAGGCGAGAGCAATCTCGAGTTCCGGCGCGTCATGCACCTCCACGAGGGTGGCGAGTCCCCAGTCGTGGGCGGCCCGTGCGAGTTCGTCGAGCCGCGCCGGGGTCAGCGCCCGCACGATGAGCAGTACGGCCGAGGCGCCGGCGGCCCTCGCCTCGGCCACCTGCAGCTCGTCGAGGATGAAGTCCTTGCGGAGGAGCGGGACCCGGACCCGGTCAGCCACCGAACGCAGGTCGTCCAGCGAGCCACCGAAAGACGGCCCGTCGGTCAGGACCGAAATCGCACTCGCGCCCGCGGCGGCGTATGCCATAGCGTGGGTGACCGGATCCAGATCGGCCCGGATGGCCCCCTGTGACGGAGATCGGCGTTTGACCTCGGCGATCAGGGCAATCCTCCCCCGGTCCCATCCGCCGAGGAACTCCGCGCGCCCGGCACAGGCCACCGCGAGCCGCTCGATTTCCTCCCGGCGCGCGTGCAATGCAGGCAGGGTGGCCCGGGTCGTGGCCAGAATCTGGTCGAGCTTGGTTGCCATCTTGCTCTTCGGTTGGTATTCGGGTAGCTTGATTCGGAGTCCGTTCGGTCACGAACCCGGAGGCATCATGCCGCTCACGAAGCGCCAGAGCGAAATCCTGAAGTACCTGCAGGAGCATATCCGTGACAGGGGGTATGCGCCAAGCTTCGAGGAGATCGCGGAGCACTTCAGCTTTCAGTCACTGGCCACGGTGCACGAGCATCTGACCAACCTGGAACGCAAAGGCTACATCCACCGCACCCACAACGAGAGCCGGGCCATCGAGGTCCTGCCGCCCAAGGGGATGTCGGGCGCGACGGAGATCCCGCTCCTCGGCAAGGTGGCCGCCGGCGCTCCGATCGAATCGATCATGGGAGGCGAAACCATCGCGGTGCCCGATCAACTGCTCCCCCGGCGCGGCCCGAACTACGCGCTCAAGGTGCAGGGGGAGTCCATGATTGACGAACACATCATGGATGGGGACTTCGTGGTGGTGCACGGCAAGCAGGCCGCGGACAATGGCGAGATGGTCATCGCCCTGGTCAATGGCGCGGAAGCCACGGTCAAGCGATTTTACCGGGAACAGGGCGGCTGGATCCGACTCCAGCCGGCCAATCCGACGATGCAGCCCATGCGGTTCCAGGAGCGCGATGTCCTCATCCAGGGCGTCGTCGTCGGAGTGATTCGCAAATACTGAGTCGCGCACCGGAATCTTCTACTGTTGAGGGCGAGCCGTGAGTCTGAAAGTGCGGTTCGCCCTTTTCCTTGTAGGCCTCGCGCTCGCCGGCATAGTTGTGTGGCACGTCGGACCCGCCGTGATTCTGCTCCACCTGCAGCAAACCGGCTGGCTGTTGCTCCCCGTGGTGCTGGTCTGGGCGGTCGTCTACACCCTTAATACCGCCTCGTGGTATACGATGCTGGGCATCGAGCCCAGCCGCCCCGGCCCCCTGCGCGCGTGGGCGATCAGCGTGTCCACATTCGCCCTGAACTACATCGCTCCCGCGGCCGGCCTCGCCGGCGAGGGCTACCGGGCGATTGCGGTGGCGCCCTGGCTCGGACGGCAGCGGGCCTTCGGCTCCGTCGTCCAGTATCGGCTGCTCTTCTCGCTGGCCCATATGCTGTTCGTGATTGCGGCCGTCATCCCCGCGATCTTCCTGATGCCGCACACCCTGCCGATCCTCAGCCTCCTCATCGCCACCGCGGTGGGCGTCGGGGTGGTGATCTGGTTCCTGATCCGCCGGCATCACGAGGGCATTCTGGAGGCGGGACTCGACCTGCTGCTCCTGATTCCCGGGCTGCGGCGGCTGGCGCGGCGGCTCGAAACCCGGCGGATGAAGCTGCGTGAACTCGATCTTCAGATCACAACCCTCTACCAGGATCATCCCGGCGTCTTCTGGCGAGCGATCGGCCTCGAGTTCCTTGCCCGATGCACCATGTCGCTGGAACTTGCGATCATCTTCTGGGGTCTCGACCTTGGCGTCCGGATCCCCGAGGCGATCATCGCGACGGCCCTCAGCACCACAATTCTGAACCTGCTCTTCTTCCTGCCGTTTGAACTGGGCGCGAGAGAGGGCGGATTGTTTCTGGTCTTCTCTCTATTGGGCTTCGGCGCGAGTCACGGCGTGTTCGCCGCGGTGGTCACTCGGCTGCGGGAACTGGTGTGGGCCCTGATCGGCCTGATCCTGCTCTGGGCCCATGGAGACAGGGTTTCCGTGGTGGTCAGGGCGACGCCGGACGCCGAAGCCGGGTGAGCACGTCGAGCGCGGCGCGAGACTCGAGGACCTCCGCGGCCATGGCGAGCGCGGCGGGAATCGTGGGAGCGAGCCCCGCGACGTAGATCGCCGCGCCGGCGTTGAGCACCACCGCCCGTCGCGCCGCTTCATCCTCTTCTCCTGCGACAAGCGCCTCAATCCGGCGCGCGTTTTCCGAGGGATCTCCGCCGGCCAGGTCCTCCAGCCGCTCCCAGGCGAGCCCCACTTCTTCCGGTACGATCTGCCAGCGGTCCACCCGGCCACCGCGGATCTCCCACACCTGTGTGATCCCGGCCGGGCTGATCTCGTCCATCCCCACCTCTCCGTGCACAACCAGCGCGTGCTCGACTCCCAGCCGAACCAGGGCGTCTGCCAGCAACGGTCCCCTAATCTGATCGGCAACGCCGATCACCTGGCGCCGCACGCCGGCGGGGTTGGCGAGCGGACCAAGCAGATTCATGATCGTGGCCACCCCGAGCTCTTTGCGAGTCGGCCCGACGTGGCGCATGGCCGGATGGAAGTTCGGAGCGAACAGAAACACCATGCCGGCCTCTTCGAGCCGGATCGCCGCGGCCTCCGGGCCCGCGCCGATGTCCACCCCCAGGGCTTCGAGCACATCCGCACTTCCGCTCCGGGAGGTATAGCTCCGGTTGCCATGCTTGGGCACCCTGGCACCGGCCGCCGCCGCCACGAGCGCAGCGGCAGTGGAAATATTGAATGTGCTCACGCCACCCCCGCCTGTCCCGCAGGTGTCTATGAGTGGAGCGCCCGCGGCGGGGACCACGGGAATCATGGCCTCCCTCAGGGCTGTGGCGGCGCCGGCCACCTCCGCCGCCGTCTCACCCCGGGCCCGCAGTCCGAGCAGCAGAGCACCGATCTGAGCCGGGGTGGCCTCCCCTCGCATGATCACGCGAAAGGCGTCCGCCGCCTCTTCGGCCTCCAGAAAACGACCTTCGGCGATGGCTTTGAGTGCCTGGGTCAGGGGAGAATTCATCGCTCAAAGCTACGGCCGCCGGGGTGAAGCACAAACCCTTCCCCCCCGGCTATATTTACGGCCTCATGAGCCGGACCTATCTGGCCCTCCTGCATTACGATGGCGGCAGTTTCGCCGGCTGGCAGCGACAGCCGGACAGCCGCACGGTGCAGGCCGAGTTCGAAGGGGTGCTGGAGCGGTTATGCGGACGGCGGGTTGTGGCCCACGGCGCGGGCCGGACCGATGCTGGAGTTCATGCCGTCGGAATGGGGGTCAGCTTCGCGGTACCGATGAAGTGGACGGGCGACGGACTCAGGCGGGCACTGAACGCCCTCCTCCCGCGCGACTGCTGGGTGGAGCGGATCCACCCGATGAGCAGCGGGTTCCACGCGCGGAAAAGTGCCATCGGCCGCCGCTATCGCTACGAGCTTGGCACTGATGAGGGTTGTGCCTCTCCCTTCCGGCGGCCCTACGAGTGGGCCCTGGGACGTTCGGTCGACCGGGCCGCTCTGGACGCCGCGGCCGCGCGGATCCTCGGGACGCACCTGTTCCATGGGTTCGCGGTCCGCAAGGCGGTCACGGACGACAGTGTGCAGGCGACGTCGGGCGCGCACCGGGGGCGCCCGTACGAGTGCACGGTTCGAATGGCACACTGGGAGCCCCGGGATGACGACCGGGGCTTCCGCTTTCACGTAGCAGCCGACCGCTTTCTGCACCACATGGTCCGGTTCCTTGTTGGCACCATGGTAGACATCGGCCTCGGCCGGCGCCCCCTGGAGGACATGGCCACGCTGCTCACCAGCACCGATAATCAGGCAACGAGCCCGCCGGCACCGCCGCAGGGACTGTACTTTGTCTCGGCCGAGTATCCGGCCGCCTGCTATCTGGAGGCCGCATCGTGACGACCCGACTGCGCGTGCTCGCCGCGCTGCTTCCGCTGCTTGGCTGCAGCGGGGGTGAACGCTCGCCGGAGTTCGTCGAGACCCTGCAGGCCCAGCGTCCAGCCCGGCCCGCCGTCACCGAGACACTGGGCAGCTCGCGGCGCACCGCCATCGTGGAGGCCGCCGCGCGGGTGTCGTCCGCTGTCGTGTCGATCACCGTGACGAGCACCCGGCAGGCCGAGCCGCAGACGCCGTTCGATTTCTTCTTCGTCCCCCAGTCGCCGCGCGAACAGCAGAGCTTCGGCACCGGATTCATCATCCGGCCGGACGGCATCATCATCACCAATCAGCATGTGGTGAACGGGGCGGAGAAGATCATCGTCAGCCTGGCCGACGGCAGCGACCAGCCGGCGGAGCTGCTCGGCGAGGACGGCCTCACCGACATCGCGATCATCCGAGTACCCAAGAAGGGGTTGCCGACCGCGATCACCGGGAAGAGCACCGATCTCATGATCGGCGAATGGGTGGTGGCCCTCGGCAATCCGTTCGCGTACCTGCTGGGCAACGCGGAGCCGACGGTCACCGCCGGCGTCATCAGCGCGGTGCACCGCAACATTCTCCCGGGGCGCGACCAGTCGGGGCTCTACCTCGACATGATCCAGACGGACGCGTCGATCAATCCGGGCAATTCGGGGGGACCACTGGCGAATGCGCTGGGCGAGGTCATCGGGGTCAACAGCTCGATCTTCACCCAGAATGGCGGCTCGATCGGGCTCGGCTTCGCGATTCCGATCGAACGCGCGCTGCGGGTGGCCGATGAAATCATCCGCAACGGTCAGGTCCGCCGCGCATGGGTGGGTTTCGACGTCGCTGGCGCGGAAAGTCTCCGCGACTGGAAGTCACAGGGTGGCGTGCTGGTGACGGCGGTCGCGCCGGGCGGACCGGCCGAAAAGGCGGGATTGCGCCGCGGCGACGTCCTTACCCGCGCCAACGACCGGCCACTGCACAACTACCTGGACTGGGAGGCGGTCAAGCTCGACCTCCGGGTGGGCGACGCGGCCCGGCTCACCGCCAAGCGTTCTGGCGGCGAACGGAACATCAGCCTGACCAGCGGCGACCTGCCGACGGCGACGGCCGAGAAGGTCACTGTCCTCAAGGACCTGCAACTGGTCACGCTGACCAGTCAGGTGCGGGCGGAACGCGCGGTGCAGTCGGAACGCGGCGCGCTGATCTTCCGCATCTCCCGCGAGCTCTCCCAGGCGACCGGCCTGGTTGCAGGCGACGTCATCGTCGGGATGAACCGCGGCCGGATCGCCACCGCCGACGACGTCCGTCAGGTGATCGAGGGGCTTCGCTCCCGGCAGCCGGTCCGGGTCTTCTTCGAGCGCGACGGCTCGATCGCCTATACCGACCTTCAATTCCAATGACCGACGACCGCTACCGTTCCCCGCTCGGAACCCGCTACTCCTCACCGGAGATGCAGCGGCTGTGGGGAGAGCGCTACCGTATCGGCCTCTGGCGCAGAGTGTGGCTGGCGCTGGCCGAGAGCGAGCGGGAACTGGGGCTCGACATCCCCGAGGCGGCGCTCGCCGAGATGCGCGCCCACCTCGACGATGCGGATCTCGAGGCGGCGGCGGCCTACGAGAAGAAGTTCCGGCACGACGTCATGGCGCACGTGCACCAGTTCGGCGACCAGGCACCCGCGGCCCGGGCCTTCCTTCATCTGGGTGCCACCAGCGCCTTCGTCACGGACAATGCCGATGTGCTGGTGCTGCGCGAGGGGCTGCGTCTCCTGCTCGGGCGCCTGATCGGCGTGCTGGATTCACTGGCGCAATTCGCCAGGACCCACGCGGCGCTGCCCTGCCTTGCCTACACCCACTTCCAGCCGGCTCAGCTCACGACGGTGGGCAAGCGCGCCGCGCTGTGGATGCAGGACTATGCCCTCGATGTCGAGGAGCTTACGCACCGGCTGGAGACCATCCGGCTCCGCGGCTGCAAGGGGACTACGGGGACCCAGGCCAGCTTCCTCGAGCTGTTCAAGGGCGATCACGCGAAGGTACGGGAGCTCGAGCGCCGGATCGCGGCAAAGCTCGGGATTCCGCGGGTCTTCCCGGTCACCGGGCAGACCTACAGCCGCAAGGGTGACAGCGTGATCGTGGACGCCTTGAGCGGCATCGCGCAGTCGTCCGCAAAGATGGCCAGCGACCTGCGACTGCTGCAGCACGAAGGCGAACTGCTGGAGCCGTTCGAGAAGGACCAGATCGGCTCCAGCGCGATGGCCTACAAGCGGAACCCGATGCGGGCCGAGCGGATCTGCGGGCTGGCCCGTTTCGTCATCAGCCTGCAGGCCAACACCGCGAACACCGCGGCCACCCAGTGGCTGGAGCGGACTCTCGACGACTCCGCCAACCGGCGCCTGACGCTCCCCGAGGCGTTTCTCGCAACCGATGCGATCCTGATCCTCGCCGGGAACATCGCGGGCGGGATCGAAGTGCGCGTCCCGGTGATCCAGCGGCACGTGAACGAGCAGATGCCCTTCATGGCGACGGAACGGTGGATCATGCTGGGGGTCGCGTCCGGCGGCGACCGTCAGGTGATCCATGAAGTCATCCGGCAGAACAGCCTGACCACGGCGGAAGAGGTCAGCCGCGGTGAACCGAACCGCCTGCTGCAGAAGCTCGCGGCGGATCACACGTTCGCGAAGATCCCGACGGGCAGACTGCAGGGCGAACTGGACCCCATGAAGTACACCGGGCGTTCGGCAGAACAGGTCGGGGAATTCCTGGGGGAGTACCTCACGCCGCTCCTCGCGCGCGCCCGCCCGCTGGCGGCCGACGCGGGAAAGGCGGAAATCACGGTATGAACAACGGTGCTGAGCCGAGGAGCGGCGTCGCTGCGCTCGCGGCGACGGCTGCGGAGATCTGCAATGAGTGATGTGCTGACCGAGAGCAGGCTGCCCCTGCCCCTGCTCCGCAAGGGCAAGGTCCGCGAGGTGTACGAAGCCGACGCCGAACACCTGCTGCTGGTGGCGAGCGACCGGGTGAGCGCGTTCGACATCGTGATGCGCGAGGCGATCCCCCGGAAGGGGGCGGTCCTCACCCAGATCAGCGCCTTCTGGTTCGACAAGCTGGGGGCGGTGGTCCCGAGTCACTTCATCACGGCACGCACCAGCGAGATCCTGCGCCGGTTTCCGCTGCTCCAGCCGCATCGCAGGGAGATGAGCGGCCGCACGATGCTGGTGCGCCGCACCTCGCCGGTCGCCTTCGAATGCGTGGTCCGGGGCTACCTCACGGGCTCCGCGTGGAAGGAGTACCATGAGCACGGGACGCTGGCCGGCGAGGCGCTGCCCGGCGGGCTGACCGAGAGCGCCCGGCTCGAGCCGCCGATCTTCTCGCCGGCGACAAAGGCGGAGACCGGGCACGACATCAACGTCACCTTCGGCGCGATGGAAGCCGCACTCGGGAAGGGCCCGGCGGCCAAGCTCCGCGATGCGAGCTTCGCGGTCTACAGCGCGGGACGCGATCACGCCGCGACCCGCGGGATCATCATCGCCGACACCAAGTTCGAGTTCGGCGCCGACAGCCAGGGCACGCTGCGACTCATCGACGAGGTGCTGACGCCGGATTCCTCGCGCTTCTGGCCGGCAGACCAATATCAGCCGGGACGCGGCCAGCCGAGCTTCGACAAGCAGCCGCTGCGAGACTACCTGACCGGGCTCCGCAAGGCCGGCACCTGGAATGGGGAGGCCCCTCCGCCGACCCTGCCGCCAGAGGTCGTGACCGCCACGAGCAAGCGCTACCTCGAGGCGTTCCGGCTGCTCACCGGGTTCGACCTGCCGGAGGATGCCTGAGATGCGAATCGCCCCCGAGGGCTGGCCGTTCATCATCGCCGCCTGGGCCATCGCGGTGGTACTCGCCTGGCTTGCCCCGGTGTGGGCCGCCGTCGCCTGGGTCCTTATCGCGATCTGGGTCGTCGCCTTCTTCCGCGATCCGGTCCGCAGCGGCCCGCGCGGAGAGAATGTCTGCATCGCGCCGGCGGACGGCGTCGTTGTCAGCGTGGTGCATGTGGATGAACCGTCGTACGTGAAGGACCGCACCATCCGGGTGTCGATCTTCATGAACGTCTTCAACGTCCATGTGAACCGGTACCCGATGAGCGGCACAATCGAGTACCGCCACTACAACAAAGGGAGTTTCGGGCACGCCGGCACGGAGAAGGCGAGTCTCGAGAACGAGCAGAGCAGCGTCGGGCTCCTGACTGCGCAGGGCAAGGTGCTGGTGCGGCAGATCGCCGGCCTGGTGGCGCGGCGGATCGTCACCGACCACGATGTCGGCGCCGTCGCGGTCCAGGCGGAGCGAATGGGATTGATTCGGTTCGGTTCACGGGTGGACATCTTCCTGCCGGTCACGGCCAAAGTCCTCGTGCACACCGGGGACAAGACCCAGGCCGGCGCAACGGTGGTGGCCCAATGGGAATGATTCCTTCCAGGGGCAGTTTGCGGCGCCCCGACATGCGGCAGGTCGTGGTGGTCATTCCGAGCGCCTTCACGCTCGGCAACATGTTCTTCGGGCTGTGGGCGATTATCAGCGCCTATCGCGGCAACTTCACCTGGGCCGCGTGGTTCATCGTCTTTGCCGGCGTGCTCGACATGCTGGATGGCCGGGTCGCCCGGCTCTCCGGGACGGGCACCAGATTCGGCGCGGAGCTGGACAGCCTGGTGGACGTGATCAGCTTCGGGGTGGCGCCGGCGATGATCATGTTCTTTCTCGAGTTCCAGTCGGCGGGGAAATTCGGCTGGCTCATCTGCTACATGTACGTCGTCGCCGTGGCGATCCGCCTGGCGCGCTACAACGTGCAGCACGGGACCGGTAAGCCGGGATGGTTCACCGGGATGCCCTCGCCCTCGGCGGGGATGACCCTGGCCGTGTTCTATCCGTTCAGCCAGACCGAGTGGTACCGGCAGTCGCTGGCGTACCTCGACTTCCAGCGCGAAGGCCTGACCATTCTGATCGTGCTCCTGGCGCTGCTGATGGTGAGCACCGTGAAGTACCCGCGCTTCCCCGCCATCGGGTTTCGCTCGGCGAAGGGGATCGCGGGACTGCTGGTGCATGTCGTCATCCTGGTCTGCAGCCTCTGGGTGCCGCAGTATTTCCTGTTCCCGCTCGGCGTGACCTACCTGGCCTTCGGCCTGGTGCGTCATGCGCTGCTGTCGGGACTGGAGCGGAACGACGGCGCCCTGGCGGTGGTGGAAGGGGGCGAGCCCGAGGATGATGACCGGCACACGATGCCGAGGCCGACGGTGAAGCGAGGCGGAACGGAGTGAGGTGGCGTCCCGAGGGCGAAGCGCTCGGGATGGCAGGACCACACAGTTCAATGGAGATCGTCATGCATTACAAGGTTCACGTCCGGATCGTTCCCCGTGCCGGTCTGCTCGATCCGCAGGGCCAGGCGGTGGAGCACGCGCTCGGCGCGCTCGGCTTCGGTGAGGCCTCCGGCGTTCGGGTAGGCAAGGCGATCGAACTGTCGATCGACGCCAGGTCCCCCGACGACGCCAGGAGCCGGGCCCGCGCGATGTGCGACAAGCTGCTCGCCAATCCGGTGACCGAGGACTATCTCGTCGAGGTGGAGGGCTGATGCTCAAGGTGGCGGTCGTCCGGTTTCCCGGCAGCAACTGTGACTTCGACACCCTGCACAGCGCTCAGCGCGCGGGGACCGACGCGTACTTCGTGTGGCACCGCGAAACCGATCTGAAGGGCGCCGACGCGGTGCTGCTTCCGGGCGGGTTCAGCTACGGCGACTATCTCCGCTCCGGCGCGATCGCACGGTTCAGCCCGATCATGCCCGCGGTGCAGCGCTTCGCCCAGGCCGGGGGCCCCGTCCTCGGCATCTGCAACGGGTTCCAGATCCTCTGTGAGGCGGCGCTGCTGCCTGGTGCCCTGATGCGGAACGCCCGGCTCAGCTTCGTCTCGCGGCCGGTTGGTCTTCGCGTCGAGCAGACCGACACCGCCTTCACCAACCGCTACACCAGGGGCGACCTGCTCCGGATGCCGGTCGCGCATGGCGAGGGGCGGTTCGCCGCGGACGAGGCCACCCTCCGCACGATCGAAGGCGAGGGACGAGTCGTCGTGCGCTATGTCGAACTCGATGGCTCGCCGCTCAAGGGAGCGGCCATCAACGGCTCGCTCAACGACATTGCCGGGATCTGCAACGCCGAGGGCAACGTGGTGGGCCTGATGCCCCACCCCGACCGGGCCTCCGACCCCGCGATCGGCAATATGGACGGTGCCGCCTTCTTCACTTCCATGCTGAGCTGGTCGCCGGCGAAGGCGGCGCGGTGAACGCGCGCCGTGGCGAGAGCCGCCTCGTCCGCGCCCTCGGGGTGAGCCTGGCGCTGAACCTCGCGAGCGCTGGGATGGCCACCGCCCAGGAGGTGACCTCCATCAGGCCAGGCATGTCCGAGGCCGAGGTGCGAAGTGTCTGGGGCGAGCCGCTCACCATCCGGAAGACCGGAGCGATGAGTTATCTGTACTATCGGAATGACTGCCTGAAGCGCTGCGGAACGTACGACATCGTCTTCCTGGAGCACGGTCAGGTGGTGGACGCCATCGTCCGCGACCGGCACCGGCGCTACGACGGCATCGCGTCGTCTCCCGCAGAGCGGAAGCCCGAACCCACGATTCGCCCGTAACGCGCAGCGGCGCGCGACCCGACCACCGATTCGACGAGGAACTGATGAGCACCATCGACAAGCCCAGCCGCAATGAGGACGAGTATTTCGCCAAGCTCGAGGCCGAACGGCTCGAGCGGAAACGCCTGGAGCAGGCCAAGCTGGCCCAGGACTCGGAGCGCAAGAGCCACTACATGCGCTGTCCGAAGTGCGGCGGCTCACTGGTCACCGAGGAGTTCAACCGGGTCCA
>DAINRP010000005.1:0-32266 GCA_036741755.1 Gemmatimonadales bacterium
GCCGCATGGACGAGGTGATCTTCGAGGAGTTCAAGGGCACCGGCAACATGGAGCTCGTCCTCGACCGGCGCCTGGCCGACCGCCGCATCTACCCCGCGATCGACATCCAGCGGACCAGCACCCGCAAGGAAGAGCTCCTCATGGACAAGGACGAGCTCAACCGCGTCTACCTGCTGCGGAACTTCCTGGCCGACATGCCGCCGGTTGAGGCCCTGGAATTCCTGCTCGAGCGGATGAAGCGCACCAAGAGCAACAAGGAATTCTTCGCCACGATGGCGCAATGATGCTGTGGCGCCGCGATTGATGTGGGACCGCGAATAATGTGGGACCGCGATTAATCGCGGTCCCCACCGCAACTATGATCCCGCACGCCGGCCGCATCATGGCACTCGATTGGGGCGAGGTCCGCTTGGGCCTCGCCCTTTCCGATGAACTCCAGATCCTCGCCTCGCCGCTCGGCACCCTGGTCCGGCGCCCTGGCAAGCGCTTTCCGATGACGCCCTTCCTCGAGTACATCGACCTCCACCATCCGGTCGGGCTCATCGTCGGCCTGCCCCTCACCCTCGAGGGGAACGAAGGGCCCAGCGCCGTCGCCGCGCGCGAACTGGCGGAACTGGTCGGCGCCCGCACCGGACTCCCGGTGCTCCTTATCGACGAACGGATGACCACCGCCCGCGCCCATCGGGAGATCCACGCCCAGGGCGGATCCGCGCGCGGGCGGAAGGAGGAAGTCGACGCCCTCGCCGCGAGCGTGCTGCTGCAGGGTTATCTCGACATGCGCCGCGGAGGCGCGACGTGAGGAGCCGCGCACCGATCGCGCTCGCCGTGCTGCTGGCATGCAGCGGGCCACCCCCGGGCGGCCCGCCGGTCCGGATCACCATCCCCGCCGGCGCCTCCTTTCACAGTGTCACCGATTCCCTCGCTACCCGCGGCCTGATCGCGTCGCCACTCTGGTTCGGGCTGCTGGCTCGGGTGCGCGGCGTGGATCGTTCCGTGAAGGCAGGGATCTACGATCTGCCCCAGGGCGCCCGTGCCTGGCAACTGCTCACCGCGCTCGAGGAGGGACGGGTCGCGACGGCGCGCTTCACCGCCCCGGAGGGCCTGACCCTGCTCGACCTGGCCGACCTGGTCCGCGACCGGCTCGACATTCCCGCGGACCAGTTCCTCGCGGCGGCCCGGGATTCCACGCTCCGCGCGTCACTCCATGTGGAGGGCGGGACTCTCGAGGGGTATCTCCTGCCCCAGACCTACAACCTGCCACTGCCGGTCACGGCCGAGGGACTGGTGCGCGCCATGATCTCGGAATTCGAGCGCCAATGGCGCCCGGAGTGGGACCGGCGGCTGGATTCACTGCGGATGACGCGCAACCAGTTGCTCGCGCTGGCGGCGATCGTCGAGGGGGAGGCCCGGCACGCCGAGGAGCGGCCTGTGATCGCCGGGGTATATACCAATCGCCTGCGACGGGGAATGCCGCTGCAGGCCGACCCGACCGTACAGTATGCGATCGAACTCGCCACCGGCGAGCGGAAGCCGCGCCTGCTCTTCAAGGACCTGGAGATTCAGTCGCCCTACAACACCTACCTGCACCGCGGACTCCCGCCCGGCCCGGTGAACTCCCCCGGCATCAGCAGTGTCGAGGCAGCACTCTATCCCGCCGCGGTGCCATGGCTCTACTTCGTCGCGGGCACCGACGGGCATCACGTCTTCAGCCGTACCCTCACCGAGCACAACCGGGCGATCGACTCGATCCACCGCGCCCAGCGGAACGCGCGGTAGCAGCGACTGACCGGCTGCCCCTACCGGCGCCCTTCGGCGAACGCGCGCGCGTAGGCCCGCGCCGCTTCCTCGACATCCGCCTGACCCAGGATCCCCGATACGACGGCCACCCCGGCACCACCCGCCTGCAGCACCGCGGGAACATCCTCGGGTCGCACGGCGCCGATCGCGACGCAGGGGCGCCCTCCGGCCAGCTCCACGATGCGGCGGAACCCCTCCTCCCCGATCGCCGCTCCGGCATCCGCCTTGGTGCCCGTCACCCGCCACGGACCCACGCCCCAGTAGGCCGCGCCCTTGGCATTTCCATGCAGGAGATCCGCCTCGACAGGCGTGCCGACCGAGACGCCGATAATGGTGCCCGGCGGAAGGATCCGCCGCGCCAGGGCGGCCGGCAGGTCGTCGGGACCGAGATGCACCCCACACCCGGCCGCTGCGGCCACATCAGGCCGGTCGTTCACGATAACCGGCACGGGGACCGCCTCACGGAGTGCCCGCGCCAGCCCGAGCAGCGTCCGCGCGTCGGCCGCCTTGAGGCGGAGCTGGATACAGGTTACCCCGCCCCGCACCGCCCGGCGGGCGAGGTCCACCACATCCCGGCCAGCCAGGAGCCGATCGTCAGTGACGAGCATCAGGCGAAGCTGTTGAGCTAGATTAGTGTCCATGAGCGACCAGAACCCCATCCGGTTGCAGGGCATCCGCGGCGCGACCACCGTGGAATCAAACGACGCGCAGCAGATCCTTGAAGCGACCGACGAACTGCTGCGCAATCTCATCGCGGCCAACGACCTCACTCCCGACGACGTGGTCAGCGGCCTCTTCACGATGACCGCGGACCTCAACGCCGCCTTCCCCGCGCGTGCCGCCGAGGTGTACGGCTGGAATATCGTGGCACTGCTGCATTCGACCGAGGTGCCGGTGCCTGGCTCCCTCCCCCGATGCATCCGGCTCCTGGTGCACGCCTATACTCGCCGCACCCGCGAGGAGATTCGCCACGTCTACCTCCGCGGCGCCACCGTGCTCCGCCCGGACCGGGCCAAGGGCCTGGGGCAGGGCGGTTGAGCGGTTGGGCGGTTGGCACCAGCCGCCTAACCGTCTAACCGCCCAATCGCCCGAATTCATATGTCCCCCCCCACCGCCCGTGTGTCCGACAAGGGGGCCGCACGATGGACCCGGGGACATCCCTGGATCTATCGGAGCGACGTTACGGCCGAGCCCGAACTCGCCGGCTGCTGCCGCGTCCTCGACCGGAGGGGAAAGTATCTCGGCACCGCCCTCTTTTCGCCGCGCTCGGAAATCCGGCTCCGGCTGCTTACGACCGAGGACGCCTCAGTCGATGCCGCATGGTGGCGTGAGCGGCTGCGCACCTGCCTGACACGACGGGATGGCATCGACGCGACCGCCATGCGGCTGGTGCACGGCGAGGGCGATGGCCTGCCCTCCCTGGTGGTCGATCGGTACGATCGCTGGCTGGTGGTGCAGCTCCTCTCCGCCGGCCTCGAAACGATGCGCGCCGAGATCATCGCCGCGCTGATCGAGACCTGCAGCCCAGAAGGAATCCTGCTTCGCAACGACGTGGGGGTGCGGAAGTACGAAGGGCTGAGGGAGGAAGTCGTGCTGGTCCACGGCACCGTCCCGGAGCGGATCGAAGTGCGCGAGGGAACCGTCCGCTATCTCGCCGCGCCGTGGACCGGGCAGAAGACCGGGGCCTTTCTCGACCAGCGACCCAACCGGCTGCTGGCGGCCACCCTCGCCCGGGGCGGCGGGACGGCGCTCGACTGCTTCACCTATCACGGGAGCTTCGCGCTGCACCTCGCCACCCGTGCCGGGCAGGTGACCGCGCTCGATGTCAGCGCCGAGGCGCTCGAACGCGGGCGGGAGAATGCGGCGCTGAACGGGCTGGCCAATCTCGAATGGATGGCAGGCGACTGCTTCGAGGTGCTCCGCCGCTTCGAGCGGGAACGGCGCCGTTTCGACACCGTGGTCGTCGATCCCCCGGCCTTCGCAAAGACCAAGAGCAGCGTGCCCCAGGCGGTGCGCGGTTACAAGGAAATCAACCTGCGGGCGATGCGCCTCCTGGCGCCGGGCGGCCGGCTGCTGACCGCATCCTGCTCGTTCCATCTGAGCCGCGAGGCGTTCATGCAGATGCTCGCGGATGCGGCGAGCGACAGCGGACGCCGACTCACCCTTACCCACCTGCTCGGGCAGGGCCAGGATCATCCCGAGGTCATCACCATCCCCGAAACCGGCTACCTGAAGGGTGCGGTCCTCCAAGCTGAGTAGCGGCAAAGAGTTGACACCTTCCACCCCACAGTACGACCTTGTAGGGGCGCGTTTCCCCCACGTGATTACCGCAAGGCGGACTTGGGCTTGACCCACTCATGCTGACCGCCCTCCAGCTCCAGCAGCAGCGCAGGCGCCGGGCCCTCCCGTCGCTCAAGCAGCAGTACCATGAGTACATCCTCCAGCGCATCGAGAGCCACAAGAACAGTCTCTCGCGCCGGGAGCTGCTCGATCTGGGAAACGAGGCTGTCGCCGAAATGGAGGCCGCCCAGGGCGACCAGTTCCTGCTCACCGAGGTGCTGCTGACCGACTGGGTGGACCGCCTGATCCACAAGCGGTTGAGCCTGCAGCCCTACAGCCGCTGGGCCAAACACTTCAAGGCACTGCGCGCGGCGCAACGCGAGCCCACCCACTGGGGCATCGACCGGCGAAGCCCGATCGTCCGGGTGCTCGACCGGCTCGAACCGGGCGACACCGCACTGGTCATCGGCAACGATGCCGCGCCGGTGGCCTTTCTGCTCGCGGCCCACGACGTCGAGGTGGTGTTCACGGGAAGCGACATGACCTTCGTGGACCAGGTCGAGTCACGGGTCTCGGAAGAGGCGCTCGGGCACTACTGCGTGACCTACGTGGCGCCCGCCGGCCAGTTCGGCTGCGGCATCCCGGAGCGGGTGCATCTCGTCGCGATCGACACCGGCACGCTCGAGGCCCATCGCGCCGGTGAGCGCCGCGCGATCATCGACCGCCTGATGGCGCGGACCCATCCCTGCGGCGTCCATCTCATCCTTCCCAGCGAGCACGCCATCGCGCCGGAAGCCTATCTCAGGCACTACTCCGAGTGGATCCGGGAAGACCCCGCTCCGGAAAAGAAGAAGGCCGCGCGCTCGTACGGCGTCACCATGGGCAAGCCCCCAGAGGTCTCGGAGGCGCGTGCCGAGCCTCCCCGGTCGCGAGACATGCCGGCCTAGCCTCCCCAGTGCTCCTCCAGAATCTCCGGTACCTCGACGCCCTCGCGCGCGAGCGGCATTTCGCCCGCGCCGCGACCGCGTGTCAGGTCACCCAGCCGACCCTCTCGGCCGGCATCAAGCAGCTGGAAGAGGAACTCGGCCTGCTCGTGGTCCAGCGCGGACAGCGGTTTGAGGGATTCACTCCCGAAGGCGAACGGATTCTGCACTGGGCGCGGCGGGTGCTCTCTGACTGCGAGAGCCTGACTCAGGAAGCCAGCGTGCTCCGGTCCGGGCTCGGCGGCCGGCTGCGCATCGGGGTCATTCCGGTGGCGCTCCCGAGCGTCGCCCTGCTCACCGTTCCCTTCAGCGCGCGGCACCCCCAGGTCTCCCTGACCGTCCTCTCGCTGTCGTCGATCGAGATCCAGCGCGGACTCGACGACTTCAGCCTGGACGCCGGGGTGACGTACCTCGACAACGAACCGCTCGCCCACGCCAGAACGATCCCGCTCTATAAGGAGCGCTATTACCTCTTCACCCCCGCCCGGGGGCCGCTCGCCAGCCGGGACACCGTCTCCTGGTCCGAGGCCGCGACCATCCCGCTCTGCCTCCTCACTCCGGACATGCAGAATCGCCGGATCCTTAATGCGATGTTCGGCGCTTCGGGTGTTCAGATCCGGACCAGCATCGAAACCAACTCGGTCGTCACCCTCTGGGCCCACGTGCGATCTGGCGCCTGGTCGACGATTCTGCCTCACCCCTTTCTCTACTTGTTCGGACGGCCGGAAGGGGTTCAGGCCATTCCGCTCGAGATGGGGGCTACGCACCACACGATCGGCCTCGCGATTCCGGATCGGGAACCTCTGACCCCGTCGGCCCGGGAGTTGTCAGGGATGGTGGAGGAACTGGATATCGCAGGCGTGCTGGAGCGCGGCGCCCGGCGCTAGCGCGACGCGGCAACCCGCCCGGGGTGGGTGTAGACGGTATGCCGGTCGCCCCGCACGAATCCCACCAGCGTCAACCCCGCCTGCTCCGCGACCCGAACCGCCAGCCCCGTCGGCCCCGAGATCGACGCCATGAGCGGCGCGCCGAGCACCGTGGTCTTCTGCACCATCTCGAAACTCGCCCGGCTAGTCACCACCACGAATCCGTCGCTCGTGTCGGTGCCCGCGCGACGGAGCGCCCCCACGAGCTTGTCCAGCGCGTTGTGCCGGCCGACATCTTCCCGTGCCGTCGTGACCGCGCCCTCCGTCGTCGCCCAGCCCGCGGCGTGCACCGCGCCGGCCGCCGCGTTGAGATGCTGGTGGGTGACCAGTTCACGCATCGCGCGGTGGACCGCCTCGGGCGCGATCTTCCCCCCCTCGGGCACCTTGTGGAGTTGCTTGAGCACTGCGCCGATGCTGTCCGCCCCGCAGATGCCGCAGCCGGTCCTCCCGGAGAGTCTCCGGGTGCGTGATCCGATCACCGCCTCACACGATTCGGCGACCTGCGCCTGCACTTCGATACCCTGGCTATAGCGCACCACGTCGACCGATCGGAGATCGGCGGGAGAGGTGATGAGTTCCTCGGTAAGGCTAAATCCGAGCACGAAATCCTCGAGGTCGGTCGGGGTCGCCATCATCACGACGTGCGGAAGCCCGTTGTAGATGAGCACCACGGGCACCTCCTCGGCGATCTGTTCCGCGCTCTCTCGTTCGACACCCGCCTCCCAGCGGAGCGCGGTATGGGGAAGCAACGCGTCGGCGTACCCCAGGCGCTGCAGGCCAAGCGGGTCGCGCATCTGTTCCAGATCAGCCTTCATGGGCCACCTCACACGAGTCAAGAGCGCGGGGCGGGCCCCGCTTCACCCCCGAATATACCGGCGGCCCCCGGCCGGGACCCGGCAGCCATCGCCGAAGGCTATCGGTCCATCGACAGGGCCGATTTGCTTCCCGGGGTGGCCCTGGAAAGATTCCCTCCGTCCGCCGAGACGGGGATCCAACCCTTCCGCCAGCGCACTTTGCGGGCAGGCAGGGAGGGCGTACCTTCCGGCCTCGGCCTCAGCGGCCGACCATGCAGGCCCTCCAGGTGCCGACACCAATGCCATCGATTTCGCTCAACGGACAATCGCTTTCCTTCACGCCGGGCCAGACGATTCTGGACGTCGCGCGCGCGAATGACATCGATATCCCGACGCTCTGCTGGTATCCCAAGCTCCCCACCGTCGCCAACTGCCGAATCTGCCTCGTCTCGGTTGAAGGCCAGGGCAAACTGCAGCCGGCCTGTTACACCCCGGCCACCGAGGGTATGGTCGTCCAGACCGAATCCGCGGAGGCTGTCGACAACCGCCGGGGCGTGCTCGGCCTCCTGATGGAGCGGTACCCCGGGGAGCACCTCTCGAATGGCGACAGAGAGCATCCGCGCAACGAGTTCGAGGAATACGTCGTCCGGTACGATGTCTCAGCGAGTTCGGCCCGCGAACTGGGACTCCGGAGCGGGGATGAGCGGCCCGGCGACGTCATGATCCAGCACGACATGAGCCTCTGCATCCTCTGCACCCGCTGCGTGCGTGCCTGCGAGGACATCCAGGAGGTCGGCGTGCTCGATGTCGGCGAGCGCGGGTCCCATAGCCACATTATCGTCGGTGGCGACGGCAGCCCCGAGCATGCCGGCTGCACCTGGTGCGGCGAATGCGTCCGGGTCTGCCCCACCGGCGCGATCTTTGAATTCATCCCCAAGCAGCGCTTCGGTTCCGATGCGCTCGCCCACCCCGACAAGATCGCCCGCTCGGTGTGCCCCTATTGCGGGGTCGGCTGCCAGATCGATCTGCACGTCAAGAACGACGAGATCATGCGGGTCACCTCACCCTGGATCGAGGAGTACTCGCCGAACCAGGGGTCGACCTGCGTGAAGGGCCGTTTCGGCTACGACTACCCCCAGCATCGCGACCGGCTGAAGGCCCCCCTCATCCGCAAGGGCTGGATGCACAACGGCGAGTGCTGGGTCTGGACCGGCGAGTACCCGCGCCACCGCGAGGGCCCCTGGCACCTGATCGAGGAACTGGGCCGCAAGGGCAAGTCCCGCCCCCCCGCGCGAAGCGTGGGCAAGTCGCGCACGACCGGCCTCCCCATCCTCGGCGACGAGGACGTCCGCGACCGCGTGGCGACGCCCGCCGGGTGGTATTCGGCGTTTCGTGAGGCCAGCTGGGAGGAGGCGCTGAGCCTCGTCGCGCAGGAGCTGCTCCGCATCCGGGACGTCTATGGCCCCCGGTGCCTGGCCGCGCTCGCCTCCGCCAAGTGCAGCAATGAGGACAACTACGCCTTCATGCGGATGGTCCGGGGCGCGCTGCATACCAACAACGTCGATCACTGCACCCGGCTCTGTCACTCGACCTCCGTCGCGGCGATGAGCCGCGCGCTCCACACCTCCGCGGCCTCCGGCTCGATGCGCGAGATCGAAGAAGCCTGCGACGTCATCTTCATCTCCGGGGCAAACACCACCGAGACCCACCCGGTCTTCGGCGCGATGATCAAGCGGGCCCTCAAGCGCGGGGCCAGGCTGGTCGTCGCCGACGTGCGCCGGACAGAGCTGGCGGCGCTCGCCGACGTGCATCTGCAGATGCTGCCCGGCACCGATGTGGCGCTCTACAACGGCATGCTGCATCACATTATCAAAGCCGGGCTGGTGAATCAGGAGTTCATCGCGACCCGGACCAATGACTTCGAGAAAGTCCGGGCCGCGGTGGAGCCCTACACCCTCGACGTCGCCAGCAAGATCACCGGCATCCCGGCCGACACGATCCGGCGCGGGGCGGAGTTGTACGCCCGGGGGCCGAATACCGCCACCATGTGGGCGATGGGCCTGACACAGCACTCGACCGGCACCGACATCGTCGCCAGTCTCCTCAACATGATGCTGGCCTGCGGCATGATCGGCCGCTGGGGCGCGCCGATGATTCCGATTCGCGGCCAGAACAACGTGCAGGGCTCGTCGGACATGGGCGCAATCCCGTTCGCCTACACCGACTACCGCCCGGTCACCGATCCCGCCAACCGCGCCGAGTACGCCAGGGCATGGGGCGTTCCGGAGGAATCCCTCTCCCTGACCAAGGGCATGATGGTCACCGAGATCGTGGCGAAAGGGAGCCCGGTCCGCGGGATGTACATCATGGGCGAGAACCCGGTCATCTCTGACCCGAACATCACCCACGCGGAGCACTGGGTCCGCGGCCTCGACTTCCTCGCGGTCCAGGACCTCTTCCTGACGGAAACGGCGCGCTGGGCGGACGTCGTCCTCCCCGGTTCATCATTTGCGGAAAAGCAGGGCACGTTCGTTAACACTGATCGGCACATCCAGCTGACCGACGCGGCGATCGATCCCCCCGGCGGCGCCCGTCGCGACCTCGATATCCTCATCGAACTTTCCAACCGTCTCGGCCTGAAGACTGCCTGGCAGGGCCCCGCGGACACGATGCGCGAAATCGCCTCCGTCACCCCGAACTGGCGGGGCGTGAGCTACGAGAAGCTCCGCACTCGACGCTCGATCCAGTATCCGGTCTTCACGCCAGAATCGGAGGGCACTCCGTTTCTCTTCGGCGAGAACTTCCCCACCCCGGATGGGCGCGCCCTCTTCGTGCCGGTGGAATTCCTCTCACCTGACGAACTCCCGGATGCCGAGTATCCGCTCTACATGAACACCGGGCGCCAGATGTACCACTGGCACACCGGCACCATGACCCGCCGCTCGGAGGGGCTGGATTCGCGGGAGCCGGTGCCGGTCGTCGAGATCAGCCAGACCGATGCGCTTGCCCTCGGCGTCACTGAGGGTGAAACCGTCCGGGTGGTCTCCCGCCGGGGCGCGATCCTGATCGGTGTCCGGATCTCCGAGCGCCAGGCCCCCGGCCAGATCTTCATTCCGATGCATTTCCGGGAGGCGGCGGCCAACATTCTCACCAACCCGGCTCTCGATCCCTACGCGAAGATCGCGTCCTTCAAGGTCGGCGCGGTCCGGATCGAGCTGGTCCGGGAGGGGGCGCTGGTTTGACGGGCCGCTGAAGGCGGCGGCATCCGGCGCGCCGGCAAGATGCGCATCCGCCCGCTTTCCTTCTGGCGGGAGTTCGGAGATCTTGGGCGCCATGAATCTTGAACTGCGGAACCGTGTCGCCCTCATCTGCGGGGGCTCCTCCGGACTTGGCCTGGCCGTGGCGGAGGGGCTGCTGGCGGAGGGTGCTCGCATCGCGCTGAACGGCCGTGATCCTGTGAAGCTCGACCGCGCCGTCGCCTCGCTTCGCGAACGTGGCGGAGAGGCGCACGCCTTTCCGGCCGACGTTGCCCGTGCCGAGGCCTGCACCCGGCTCGTCGACGAGGTTCACCGCACCATGGGCGGACCGGACATCGTCCTTTGCAACTCGGGCGGTCCGCCCGCCGGCAGCTTCGAAAGTCATTCCCCCGCCGCCTGGCAACTGGCCCTGGACCTGTCGCTGCTCTCCGCGGTGAACCTCTGCCGCGCCGCCGTGCCCCACATGCGCGCCAGCGCGTGGGGCCGCATCCTCTGCCTGACATCAGTCGCCGCGAAGCAACCATCCGCTTCGCTGATACTGTCGACCACCGCACGCGCGGGCGTGCTCGGCTTCGCCAAGGCGCTCGCCGACGAGGTGGCGGCTGCCGGTATCACGGTGAACGTGCTGTGCCCGGGGTACTTCCGCACCGAGCGGCTGCACGAACTCGCGGAGACGCGGGGGAGCGCCTCCGGCAGGAGCGCCGCCGAGGTCCTGACCGACATGGGCGCGTCGCTCCCGATCCGGCGAATCGGGACCCCGGCCGAGTTCGCCGCGGCCGCGGTGTTCCTCGCCTCCGAGCCGGCGCGCTACATCACCGGCACCGCCCTGAGCGTCGACGGCGGAATGACCCGCTCGATCCTCTGACGGGGCCTCGCCGGCTGATCATGCAGACTGACTCGGGGATACAGCGGCGAAGCCGGACGGGTTAGGTTAGTCTCGCTGGACCGTGTCCATCACTGATCCCTGACTTCCCCGTTCCCAGCCACATGCGCGCTCTCGTCAAAGTCGCCCCCGGCCCCGGTATGGAAGTCCGCGAGGTGCCCCTCCCGCTCTGCGGACCGAGCGACGCCCTCATCCGCGTCCACCATGCGGGGGTCTGCGGTACGGACCTCCATATCTGGGAGTGGGATGCCTGGGCCAGTGCGCGGCTCAAACCGCCCGTCGTGATCGGCCACGAGTTTGCCGGCGAGATCGTGGAGATGGGCCTGGAGGCCAGGGCGGAGGGGCTGCTCGCCATCGGCGACCTGGTCACCGCCGAGGGGCATATCGTCTGCGGCCACTGTCTGCCCTGCCGCACTGGCGACGCGCATGTCTGCCGCCGGACCCGGATCATCGGGGTGGACCGCGATGGCGCGTTCGCCGAATACATCGCGATGCCGGCCTCAAACGTGATGAAGCTCGACGGCATCCCGACTGAAATCGGCGCGATCATGGACCCGACCGGCAATGCGGTGCACACGGTCCTCGAGGGTGGCAACGTTCCCGGCAGCGCGGTGCTGGTGCTCGGGTGCGGACCCATCGGCTGCTTCGCGGTTGGTGTCGCGCGCGCGGCGGGCGCCTCACTCGTGATCGCAAGCGACTTCAACCCGAAGCGCCTCGAGATCGCCCGACGCATGGGCGCCCATGTCACGCTCAATCCCTCCGAAGACGACGTCGTTGCCCGCTGCCGCGAACTGACCGGCGGCGACGGCGTGGATCTGGTCTGCGAAATGAGCGGCCACCCTGCTGGGCACCAGACCGCGTTCAGCGCCGCCCGCCTCGGCGGCCGGGTGAACTTCCTCGGAACCCCCGCAAAGACCACCGAAGTGAACTTCGCCCGCGACGTGATCTTCAAGGGCCTCACCCTCTACGGCGTCACCGGGCGGCGGATGTACGACACCTGGCAGCAGATGTTCCGGCTGCTCCGGGCCGGCCAGTTCGATCCCCGGCCCGTCGTCACCCATCGCTTCAAGCTGGAGCAGATCGCCGACGCCGTGCAGGTCATCAAGGACGGCCAGGCCGGCAAGGTCATCCTGGAGATCGGCGCATGATGGACGCACTTGAGCGACGCCTGACCGCGGATCTGGAAGGATTCCGCAAAGACGGGGTCTACAAGAAGCTGCTCTATCTCGACAGCGCCCAGGCGCCTCGCGTGCGAATGGAGGGACACGGTGAGGTCATCGTCCTCTCCTCCAACAACTACCTCGGCCTCTGCAACGTCCCCGAGGTGATCCAGGCCGGCAAGGACGCCCTCGACCGCTACGGCGCCGGCACCGCGTCAGTGCGGTTCATCTGCGGGACCTTCACCGTGCATCGCGCCCTCGAGCAGGCCTGCGCCAGGCTGGTCGGTACCCCGGCCAGCCTCAGCTTTGTCAGCTGCTGGAATGCCAACGAAGCCGTGCCCGGCACCCTCCTCGGTGAGGACGACATCGTCATCAGCGATCAGCTGAATCACGCCTCGATCATCGATGGCATCCGGCTCGCCAAGGCGATCACCAGGTGTCAGACCGGCGTCTACCGCCACGCGGACCTGGGCGATCTGGAAGAGAAACTGAAAGCGGCCAGCGACCGGCGTGTCCGCATGGTCATCACCGACGGCGTCTTCTCGATGGAAGGCGCCATCGCGAAGCTCCCCGATATTGCCCAGCTCTGCCGGAGACACGACGCCGTGCTGGTGGTGGATGATTCCCACTCGACCGGGGTGCTCGGCACGACCGGTCGCGGTACCGCCGAGCATTTTGGCATGGTGGGCGAAGTCGACATCATCACCTCGACTCTCGGCAAGGCGCTCGGGGGCGCCGCGGGCGGCTTCGTCGCATCCACGGAATCCGCGTGCGACTACCTCACCCAGCGAGCCAGACCGCAGCTGTTCTCGAATGCGCTGCCACCGACGGTCGCGGCCAGCGCGCTCGCCAGCATCGAATACCTTGAGCATCATCCTGAACGGGTGGCCGCGTTGCGACAGAACGCCGCCTATTTCCGCGACCGGCTGCTTGCCGACGGATTCAGTCCGCTACCGGGGGAGACGCCGATCATCCCAGTCATTCTTGGCGAAACGGCCAAGGCGATCGAGATGAGCCGACTGCTGCTTGCCGAAGGGGTGTTCGTGACTGGATTCGGCTTCCCAGTCGTACCGCAGGGGCAGGCGCGGATTCGCTGCCAGATTTCAGCAGCCCACACCCGTGACGACCTCGATCAGGCCCTCGCCGCGATCCGGAAAGTGGGCCAGCGCCTCGGGATCGTGTGAGGCAAGTCACGGTTTCGGTTAATGTTCGGCATTCTCCCTTCTTGTGGGATCGACCGACTTCAAGTAGTTTGGTAGCTCAACGCTCCAAGCAAAAGCTGGAAAAGCCCATAGCGGCTCAACGCACACTCTCTGGAGGCATCGCGATGCGCATGCTCGGCCGCACCGCCTCGGTGCTCGGTCTGGCTTGCCTGGCTCAGGCTACCTCCCTCTCGGCCCAGACCACGGGATTCGAGACGTTCAAGTGGTACCTGGGGGCCCAGGTCGGAGCCACCATCTTCGAGACTCCCACCCAGACCAAGGGTGCGATCTTCACCGGCGGCGGCCATCTCCTGGTGACAGCCAAGAGAACAGGGCTCCTGCTCTCGGTCGAACAGGGGTTCGGCAAGAACCAGAACAGCTCCTACGCGGACGCTTCGGTGCTTGGTGGTTCGCGCGCGGTCACCTTCACCGACCTGCGGAAGTACTCGGCCCTCATCCTGGCCTTCCCGCTCAAGTCGGCCGCCCAGCCCTACTTTGGCCTTGGGCTCGGATACATCCACACCCGGACGGAAAACCCGGCGGGACCTTTCGCCACCGCAGCGGAACGGGAGAACGCGATCGCCACGGCGCATCGTCTGGGCGGGTATGGCTTCGGCTCAGCCGTCGGGGGCATCCAGTTCCGGGTCAGCCGCTTCGTGCTGTTCGGTCAGTACCAGATCACCTCGTCGCCGCCATCCGGCAAGCTCCTGACCGGACCGACCCATGCCTTCACCGGTGGAATCCGGTTCGGCCTCGGAAGCGCCCGCGAAGGCGTGAATGGGCAGGGCGGGAGCTGAGCTGACGGCGGGCGAGTGAGCAGGGAGGGCATCGGGGCGGGTCTTGAAGACCCGCCCCGATTTCATTTCTTCCAGTGGCCACGGGACGCCCATGGGGATCCGCGCATCACGAGGCGGAGACGCCAGTCCGCCGCCCGGGTGATCCCGATACGCGGCGTCACCAGAACCGCCTCATCCGGAAGCTCCACTCCCCGTTCCACGCGCACCGGAGACCGGTGCATGGGCATCCGGTCGAGAGCCAGGGTGATGCCGAGCGCCTGACACAGGCGCCCGGGACCCGCGCATAGCAGGCCCTCCTCCGTCACCCGGCGGCGGCGGCGCATCGCCGCAATCCCCTCAAGCGGCTCGAGTGCCCTGACCAGCACCGCCGCCCCCTGCCCTGGCGGCCCGGTGACGAGATTCGTGCACCAGTGCAGCCCATAGGAGCGGTACACGTACCAACTGCCAGCGGGGCCGTACAGCGCCTCGTTGCCCGGATGCCGGCGGAACTGCCAGGCATGGGACGCCGGATCCTCAGCGCCGAGATAGGCCTCGACTTCGACGATGCGGCCGGCTGTACGGCAGCCCCGGACCTCGGACACCAGTACCGCACCCAGCAATCCACGCGCAACGGTCGCGGCGTCCTGCCGGAAAAGGGAAACGGGCAGCGTGGCTGCCCGTCGTCCTCCGTTCATCCCTCCGCCTTCTTCTTGGCCCGCGGTCGCGGGGCCGCCTTCTTCTTCGGCGGCATCTCCGCGGCCGGCTCGGCTTCGGCAGCGCCCGCCTTCTTCCGCGCCGGCTTGGCCTTCTTCGGCTCGCTCACGGCCGGTTCGTCGAGACTGACGACACCGACCATGGCGATGGCGGGCGGCGCCGCGGCGGCGCGCGATCCGCGGCGGAACCGGATGCCGCCCCGGGCCGCCGAGGCATCACTCGAAGAGACCGATGCGCCACCACTGGCATCACCATCTGCCACCCGTTCCGAGGAGGACGGCATGGCGAGACTCAGCTGCGGTGCCGCGGGCTCCACCCCGCGGGCCACGACCTCGAACTCGTCGTCCCCGACCTTCCGGACATCAGCGATCTCGGCGTCGTGCGCCTGACGGAGCAGGCGTGGGAAACGCTCGGCGTCGAGCATCACATCCTGACGGCCGAACAGGGCGGCCATGCGGTTGCGGAGGGCTTCGTGCCCCGCCGGGCTGGGCAGCTCCGTTAGGGCGCTCCGCATGAGATCGAAGGCACGCGCCAGCGTGAGTCCCTCGGAGCGGCGCGGCGAGGGAGCGTGGCGCGCGGGCGCCCTGGGCGTTTCAGCGGCCGGAGCTTCCGCCGGTGCCACCTCGACCGCCGGTGCGCCCTCACCCTCGCGAACCTCCCGAGGTCCGCGCCCACGCCCACGACCGCGGCC
Organism: Gemmatimonadales bacterium; assembly: GCA_036741755.1. Lineage (GTDB taxonomy): Bacteria > Gemmatimonadota > Gemmatimonadetes > Gemmatimonadales > GWC2-71-9 > JADJOM01. Next base: position 15,464 of record DAINRP010000005.1, read on the forward strand.
ACGCCGGCTACGACCCTCGCGCGCAACCGGCTCCTCGACTCGCGCCGGCTCGGACCTGGGCGACGAGGCTGCGCTCCCTGCCGGACCGACCTCGTACTGGCCGTTGTCGAGCTTGGTGAGCCGAATCAGTCCCTTGTGGCTCGCCTCGAGCACGAACTTGCTGAAGCGGCTGAAGCCGGCGTTCTTCTCGTCGAAATTGGGATCGATCTGCTGCATGACCTGCTTCAGGCGATCCGACCGCATCACATCGCCCTCGCGCGTCATCAGCGCGACGGCTTCCCCGATCAGCTGCCAGGGGTCCTTCTGGGTCGACGCGGGCTCGCTCTCCTTCGTGAGCCCTGCCAGATCCGAGTACGAGAAGTATTCGTCGCAGTTCTGGATCAACAGGTCGCTCGCCGACTCGCGGATGCCGACGCCGATGACGTACTTGCCGTACTCCTTCAGCTTGATCACCAGCATCGAGAAGTCGCTGTCCCCCGAGAGGAGGATGAAGGTCCCGATCTCCGGACGCGTGAACACCAGCTCCATCGCATCGATGGCGAGGCGGATGTCCGTGGCGTTCTTCTTGTTGGTGCCGAAAGCGGGCGCGAAGATGAGGTCGATCGACGACTCGGACAACGGCACGATGTACTGGTGGTAGCGCCGCCAGTCCGCGTACGCGCGCGACACGGCGACCTTGCCCTTGATGATGTCGCTGTTGAGCAGGTGCTTCAACTCTTTGGTCAGATCGGAACGGATGCCCAGCGTGACGTTGTCGAAATCGATCAGCAGGGCGGCATTCGGGGCGTGCGCCGGGGGTTCACCCGAGCGCAGATGACGAAGGTGGGGCGAGGTCACAATCAGTGGTCTTCTCCGCACACGGTCCGAGGAGCGTCCCGCCGACCTGCCCGGACCCGGTGCCGGGAAGTCGCGCGCGACGTGGTCCAGTCGGACCGTGCACTGCGCAGCAATGAGGCGGGGGCGATTCGGCCCTCCGCGCGATGAGCGCGTGGTCCCAGACCGGGCTTCCCTTCCTCATCCCGCGCTTCCCGGACCTGGTCCGGGAAACCACGGGGGCTGGAATCCCCTCGACCACCGGGTCGGGGCGGGGGGAGGCTGGCGGGAAGCGCGGCGACTGGCCACGCGGGGCAGAAAGGTAAGTGGGGGCAGGACTTGCGGGTAGGCCTCAGACTCGATCGAGCAGCGCGACGATCCGCTCGCTGGCCCGACCGTCCCACCCTTCGGGGCGACCCGGGCGAAAACCACCGTTGCTGCGGAGCCGGAGCACATCCTCGATGGCCGCGTTGATCCCGGCCCGCTCGGAGGGGACCAGACGGTTGGTCCCTTCGGTGATCGTGACCGGGCGTTCCGTATTCGGCCGGGCTGTCAGGCAGGGCACTCCGAGTACCGTGGTTTCCTCCTGGAGTCCGCCGGAGTCGGTCAGCACCAGCGTCGACCGATCCACCAGCGACACCGTATCCAGGTAGCTCAGGGGATCGAGCAGCGTCACCCGCTCGGCGAGGTGCCCGAGGCCGAATTCGCTGATTCGCTGGCGGGTCCGGGGGTGAATTGGAAAGATCACCGGCATCCGCTTGGCCAGATCGTCGAGCGCGCCCAGAATCTCGCCGAGCGTGCCGGCATGGTCGACGTTGGACGGACGATGGAAGGTGCAGAACGCGTAGGCCTTCCCTGCGAGCCCGTGGGCCTCGGGCGCATTCAGGGCTCGTGCCTTCTCCCGCAGGTGAAGCAGCGTATCGACCATCACATTCCCTACCAGATGGACCCGCTCCGACGGCACACCCTCGGCCGCTAGGTTTTCATTCGCGTCCCGGCTGGGCGTCAGCAGCAGGTCGGCGAGCACATCGGTGACCAGGCGATTGATCTCCTCCGGCATGTCCCGGTCACGGCTGCGCAGGCCAGCCTCCACATGCGCGACCCGAACCGACTTCTTGGAGGCCACCAGGGTGCAGGCCATCGTTGAATTCACGTCACCGTACACCACGACCCAATCCGGCGCGAGCCGATCCAGGACCGGCTCGAACTCGGTCATGATGCGGGCGGTCTGGACCGCATGGCTCCCCGACCCCACCCCCAGATTCACATCCGGCGTCGGAAGGCCAAGATCCGTGAAGAACCGATCGCTCATCGCGGCATCGTAGTGCTGGCCGGTATGTACCAGGTACTGGCGCATGCCCGGGATCGCTGCCCCGGCCCGCAGCACTGGAGCCACCTTCATGAAATTGGGGCGTGCCCCGACCACGTGGAGCAGGCTGGTCATAGCCGGTCGGAGGCGAGCGGTAGATCGATCTCGAAGAAGAAGCGGGTGCCGGATTCCGCGGTGGTCTCCACCTTCAGCGTGGCATGCATCGCCTCGACCAGCTTGCGGCAGATGGACAGCCCGAGCCCTGCGCCCGAGAAGGCGTACTCGCCCTGCTTCTGCCGGCGGCGGAACGGCTCGAACAGGGTGAGCATGGCGTGTGGGGGAATCCCCCTGCCCGTGTCGCGGACGGAAAACTCGATGCGCGTGCCTTCGCGCGGTTCTCCGCGCACCTCGACATGCCCTTCCGAGGTGAACTTGAGCGCATTGGTGGTCAGGTTGAGCAGGACCCGGGACAGTGCGACCGGATGGCCGACGCGAAAGTCCTCGCTGGGCATGTGCAGGCGAACCTGCAATCCCTTCTCCTCCGCAATGGGCTGCACGATATCCCGGACGGACTCGAAGATGTCGGCGACCGAGAATGGCAGGGGATCGAGATCGACCAGACGATCACCGCCGCGGGCGAGTTCGATCACATCGCTCGCCAGTGAGGACAGCCCGAAGGCCGCGGAATAGATCAGGCCAAGCTGGCGCTCCTGGACGTTGTTGATCGCCCCGCTTCGCCCCCGCTGGAGCGTCTCGGCAAGGAAGAGAATCGAGGTGAGCGGGGAGCGGAGATCGTGGGCCACTTCGACGACGAGTTCCATGCCGTCCGGCCCCGACAGCCTGTCGGCGAAGTGCTGGGCCCAGTCTGGCTCGAGTGCCCGATTGACCTTCTCCAGGGCGGAGAAGACGCTCAGCAGCGCCTGGCCATCCGGCAATGGCACCACAGATTCAGCCGCGTCAACGAACGCGCGGCGCACCAGTTCGACGAGACGCCGCGCGAGGACCGTTCGCGGGAGGCCATCCACCCCACCTGGCTCACCCCGTGCCACCTGTTCGATCGCCCGGCGGAGCAGCATGAGCTGGCCCCTCACCTCTTCCTGCGAAGGGCTGTCCTCGGCGACCTGCTGCCATCCCGCTTCGGCCTCGGCCGTCGCGCGATCCAGGGCCGCGAAAAGCGTCGGCGGGACTTCGGCACGCGGCCCCGAGGGGCCGGGGACTGCGCCGACCAGATCCGTCACTCCGTCGGCCCCGTCAGCTCGTCACGCTGGAAGTTGTGCTTGTCCATCAGGCGGTAGAGTGTCGTGCGATCGATGTTGGCCAGGCGCGCCGCCTTGGACATGTTCCCTCCCGCACGGCCGATGAGGCGGGTGAGGTACTCCTTCTCGAAGTGCGCCACCACCCTGTCCTTCGAGATGTGATAGGCCTCATCCAGCGCGGGGGAAGCGGCCGAGGATTCGGACGGGAATTCCGCCGCGTCCTCATAGATCGGGATGTCGTTGGGCTGGATCAGCATGTCCGGCTCGGCCAGCACCGCGACATGCTCGATGACGTTCTGCAGCTCCCGCACATTGCCGCGCCACGGACGCGAGCGGAGGAAGGCAATACTTGCATCGGACAGTTTGGGAACCCGATCCCCCATCTGGCGGTGCCGCGACCAGTAGTAGGTCAGGAAATGATTGGCGAGGAGCGGGATGTCCTCGAGTCGCTTGCGCAGCGGCGGCAGCTTGATCGGCACCACGCGCAGGCGGTAGAAGAGGTCGCCTCGCAGGATGCCCTGATTGACCGCCTCCTGCGGGTCCCGGTTCGTGGCCGCGATGTACCGGACGTCCACCACCGCGTCCTGAGTCTCGCTTCCCACCCGGCGAACCACACCATCCTGGATCACGCGCAGCAGCTTCGCCTGCAGCGGCATCGTCATTTCGGTGAGTTCGTCCAGAAACAGCGTGCCACCATTGGCCGTCTCGAGAAGGCCCGGCTTGTCGCGGTCGGCACCGGTGAATGCACCCTTCCGGTGGCCGAACATCTCGGATTCGAGCAGCGGCTCAGGCAGCGCGGCGCAGTTGATGGGCACCAGCGCACGGCTAGTCCGGCGGCTGTGCTGGTGAATGAACTGGGCGATCACTTCCTTGCCAGTGCCGCTTTCACCGGAGATGAAGACGGAAGCATCCGTTGCCGCCACCTTGCGGGCAAGATCCACGGCCTTCCGGAAGAGGGGGGATATCCCGATCAGCGAGATCTTGTCGCTGTGGCCGCCCTGATTCGCGAGCTGCTGCTTCAGGTCGCGCGTCTCACGCGCCACCATGACCGCGTGGGAGGCGCGGCCAATGAGGACCTGCAGGTGGGTCGCGGAAAACGGCTTGGGCAAGTAGTCCCATGCGCCGGCCCGGAGGGCTTCGATACTGCTCGTCACACTTGGGTTGCCCGTCATCACCACGACGATGGTGTCCCGATTGAATTCCAGCGCGGACCGGAGAATGTCCATGCCCGAGGTCTGCGACATGTACAGGTCCACGAGAATGATGTCGAACTTCCGGCGCTTGACCGTCTCAAGGGCTTCTTCGCCGCGACCGATGAGCGTCACGTTGTACCCGTCCATCTGCAGCACGCTGGCGCAGCTCTCACGGAGGGTACGCTCGTCATCCACGATGAGGATGCGTATGCTCGCCTTGACCTCGCCTGGAATCGACAGCGGATCACGCCCGCCGGAATCCGGCGGCGGTCCGTCGGGCCGGCGAGTTGTGTGTGACAGCGAGGATCCCATCGTGCGCTCCTTGGCCGCGGGCGGCTTCCCGTCCGGCGACTTGCGAGGACCATGACTATTGAGGCGTTCCGCCCGGGGCAGAGCGCCCTTGGGGCCGTGTTCGCACGCACGTTGCATCTTTGGTACCACAGTGCGAGGCGGGAAAGATGCAGATTGGTGTTGCGTCCAATATAGCCAACTGCACCAAACTCACCACACTGTCGCAAGTACGCAACACATTGCAACGTCTTCGACAATCTGGCTGGAGCCAGGGCGGGCCACCGGGGCACAATTCGGCCAGCGGGATGGCGACAGCGGTACCGACCTTGCAGACTGGGGTTTTGATACTAGGCTTCGGCCGAATGGCGGCATCAACCTTCTAGTCCCCAAGCCAGGAACCCATGGCAGGTAAACTCGTCTCCTCGCAAAGCATGGGCTCTCCGCACGACCAGCCAGTCGAGATGACTCCGTTCCAGGGAGTTGGCGCCCCGATGGCGCCTCTGGAAGCCAGGGAAGAGGCGGTGAATTGGGGGCGCTACCTCTCGGCGCTGCGCCGCTATCGCTGGTTGATGCTGCTGATCGTTCTGCTCGGTAGCACGATTGGGGTGGTGGTTGCCCGCTTCGTGCCCCCCTCATATGTCGCCGTCACGACCATCTGGGTGGAAAGCGACGCGGGCAAGAACGGCCCGATTCGTCCCGGTGAGTTGCTCGACCCAGCTGGCTGGGTCCAGCTGCTGCAGACGCCCCTCGTCTATGCCCCGGTGGTGCACCGCCTCAAGCTCTACCTTGAGACCACCGTGCCGCGCGACACGCTCGCCTTCAAGTCCTTTGACGTCAGCACCAAGTTCCTCACTGGCAGCTTCAAGCTGGAAATCGACAGCGCCGGGAAGACTTGGAAACTCTACCGTGGCCGCGACCTGTTCTCGGAGGGCCAGGTCGGAGACTCCATTGGCAACAGCAAGGCGCTCGGCTGGCTCTGGGCCCCGACCTCGCAGCAGCTCGGGCGCGATCGCACGATCGAATTCGAACTGCAGGATCCGCAGCTCGTCATCACCAAGATCGCGGGTGACCTGCGCGCGAACATGCCGGAGAAGGGCTCGTTCCTCCGCGTCGCGCTGGAGAGCAAGGACCGCCAGCGGGTCGCGACGATCGTGAACGCCATCTCCCAGGAGTTCGTCGACCAGGCGGCAGACCTCAAGAAGCGGAAGCTCACCGAGCTTCGGATCGCCCTCGACTCGCAGGTCTCCATCGCCTACGGGAACCTGCGCGACGCCGAGTCGCGGCTGAAGACCTTCCAGATCGCGACCATCACCCAGCCTCGCTCCGGCGTGCTGTCCGTGACCCCCGGTCTCACGGCCACCACGGGTCAGGCTACCTCGGATTACTTCGGACAAAAGGTGACGCTGGACCGGATCAAGCGTGATCGGGAGCAGCTCGAAGGTGTGCTCGAGCGCGCCCGAGGCGGGGCGATCACGGTCGACGCGTTTCAGACGATTCCGTCGGTCGCTCAGGCGCCGCAGCTGCGCCAGGCGCTCTCGGACCTCACCGTCCGTGAAGCCGAGCTCACCGCTCTGCTGCAGCGCTATACCCCCGAACACCCGCTCGCGAAACAGGCCCAGGCCGGCATCGACCTGCTCCGCACGACGCAGATCCCCGAGTATGCTCAGGCCCTGATCGATCAGCTGAAGTTCCAGGAGGGTGATCTGTCGCGGCGGCTCGGGTCGACCGCCCAGGAGATGCGCGCCATCCCGCAGGTCGCGATCGCCGAAACGCGCCTGACACGCGATCTCGAGGCGGCCGATGGCCTCTTCAAGATGCTCAATGCCCGGCTCGAGGAGGCGAAGCTCTCCGAACTCTCGGCCATTCCTGACGTCCGGATTCTCGACTACGCGGTCCCGCCCCGGAAGCCGTCCAGCAACACCGCACCCAAGATCATGCTGATGGCCTTCGCCGGCAGCCTCGGATTCGCGGTCGCACTTGCCCTGCTGCTCGACCAGCTGGACAAGCGCTTCCGCTACCCGGAGCAGGTCTCGAGCGACCTCGGCCTGCCCATCCTCGGCGCGATTCCGGCAATCAAGAAGGATCGCCGAGGCGGACTGGCGCCCGAGCAGGCCGCACAGGTCGTCGAAGCGTTCCGGACCGTCCGGCTCAACCTGGCGCACTCCTACGGAGCGGCCGGCCCGGTCATGCTCACGATTTCCAGTCCTGGCGCTGGCGACGGTAAGTCGCTCGTCTCGTCCAATCTGGCCGTTTCATTCGCCGAGGCGGGCTATCGGACGCTGCTCATCGATGGCGACATTCGCCGTGGCGAGATCCACCGGATGTTCGGCGTCGACCGCCGACCCGGCCTGCTCGATTACCTGACAGGGGAGTGTGGTCTCGAGGAGATCATCCGGCCCTCGACCCAGCGCGGGCTGTCGGTGATTCCGTGTGGCACGCGCCGCCATCAGGGCCCTGAACTACTGGGCTCCTCCGCGATGGCGGAGCTGATGGCCGAGATGAAGGTCCGATTCAACGTGATCATCGTCGACAGCCCGCCGCTGGGCGCGGGCATAGATCCCTTCGTGCTCGGCACCACTACTGGGAACATGATGATGGTGTTCCGGTCGGGCGAGACGGACCGGCAGATGGCCGAAGCGAAGCTGAGGCTGCTTGATCGGCTGCCGGTGCGGGTGCTCGGAGCGGTGCTGAACGAGATTCAGGCGGAGGGAGTGTACCGGTACTACTCCTACCTGTACGGCTACTCCTCTGATGAGGAAAAGCCCGCCCAGGTGGCGGCGCAGTCCACGGCGGGCGCCCAGAGCAGCAGCTGAGGTCGGCCCCTCAGGCCGAGGCAGGAAGGCGGGCGGGCTCGAACGCGCGGATACGATCGCCGGATGCCTGCTCCCGAAGTTGCCGCAGGGCGGATGTGGCGCGGAGCAGCATCTCTACGGCGTCGACCTGGGCCTCGGAAAAATCAGCCACGGCGCAGTAGCCGGCCCGCAGTGGGAGCTGGCCTGCGCCGTCTTCCTTGCGGGACTGAAGGGCACGTTCCAGCCTCTCGAACATTCGCACGGCCCCGACCGACTCCGTATCTGGCGCGATGACGGCAAACTCGGCCTCCCCGAGCCGACCGATGGCGTCCGAGGCGCGGCCGTGATCCCGGAGAATCTGCCCGATGTCACGGGCCAAGTCCCCCCGGATCGGTTCCCCCGGAATCGCTGGCTGATGTGAGAAGACGAGGCAGGAAAGCGCCTGTCGCCGCCGGAACACTTCGGAGCCGATCTCACGGGCGCGGCGGGACAGTCCGCGCATGTTATAGAGGCCGGTGAGCTGATCGAGCAGGCTCTCCTCACGAAGCCGATCCGCTTCGACCTTGGAGGCCAGGTAGGTGCTGAGCTTGAGGAGCAGGCTTTCGCCGTCGAGCGGCTGCCCCAGAAACTCCCATGCGCCTGCCTTGTAAGCGTCGAGCCGCTGGGCGCGGCCAGAGGGGCCCGCGGTGGTGATCAGGATTGGTGTCGTGGCGCTGAACCGGGGGTCCTGGCGAAGCTGGCGACACACCTCGATCCCGTGAATGTCTGGCATCTGAGCGTCGAGGATCACCAGGTCAGGCCGAGCGGTGCGTGCCCGCTCGAGCGCCTGGAGTCCGGTATAGGCGCGCAGCACCGCGTAGCCGTTGGGAGCCAGGATGCTTTCGAGGGACCGCGCCGACCATTCCTGGTCGTTGGCGATCAGCACGAGGGGAGGATGTCGCGCAGGCTCTCGTTCGGTCATGCGTCCTCAGGACTCGGGAGCCGGCCCACGCCTCCTCTGAGGTGTGGGACAATTCGTCCGCCATGGCACCGACGCGTGACAGCGGCGCAAGGATCGTGCGCCCGGCATCACGAACTGGTGTAGAACAAGAATGTAAGCGGACGCCGTACGATAAGTCTTGGATGGCCGCGTGGCAATACGACTTGGCAAAGAGCGAGGCAGCGCAATGAGGTGCGGTACGATGGCGCAACTCGGATTCCAAGTCACATGGCGGGGATGACAATCCATGGAGCGATGGCCGCGGCCGGCCGTGTCATCCCACCGTGGCGCACTCGCGGCATCGAGTGTAGGCTTGTGGCCACAGAAGCGGGAATCCACCCGGCAGCTGTCAGGCTTGGGTCGGCGAAGCGCAAGCAGGAAGCAGACATGGCCTCGAAGAGAGGCCCCATCGCGACTAGCACGCAGTGTGCACTGAGCTTTCGGGATTATATGAATCTTTCGACTCGGCTTGTCGCCCGCCCGTCACGCTGGACCTCGGCATGTGCCTTGCTTGTGGCGGCGACGCTTTTTTCGACCGCAGGCGCAACCGCCCAGGAGGTCCCGGCGGTCGACGCTAGGCGCCCAATCGCGACCCGGGCAGAGTTGCAGCAAACGTTGCAGGAAGCCGAAGCACTGGCCAATTCCGACGCGTATAGCGCCTCCTTCCGGGAGGACAAGCGGCAGGAAGCGGCACTGATCCGTGAACGCCTCCTCGAGGGTGATTTCTACGTCGGGGATCAGATCCTGATCTCCGTGACCGGCGACAGCAGCTCGAGCGGGACCCGCATCGTGGGCCCGGGGCGGGTGCTCACGCTGCCTGGCTTGCCGGACATCCCGGTTCGCGGCGTGCTGCGTTCCGAGATCGAGCCCTATCTGATCGAGCAGGTTTCCAGGTTCGTCCGGGATCCGCAGATCAAGGCCCGCCCGCTCATCCGGCTCACATTCATGGGAGCGATCGGGAAGCCGGGCTTCTATCAGATGGATGCCGACAAGATGCTGAGCGACGCACTGATGGACGCGGGTGGCATCGGCAACGGGACGGAGCTCAAGAAGTCGACGATCAAGCGCGGGGAAGAGGTCATCGTCGATGGCGACGTGTTCGCCAAAGCCGTCACCGATGGCGTCAACCTCGATCAGCTGAATCTGCGCGCGGGAGATGTGATCGACGTCGGCCAGAAGAAGACCAAGGACTGGTTCCAGACGCTGCGGACCTTCGCCGTCATCCCGGCCCTGATCCTCAGCAGTTACGGCATCGGCAAACTGTTCGGCATCTTCTAGCCGATGGTCGCACGACGAGGAATGAAAGGCGCAATGGCACAGGTCACCGGTACCCGCACGGCCCGTCAGACCACGCGGGAGCATTGGCTCCGGCTGGTGGAGGACGTCGCGGAACCGACGGTGCCCAAGGCACGATCGGAGGCGTTGTCGCGTGCGCTGAATTTCGCGCTAGCGGCAATCGCCCTGCTGCTGCTCTCCCCGGTCCTGCTGCTGATCGCGCTCGCGGTGAAACTGACCAGCCGCGGCCCGGTCTTCTATACCCAGACGCGGATCGGGATCGACCGCCGCTGGAGCCGGAATTCCAGCGAGCAGGCCGACGTCCGGCGCGGGCACGACCTCGGCGGGCGGGTGTTCACGATCTACAAATTCCGCACAATGTGCGTCAATGCCGAGCATCTCTCCGGCGCCGTGTGGGCGGCCAAGGAGGACCCCCGGGTGACGCCGGTGGGCAAGTTCCTACGCCAGTACCGTCTCGACGAACTCCCTCAGCTGTTCAACGTCATCTGCGGTGACATGAACGTCGTGGGCCCCCGCCCGGAGCGCCCGAGCATCTTCGCTCAGCTCAGGACGACGATCCCGCAGTACGATGCGAGGCAGCGGGTGAAACCGGGCATTACCGGCCTGGCTCAGGTCAACCAGCAGTACGATCAGTGCCTCGACGACGTCCGCAACAAGCTGCGGTACGACCTGGAGTATCTGCGCCGGCAAAGCTTCTGGGAAGACATCCGCATCATGCTCAAGACGGTACCGGTCATTCTCTTCAAGCGGGGCGGGTGGTAGGCCAGAGTGGGGGCCACAAGCACATCCGCTTCGACCCCGGCCGAGCTGCCCAGGGACTCCGCAAGGCTCGCCCCGCTTCTCTTCGCCGCAATTGCATTCGCCATCCTTTTCGCCAAGCCAGCGGCGTTGCTCGTCTCGGATTGGTGGAATGATCCTGACGCGGGCCATGGACTGCTCCTAGCCCCACTAGCGGTCTGGCTGGGCTGGAGGCGAGGGCTAGTCGCCTGCCGGCCGGATCGGATATTCGGTGTGCTGCTGCTGAGCGGCGGGGTGGTGCTGCGGTATCTCGCCGGCCTCGCCGCAGAGTTGTTCACCATGCGGCTGTCGATGGTGATCGCCGGGCTCGGCCTGATCGTCTTCTACCGCGGCTACCGTCAAGTCCTTGCCTGGTGGCTGCCGGTCACCCTCATCATCCTCTCCATACCGATCCCAGCCGTCCTGACGAGCTCGCTCGCGCTGCCGCTCCAGCTGACCGCCTCGCAGTGGGGAGCGGCCCTGCTCCATGTCCGGCACGTACCGGTGGAGCTCTCCGGCAACGTCATCCGTCTCCCCGGCCGGGATCTGTTTGTGACCGAAGCCTGCAGCGGGTTGCGCTCCCTCACCGCGCTGCTCTCCCTCGGTGTCCTCGTCGGTGGTCTCTGGCTCCGGCACCCGGCAAGTCGGGTGCTGCTGATTGCGCTGGCGATCCCGGTCGCGATGCTCGTCAATGCGTTCCGGGTCTTCCTCACCGGCTTCCTGGTCTACTGGGTCGACCCGAAAATGGGCGAGGGATTCATGCATCTCAGTGAGGGGTGGCTGCTATTCGTGATCGCCTTCGTGATTCTGGGCGCCTTCACGTGGGCGGTCGCCGGAGTCGAGCGCAGGGTGCTGGGAGAACCGGCCGATGGCTGAGCACTCGGCCTGGATCCCCGGAGGAGTCCTGGCCATCGGCTGCGTGCTCACCCTCGCCGTCAACCGGCAGGTGCGGACACCGCTTGCCCTGCCCCTGGATTCCATTCCGCTGATGCTCGCCGAGCGCGCAGGCCAGGTCGGAAGCATTTCCCAGGACCAGGTGCGCGCCGCCGGCGTTTCGAGCTACATCTTCAGGTGGTACGCCGCGGATACAGCACAGTTTGACATCTACGTGGGATACTACGACCAGCAGACGCAGGGGAAGACCATCCACTCCCCCAAGAACTGCCTCCCCGGGTCGGGGTGGGAGGCGCTGAACCAGTCCACTTTGACGTTGCAGACCACCGACGGGCCGGAAACGGTGAACCGGTACCTGCTGCAGAACAAAGAGCAGCGGGCGCTGGTCTTCTACTGGTATCAGGGGCGGGGCCGGGTGGAGTCGAACGAATACCGCGTCAAATGGGAACTGCTCCGCGACTCCGCACTACGAGGCCGAAGCGAGGAGGCCCTGGTCCGCATCGTCGTGTACCTGAACGCAGCCACGACCGAAGCGCAGGCCGGCGCCTGGGCGACAAGGGTCGCGGCGGATCTCATCCCCGCGGTCTTCCGGGTCCTCCCCTCGTGGTAGCTAGCCCGGCCGACGGGTTGGTTCCCAGATAGGATTGAGTTCCCCGCGGAGCGCCTTGGTCCAGGCGATGAAGCCCGCCACGTGGGAAACGAGCAGGAATCCGCACAATGCCATGAGGCGCGGCAGCCGTTTCCCCTCTGGTGCCCGCATCGCCACCGTTCCAAGCAGAATCCCGATCAGAACCGCGACCAGAAGGGCGGCGGCGATCCGCGACTGGAGACTGAGCAGCATCAGCGCGATCAGAGCCAGGGGTGCGGCGAGGAAGACCATCCACCGGGCAAGTTTGTGGGAGAGCAGCATCCATGCGAAGCGGCCGTGCCGGAGGGGATTCATCAGGTGTCGCTTGAACCAGAGTGTCTCCAGGCCACGCGCCATGGTGCGGATCTTCCGACGGAACTCCCGCTGGAGCGAGGTGGTACGAGGAACCAGGCAGACCGCCTCATCGACCGAGACCGCCCGGAGCCCCTGTTCACGCGCCATGAGTGCCGAGGCGAAGTCGCGGGAGAGCGCCGCCGGGACCAGCGTCTCGTGAAGTTGCCGGCGGATCGCGTAGAAGCACCCGCTGGCGCCGACGATGGATCCAACCCGCGTCTCCAGCGAGCGCACCCACATCTCGTATCCGACGTAGCCGGACTCCCCCGGATTGGATTCGACCGTGAGGTCCCCGACGCTCACGTCGCGCCCGGAGGCGACGCCGATCGTCGGGTCCTGGAAGACCCGGATGAGCGGCTTGAGCGAGGACGGCAAGATCCGGATCGTCGCGTCGGTGTTGACCACGATGCTGCCCCGCAGGTGCTCCAACGCCGCATTCTCGGCGGCAGTCTTTCCGGATCGCTGGGCAAGGCGCAGCAGTTCCACACCTCGATCCGCATATTCGCGCACGATTTCGTCGGTGCGATCGGCCGACGCATCGGAGACGATGAGAATCTGGCGGCGGTCGGCGGGGTAATCGATCGCCAGCAGTGACTCGACGGTCCGGCGAATCGCCTTTTCCTCGTTATAGGACGGCACCACGATGCTCACCATTGGCCATTCGGGAGGGTCTCCGAACCGGCGGGGCGTCGGCCGAACCCCACCCCAGACCCGGAGCAGCGCAGGATAGAGGAAATAGGCGTACCCGAAGAGCAGGCCTGGGGACAGGGCAACCAGGACTTCCAGATCTTCAACGATCATGCGTTCTCCCCCCGCCGGAAGGCGAGGATATCGCGATAGATTTCGCGGTGACGATTGATCCAGTGACCGGGGGCGAACTGCTCAGCCAGGCGCGCGCGCGCACGCGTGGCCCGGAGCGCGGCTGCCGCAGGAGCAGCAAACACCTCCGCAATGGCCCGGGCCAGGGCTCCGGGATTCTCAGCCGGGACCAGCAACGCCTCAGCCTCACTGACGATGTCGGGCACCCCGCCAACGGCTGTGGTCACGATCGGAACCCCGCCGGCCATCGCTTCCAGGAGCGCGATCGGGGTGCCTTCGGTTCTGGAACTCAGCACAAAGCAGTCGAACGCTGCCGCGTAGACACCGGCGTCGGGGACGATGCCGTGCCAACGGACCCGACTCGAGACACCCGACGTCGAGGCTCGCCCTTCGAGCAGAGCGCGCAGGCTGCCGTCGCCGAGAAAGTTCACCTCGATCGCCGGATCTCCGACAAGGGACATGGCGTCGAGGAGGATGTCGGCTCCCTTCTCGTGCGAGAGCCGGCCGACCCAGCCAATCGCGCGAGCCCCTGGCGCAATCCCCAGCGCCGAGCGGGCGGCTTCCCGACTCAGCAGCGGGCGGGCGGACGACCACGCGTTCGGCACCACGGCAATGCGGACATCGGCGATCCCCACCGACAGCAGGCGATCACGGATTGGGCGTGAGACGGCCAGAATCGCGTCGAACCGGCGGAACGACCGAAGCTGCAGTCGCTCGTAGAGCCGATTCTTCCAATCCCCACCCGTGAACCCATGCACGGTCGCCGCCCGTGCCCGTTCGAGCCGGGCTGCGGCCGAGCCGGCGAGCAGGTCGGCGCGGTACCCGTGGGTATGGATCACTTGGGCGTCCCAGCGGCGGATGGTGTCTTCATGCAACTGACGCTCACGAAGATAGGCGCGATGCGCCGGAGCATGGCAGAAGACCTCGAGCCCAGCCTCCTGCAGCGCACGCACTGACGCCGGAAGCGGGGCCTCGGGCTCCAGCACCGCCGAGACGGCCACGGGCACCCCGGCCTCCCTGAGACCTCGGGCGAGCATCACGACCACGCTCTCGAGGCCCCCCGCGGCACCGGGAACGAACACCTGCAGAATGCGTGGCGACTCGCCCCGCCCGGCCAGCGCCATCGTCTCCCCTCCCCAGTCGTTTGGAGTGTTCGCGAGCAGCCAAAGGTGGGCCGCGGCAGGCCCCGGGGGGAGAGCAACTCCGGGGCCGGTCCAGGAGCGCAGTGGAATCACACCAGGCGGAGCTGTCGCTTCGATGCTCGCAAATTTCGTGGATTGTTGCACATTCGCAACATCGCTTGGCGCCCTGCTCCGCCCCACGCGTCGGGCTCCCCAGCCGGGCAAGGGCAGAAACGACTGCCGGTACGCAACTTATCCCCTCCCGGCCGTCTCATGGTGGTATGCTTTGTGCGAGCCACGCTGCGTCCGAAGTGGCCGGTAGCTTGCTTAGTTCCCGTTTGAAATCCGGTAGGTCGTCGAGAGCCAGCGCGGGGTGATATCGTGGAGTGCCACCGGTCGAGCCGGTTGGCGGCACCCATTGGCGTCCCGTCCTCGCTCCCCAGTGGTTCCAGCAGAAACCTGATCACGTGAAGCGAGGTGCGGCCGTGGCGTCGAGGTATCTCATCACCGGCGGGGCAGGATTCATCGGGTCCAACGTTGCCGACCACTACCTGCGCAGCGGCCACGGCGTGACGATTTATGACAACTTCTCCCGCCACGGGAGCGAGGATAACGCGCGCTGGCTGCAGGAGCGGCATGGCAGCGCGGTCCGGGTCATCCGCGGCGATCTTCGTCGGCCGGCCGCAGATCTCGCCCAGGCCATCGAGGAGTCCGACGTCGTGCTGCACCTGGCCGCGCAGGTCGCGGTCACGCTGTCGGTCACCGATCCCCGGCACGACTTCGAGACCAACGCTCTCGGCACCTTCAACCTCCTCGAAGCGGTGCGCCTGTCGAAGCGGCAGCCGATCATACTGTACAGTTCGACCAACAAGGTTTACGGCAAGATGGCGGACGTCCCGATCGAGGAGCGCGGCGGCCGGTACAGCTATGTCGGGCTGCCGGGCGGGGTGAGCGAGAGCCAGCCGCTCGACTTTTATTCGCCGTACGGCTGCTCCAAGGGGACCGGTGACCAGTACGTGCTCGACTATCACCGGATCTACGGTCTGCGTACGATCGTGATGCGCCAGTCGTGCATCTATGGGCCACGCCAGTTCGGGATCGAGGATCAGGGCTGGGTGGCGTGGTTTGCGATCCGTGCCATGCAGGAGCAGCCGATCACCATCTATGGGGACGGGAAGCAGGTGCGCGACGTGCTCTTCATGGACGACCTGACCTCCGCCTACGACCTCGCGATCAAGAACATCGATCGTACCGCGGGCAGGGCCTACAACATCGGCGGCGGCCCTGCGAACACCCTGTCCCTGCTGGAACTTCTCGACCTGCTGACCGAGCGGTTCGGGAAGCGGCCGACCTATTCGTTCGACGACTGGCGCCCGGGCGATCAGCTGGTCTATATCAGCGGCATCACCCGCGCCGAGGCCGACTTCGGCTGGCGGCCGAAGGTGGCCCCGAAGGATGGCGTCGGGAAGATGATCGCATGGCTCACCGAGCACGCCGACCTGTTCGCACTGAGCGGCCGATGAGCAGCGCACCCTCGCAGGCCGCCTCCGTGACGGCCGCTCCGTCCGTGGGACTGCCTGAGCGTTTGCTGGACAGGCTGACCTGTCCCGACTGCCACCATCCGCTCGCCCCCGCGCAGGACGGACTGGCGTGCGGCGGATGCGGCGCGCGCTACGCCGTCCAGGACGGCATCGCCGATCTCCGCTCCGCTGCGGCGTCCGCGAAGGCGGAACATGCCGACTGGACGGCCCACTGGTCCAGCCACAATCAGGCGCTCTTCTCCCAGCGGTTCTTCAGCTTCTACCGCAAGACCGTGTTCGCCCGGACGGTGGCGTGGTTCATCGAGCGCTACTTTCCGGTGGACGGCATCCTGGTGGAAGCCGGCTCGGGGACGTCGGAGACCAGCTGGCGCATCAACAAGCATGGCGGCCAGCGCACACTGGTGGCGACGGATATCGTGCACCACGTCCTGCAGCACTGCGACCCTGTCATGGACGTCCGGATGGGTGCGGATATCTTCCGGATGCCCTTCGGCGACAACACGGTCGATGGGCTCTGGAATGTCGGCGTCATGGAGCACTTCACCCACGACCAGATCGATCAGATCATGCGCGAGTTCCACCGGATTCTGAAGCCGGGTGCACCCGTGCTCCTGCTCTGGCCGGCGACCGACTCGCTCCCCCAGAAGGGGCTGCGAATGCTCGAGGTCGTGATCAACGCCCGCCATGAAGGTGAGCGGTTCAAGTTCCATCCGGACGAGATTTCCAAGCTGAGGTCCTCG
>DAINRP010000006.1:0-18556 GCA_036741755.1 Gemmatimonadales bacterium
GCGAAGGTGAGCGTCGTGGTGCCTGGATGCACTGCGGTCAGCGTGCCGGAGGCGGGATCGAAGCTGGCGATGGTGGTATCGCCGACCGCCCAGCTCAGCGGCACCCCCTCGATAGGCAGGGAGTCGGCAGTCTGTGGAATCAGGGTGAACTCGCGGGTCGCCTGCACCGGCAGGCGCACGGTATCCGCCATCCGCGGCGAGACCACGAACCGCGCCACCCGCTGGTGCACGATCACCGGGACTCGGCGTTCCTGGAGGAAGCCACGCACCACGACTTCGGCGCGCCCTGCGCCCAGCGCATGGACGACCCCCTCGCCACTGACGTCGATCACCGCGTCGTCGCTGCTGCTCCACTGGAGATCGCCGGGGCGAAGACGCCGCCCGCCCTGGTCGGGAACGAGGGGCAGCAGGGTGTCCACATCGTTCGGCGAAAAGACGATCCGGTCCTGGTTGAGCGCGATGCCGGTCAGCGCGACGGTTACCGGAATGCTGACCGTCGCGCCGCTCGGCGCGGAGACTTGAATCGCGGCCTGCCCACTGGAAGCGGCGATGATGGTGCCAAAGCTGTCGGCAACCCCCACTACGTTCGACCTGAGCGAGAGCCATTGAAGCTTCGGTGCGGGCACCACGCTGCCGTCGGCACGCAAGGCCCGAATCGTGATGCGACCGCGTTCCGTCGGCAGCAACGCGAGTGCGGCCGGCTCGGCCAGCAGCTGGGCGACCTCATCGACCAGCTGCGCGCCACTCCCGGGAGCGACCGCAGCCTCCATTGCGCCGCCTGTCACGATCACCGCAACGGTCTTCGACTTCTTGCCGGCCTGTACCACGACCTGGGTCTGGCCCGCACGCGCGGCGGTCACCGTCCCATTGGCGGCCACCCTGGCGACCAGGGAATCGGTGGTCCGGTAACGGACCGCGACGATCACGTTGCCAGCGTCATCGAAGGCCTGGACCGTCAGTCCCTGTCGCTGACCGGGATCGAGGCGCAGGGTGTCGGGCGTCACATAGAGCTCGGTGACGTTCTGCGCGAGGACGCTTCGGCAAACGCCAATGAGCAGCAGGACCAGAAGTCCGGCCGGGAGACGGAAGGTTCGCATGGCTCGAGTAGGCTGGGTCACGGGCGTTGGATGAGCAAGGGGCAGACCAACCAATATTCAATCCCAACCGCATGACATTCAATGACTTAGCCCGCACCATCGCAGGAAGGTATCGGACCCGGCCGGAGAAGTCGCGAGAGGGGAGGCAGAGTGCGCCGCCCCCGGGAGGAGGGCACCTGCCATCGCGGCATCATGGTGGCGATGGTCCGTTCGATGTGGGCGATGTGATCCCGCCCCAGCGCCGGGGCTTTCGACCGCTGCTCCCCGGGGAAGGCACGGGCGCGTACCTTGCCCGTGACGTTAGGCAGGCCGGTGCGAACGAATCATGGGGAGTGATCCGAGGGATTCCCGGTCGGTATTCTGTCGGAAATCGAGCCCTAAAACATTGCCACATAACGACTTGGCGAACCTACCCTGGCCCGGTGAGTCGGGCCGGGCCTCAGGCCGGTCGGTGGGGAAGCGCTGAGCAAGGGCGGCGAGACGAAAAGGCGTTGCCGCCTTGCAAAGCCTCAGAAGATGTGCATCTTATCAACGATCTCACGCAGCGGGCAGCCGCTGCCAACACCACCGGTGGCGAATCACCGCTGCCGTAGCCTCTGGAGGGAGCGCCCATGGCTGAGCTGCACGATATGGAGATGAGTTGGACCGACTCCGGGTGGATGGATCCGGCACCGACGCCGATGGAGCCAACCATGCCTCCCGCGCCCGCGCCCTCCTCGACGCCAGCCGCGTCGATGGCGGCGCCCCCTGCGGCCAAGAAGCCGGCGGTCAAGAAGCCTGCCGCCAAGAAGGCCGCTCCGAAGAAGAAGAAGGCTGCGGCGAAGAAGAAGGTCGCCAGGAAGCCGGCGAAGAAGGCGGCCAAGAAGAAGGCGGCCAAGAAGAAGGTCGCCAAGAAGCCAGCGAAGAAGGCTGCCGCCAGGAAGAAGCCGGCCAAGAAGGCGGCGAAGAAGACAGCCAAGAAGAAGAAGAAGAGTCGGTGATCTGCTGCGGAGAGTCCGTCCGTTACGTTCTCCACCGAGCGCTCCGGATCTCCGGGGCGCTCGCCATTTTGGGGTTGCTCGTCGTCCCGGCGCTGGTCGCCCAGGGCGGCGGCCCCGATGCCGCTGAGGTGTATCGCCGGTTTGCGCCGCGGGTGGTGAAGATCCAGAGCGTGGAGAAGAGCTCCGGCGCCAAGTCGGCGATCGGGTCGGGGTTCTTCGTGTCACCCGATGGGCATGTCGTCACCAACTACCATGTGATCTCGGAGCTGGTGAACCTGCCGGACCGCTATCGCGTGGAGGTGATCGATGGCAGAGACTCGACGCGCGCGGTCGAGGTGCTGGCGATCGATGTGGTGCACGATCTGGCGGTGCTCAAGGTTCCCGGAGGGAACGATCCCTGGTTCGACCTCGCGCCGGTCGGCCTCGATCGCGGCACCCGGCTCTACTCGATGGGGCACCCGCATGACCTCGGCCTCAGCATCGTCGAGGGGACCTATAACGGCCTCCTCGAGCACACCCTCTACCCCAAAATCCACTTCACCGGCTCGATCAATCCGGGGATGAGCGGCGGGCCGGCGGTCACCGCGGCGGGCGCCGTCGTCGGGGTGAACGTCTCCACCGCCGGAGAAGGGATCAGCTTCCTGGTGCCGGTCGACCGGGTGATCGCCCTCGTCGCGGAGGCACGCCGACCGGACTACCAGCGCCCCGACAGCCTGCTCGCGACCGTGGCGCAGCAGATGCTGAGCTATCAGGACGTCTACCTGGCCAGGCTCTTCGCCGATTCGACACCGACGATCGTGCTGGGCGGCTACCGGGTCCCGACCAAGCCGGCCGCCTTCTTCAAGTGCTGGGGCGATGCCTCACACGGCAGCACGCGGCCGTACGAGACGATCGCTCACCAGTGCTCCACCGACGACTACATCTTCATCTCGGGCGACCAATGGTCCGGCGTGCTGGAGCTCAAGCATGCGGTGCTGTCCAGCGACGAACTGAACCGGCTCCGGTTCTACTCGCTCCTCACCCGCGAGTTTGCGGGGGAAGGGCTCAGCTATCAGAGCCGCGATCTCGTCACCCCGCAGCGCTGCGCGGTGGGGAACGTGCGGCAGGGTTCGCTGACCCTCAAGACGGTCTTCTGTACCCGCCGCTATCGCAAGCTCCCGGGACTCTACGACGCCTTCTTCAAGGCGGCGACGCTCGGTGACCCGCATCAGGGGCTGATTACGACGCTGACCCTTTCGGGCGTCACCTTCGAGAACGCACGCCGGGTGGTCGAACGCTATCTCGCGAGCATCGAGAGGGCGGCACCATGATTGTCGAAGTCCTCGAGCGCCGAGGCGTACGCCAGCGGGTGCGCCTCCGGGCCTTCCCCGCCACAATCGGACGCGGCCTCGACAACGACGTCATCCTCGACGATCGCTATGCCGACTCGCGCCACGCCCTGCTGGAATGGGACGGCAGTGGAACGCTGCTGCTCGTGGATCAGGGAACCGTGAACGGGACCTTTGATGCGACCTCGGGCCAGCGGGTCGCCCGTTACCCGGTGCACTCCGGGTCCGAGTTCCGGCTGGGACGGACCACGGTCCGATTCCTCGACGAGAGCCTGCCGGTGCCGCCGGCGCTGGTTGACGCGCCTCCAAACGGGCGGCTCACCCTGAGTGACGCTCCACGCACCGCCGTCGCGATCGCCGGCGCGACCGGCGTCCTGGTCGCGATCAACGAGTATCTCGGCAAGACCTCGCGGGTGACTCCAGCCGGGATGCTCGGCGATTCGCTGATGATGCTGCTGGTCGTCGTGGTCTGGGCAGGGGCCTGGGCGCTGGTGGGCCGGGTGACCCAGCACCGCTTCCGGTTCCTGGAGCATTTCGCCATCGCGTGTCTCGCGCTGACGGGATTCATCGTCTCGTCAGGCGCCTTCGAATACCTGAGCTTCCTCTTTCCGGGCAGATTCGGCTGGGACGTTCTCGCGGGTACGGTCGCGCTGGCGATCGGCGTGATTACGCTCGCCGCACACCTGGCCCGGGTATCGGGGATGACGCAGTGGCCCAGACTGCTGTGGTCGCTCGGGGTGATCGGGGGCCTGGCGGGGATCGTGGCACTCTCCGGACATCGGGAGCAGGTGGATTACACCAGCCGATTCGAGAGCACTCCGCTCAAGGCCATCGGAGCCCGGTGGATTCCCACCGTGAAGCCGGCCGAGTTCCTGAAGCAGGTGGACGCGCTGAAGGGCGAAGTCGACCAGTTGGCCGATGAGGCCCCCACCGCAGAGGACGAGCAGCTCCCGGAGCGGGACAGCACCGAGGACTAGACCCGTTCGTCATTGGGCGGGACAGGGCCGATACGAACCTCGACTCCTGCGAGGGAGCGCGCGATCCACCGGTCCCATGTGGAAGAGCCGTCTCATCTTGCGCCACCCTCAGCGTGGCGGCACGTTTCACCCACTTCGACGACCGGACTCCGATGCCACGCCTTCGCGAGCGGTCCCTTCACGCTGGTCATGGAGCGGCGGACCGATGGCTGGAAGATCCTGCATGATGACCCCTCGAGCGACTGAGATGCGCCGACTCGGACTGCTGCTCCTGGTGGCCCTGGCCGCCTGCACCCCCCGCCACAAGGACCGGATCGCGCTGGTCGGTGGCAACCTCATCAGCGGCGCGGGCGATCCCGTGCTGCGGGATGCGGTGATCGTGGTGTATCAGGGAAAGATCGAGACCATCGCCCCGCGCGAAGGCTTCGAGATACCCAAGACCGCGACCGAAGTGGACGTCACCGGCTCGTGGATCATCCCGGGGTTGATCGACGGGCATGTCCACACGGAGCGGTGGGCACTGAGCCGCTATGTGGCCGCGGGCGTCACGACCGTCCGCGACGTGCACGGCAACCAGGATTCCATCCTGGCGCTCCGCGAGGAGGTCAGCCTCGGCGGCCTCATCGCGCCGCGGATCTACAGCGCGGGCGCGATGATCGATGGAGCCCCCGCCACCTACTCCGACGCCACGGAGGTGAAGACCGCCGACGAGGCCCGGCGGGCGGTGGATCGCCGCGCGGTCCTCGGCGCGGATCTTCTCAAGCTCTACACCCGCATCACCCCCGAGCTGCTCAAGCCGCTGATGGACGAGGCGAGCAACTTCAACCTGAAAGTCACCGCCCACCTTGGCCTCACCGACGCGCTGACCGCCTCGCGGATGGGGGTTGGCGCCATCGAGCACCTCACCGGCATTCCCGAAGCGATCAGCAAGACGCCGGAGAAGTTCTACGCGGAACACCGCGCGAGCTTCTTTCGGGGATGGACCTATTTCGAGAAGAGCTGGGCCGGGCTCGACAGCGCCGACCTCGGGCGGGTCGCCGGAACGCTCGCGGAAGCCCGCACGACCATGATCCCCACACTGGTCCTGCACGAAACCTTCAGCCGTCTCGACGATCCCGCGGTGCTGACGGGGGACGATCTCAAGACCATGCCCGACAGCCAGATCAAGAAGTGGAACGTGCCGGGCATGGTAACGCGCGCGGGGTGGACGGGTACCGATTTCACGGCGTTCCGCGCCTCGCGCGCCAATCAGGACCTCTTCCTGCGCGAGTTCCGCGCGGCGGGAGGGCGCATCGTCGCCGGTACCGACGCCACCAACCAGATGCTGGTTCCGGGACTCAGCCTGCACACCGAACTGGAGCTGCTCGTCGGCGCGGGCCTCACGCCCTCTGATGCGCTGCTGACGGCCACGCTCAATACCGCGCAGCTGCTCGGCGCCGATTCGATCGGAATTCTGGCGCCTGGCAAGGTGGCCGACCTCGTCGTGCTGAAGGCCAACCCGCTGAACGACATCCGCAACACCCGCACGGTGCAGCGAGTGATGGTGCGCGGCCAGCTGTACAGCGCCGACTCACTCCGCGCCAGCTTCTAGATGACCTTTACGCGGGTCCTGATCGCGTGGGCGGCCGTGACGCTGCTCTTCGTCATATGGCGGGAGGCGGAGCGGAGAATCCGGGCGACACCGGGACCGATGGGGCCGGCGCTGCGTGCCTCCCTGCTGGCGCTGGCCGTGGAAGCGGCGCTGCTCACACTCTTCGCAGGGCTCTGGTTCACCAGCCTCGGCAGCGGCGGTGCCATGCTGCTCTTCCTGATCGTGGGAGCCCTGATGGAGATCCCGTCCCGGCTGCGAAGCCATCCGGTCGGGAGCATGCCCTGGAAGCCGGTGGTCGGCGGCGTGATCAGAGTGGTAATCGCCGGGCTGCTGCTGGGAGTGGTGATGGGGTAAGGCCCTGTGTCCCGGAGAGAGCCGGGCAGCGAAGCCGGGCCATTGTGAGGACGGGCGACCACAAGGGTCGCCCGTACTGCGTATCGGGGGGATCGGGAGGGTCGAAATGATGGGACGGGATCGCCGCCGCACGATCAACACCTACTGTGGGCGGAGTCTCTTCGGGGTGAACGATCGCGGTCGGCTGAAATCGTCCGAGGTCGGGATCATGGTCGCCGACTGCTGGTTCGGTCTGACCCTTCGCATTCTCGGCGTCCGAATCGATGCCTCCATGATGATGCCCAGTCACTTCCACGGCATTCTCCGAATTCAGGACGGGCCTCCGCGCTCACGACCGACGGTCGCCCGGGCCATCATGGCGTTCAAGTCAGCCACCACGCTCGCCTACATCCACGGCATTCGGGCGTTGGGATGGCCCCCATTCGAGGGACGGCTCTGGCACCGGAGCCACTACGATCGGATCGTTTACAGCTCCGCCCCGCCCGCTCCGCGCCTTCCCACACTCGTGCGCTCCTCACCGCCCACTACCTCCCCGCGGCCCGCCAGATCCACAGGAGGCCAACCACGACGCCCGCTCCGCCGACCAGTGCGGTGACCCGCTGGCCCCACAGCAGGGATCGCGCCGCCGCCCGCCGCACAGCGAAGGCGGCGACGACGGCATAGAGCATCATGCCTGCCGTCACTCCGACGCCGAACGCCGCCAGATACGCCAGCCCGACATCGATTCGACGAATCAGCGTGACCGGGACGAGCGCCACGACCGCGCTCGAACCGGCCAGGCCATGCATCAGCCCGACCAGCGTGATCGCATGGCCGTCGTGATGGTGGGTTTCGCTGTGGGAGGGTTCATGGGAGTGGGGGTGGGCGTGGTGATGCTGGTGGCCGTGTGCGGCCGGTCCTCCGTGCAGATGCAGGTGCGCGTGGTCGCCGTGTTCCGAGGGCTCGTGCAGGTGTAACTTCCGGCTCGAGCGGAGCGCCCAGAGGCCCAGACCAACGAGCATCAGGCCCACGAGACCCTCGCCAATCGCGTCGAAGCGCTCGGGCCAGCGCACTCCGGTCACCAGCAGCACCCCGCCGAGCGCCAGGACCGCGACGGAGTGGCCGATACCCCAGCGGAAGCCGAAGCGGGCGGCATTGGTGAGCGCCGGCCGGCCGGCGACGAAGGTCGTGACCGCCAGCATGTGGTCCACCTCCAGTGCATGGAGGAAGCCCAGCATCAGTGCGGTGAGTATTTCGATGAGTTCGGGAGTCACGCAAGGAAGGTACCTATGACCGGAAGCCCCCGCGACCAGAAGCCGCGAATCCGCCTGACGTCGCTCTCCCACGGCGCGGGTTGAGCCTGCAAGCTCGGCGTGGCCGAGCTGGCGCAGGTGCTGCGTCACGTGCCGTCCTTCGGGGATCCCAACATCCTCGTCGACGCGGCGACCAGGGATGATGCCGCGGTCTATCGCCTCAGCGACGACCGCGCCCTGGTGGCCACGGTGGACTTCTTCACCCCGATCGTGGATGACGCCGCCACCTGGGGACGGATCGCCGCCGCCAACGCACTGAGTGACGTGTACGCGATGGGCGCGACTCCGCTGTTCGCGCTCAACCTGGTCGGCTGGCCCCGCGAGACACTCTCCTTCGAGCTGCTCGGCGAGGTGCTCGATGGCATGGCGGAGATCGCCACGAAGGCGCGCTGCCCGATCATCGGCGGCCATTCGGTGGATGCCCTGGAGCCGCACGTGGGGCTGGTGGTGCTGGGCGAGGTCCACCCGGACCGCATGCTTACCAACACGGCCGCGCGCCCGGGGGACGTCCTCGTCCTCACCAAGCCGCTGGGAACGGGGATCCTCAGCACCGCGCTCAAGCGCGACCGGATCACCGAGGCCGAACTTGCGGAGGCGATCGCCTGCATGACGGCGCTCAACGATGGCGCCGCGCGAGTGGCGCGGGCCCATGGGCTCCGCGCGGCAACCGACGTCACCGGATTCGGGCTGCTCGGGCATCTCGGCAACATCGTCCGGGGCAGCGGAGTTGGTGCCCGCCTGACGGCCGATCGGCTGCCCCTGCTGGCGCGGGCGCGGGAGTTCGCGGAGGCCGGCGTGATTCCGGGCGGCACCCGTCGGAACCTCGAAGCGGCCTCGGCTGTGCGCTGGGGTGAGGGAGTCACCGAGTCCGATCGGCTCCTCCTCGCCGACGCGCAGACGTCCGGCGGGCTGCTGCTTGCGGTCCCGCCCGATCGGCTTGCCGCGGTCCTCGCGGCTCTCGGAGCCGAGGGTGTGCTGGCCCGCGCCGTCATCGGGGAGATCACGGCCGAAGCGGGCACCATACACGTCGCGAAGGCGGACTGACATGATGCGCTGGTCTCCCGAACGGCTGGACCAGATCGAGCGCGCCATCCGCGACGGCCGCCGGGTCGCGATCATGCGGCGCGGCACCGAATACATCGTCATACCGACCCGCATGACCCACCGCGACAACCACGACGCCTTCGTCGGTCGGCTGCCCATGACCGGCGAGGAGCTGGTGTTCGTGCTGACCGAGGTGGAGGCATTTCAGGTGCTCTGAAAGCCGCGAAGGCTTGACACCTCCCTCCCCAAGCCCCACCCTCCACCCATGTTCACGTCCATCCTCGTCGGCCTCGACGGCTCGCTCCAGTCCCAGGTCGCGCTGGCGCAGAGTATCCTGATCGGGCAGCGCTTCCGTGCCCGGCTGGTGCTGCTCCACGTCATTCCCGGCCCGGGGCACACCGGGGAGATGGCGCTCGGCGCACCCTGGATGGAGTTCACCGACGCCAATATGCCCACCACCCGCGCAGATCTGGTGCAGGCGGCGGTGGACATGCTGGAAGACGCGGCGGGCGCTGTCCGGCGCGCGGGACTCGAGGTCGAAACGCGCATCCGTGAGGGCCAGGCGACCGAGGTGCTTCGCGAGATGGCCGATCAGGTCGGGGTCGTCGTGGTGGGCCGCAAGGGCCTCCGTGGCGAGCTGGCCCTGATGAACGACGACCCGATCGGGCCGGACACCCGTGCGCTGGCACGCCGGTCGAACCGGCCGATCCTGGTGACGGGTCTGGTGCCGACGGCGATGGACCGGGTGCTGATCGCCTACGACGGCAGCCCCAACAGCGAGACCGCACTCGCCTTCGGCTCCCGATTCGCCGGCATCACCGGCGCCCATCTCGATGTGCTGCACGTCGGCACCGACCAGCCCGAGGGGCGAAAGACTCTGGCCCGGGCGTCGGGCGCGCTGTCCGTGGCTCAGCTCGATTTCGACACCCACTTCATCGAGGGGGAGCTGGCGTCGGCGATCCCTGAAACCATCGCGCGGCTCGGCTCGAACGCGCTCTTCGTCGGCGCGCACCGCGATGAGGGCGGCTGGCAGATTCCCTCCCACACCGAGGTTATCTTGCGGGCCACCGACATTCCGGTGCTGATCCACATGCAACCCGTCCCGCCTGGTGCCAGCTCCTACACTGCCCATCGCCGTACTCCATCTTGACGAGAGCTGTCTCGGTAACGGCCAGGCGCGCGCCACTCCCGGGGGCGGCGCCGGCCTGATCGAAATCCGCACTGGTGGCGCCGTACAGCGGCGCGACTTCTACATTCACGCCCCTGACACCACCAACAACCGCATGGCGCTGTCCAGCGCGATCGCCGCCCTGCAGCTCCTCGCCGGGAAGGGCAAGCGGCTGCAGGTGCTGCTGGTCTCCGACTCGGAATACCTGATCAAGGGGATGCGCGAATGGGTGCCGGGCTGGATCGCGCGTGGCTGGAAGCGGAAAGGCGGGGAGATCGAGAATCTGGAACTGTGGCGTGTGCTGGTCGACTCCGCCCGCAGGCACGAGGTCGAGTACACCTGGGTGCGCGGCCACAAGGGCCACGCGAAGAACGAGTACGCCAACGACCTCGCAGTGAAAGCCGCCACCGAGCAGATCACCTCACCCGGGGCGGTCGACTCCGGCTTCCCCGCCTGGCTTGAGGCGAAGCGGGCGAAGGGACAGTACGCTGCCTACGATCCCGATGCCGCATTCGCCGCGCTGGAGCGGCGCCTCGCGGCGGGAGAGCGGTTCCCCCTCGCCGATCGCGACTAGCGCCGGCGCTTGTTCTTCCCGCCAAACAGCACGTTCACCCTCACCCGGGCCGTGATCAGATCCGACGGGGCGCTGTAGGCCTCGGCACTCAGCATCAGGCCCGGCACGGGCTCGAGTGTCGCGCCGCCAAACACGGCGTACCGGCTCATGTTCACCCGAGTCTTCTGGTGATTCGCCTGACCGAGTGAATCGGAATAGCTGACCTCGAACCGTGGGTGCAGGATGTTGTACCCGCCGCCGAGGTACGGACGGAGGCGGCCCTGGGCGAGCGGCCAGGCAAACGCCAGTTCCACACCGAAGATGTTCGGGGAGAAGCGGTCGTTCGACCTGGTGCCATTGAAACAGGGACCGGCGGCAAGGACGGCGGCGGCGGAACAGGTGATCGGGGCGCGGACGCTTCCGATGGTGGCGTGGATGCGGCCCACGAACACCGAGCCCTTTTTGCTCATCGGTACCGTGCGCGAGAGCGCGAAGCTCCAGAGATTCGGCTTGACGTCGCCGATCTTCACCGGCGGGAGCCAGCTCGCCTCGAGCAGCACCCCATCCCCAAGCTCGAACCCGATCCGCGGGCGGACCAGGAAGTTCGCCACGTTCCAGTTCTCGGGACCGGCGGTGGGCCGGCACTTCGTCGGGGTACGGATGCTGCTCTTGGCGTCGGGCAGCAGCGCACCCTCGATTCCGATCTGCACCGAGCCGGGCAGGTAGATCCACGGCGCCTGCCCCATGCTGAAGGCGAGCGGCACGGAGAAGTGGGCGAATACATCCGCTTCATGCGAGCTCGAACTCGGCGAACAGTCGCTCTGGGCGACGAGTGGAGCGGCCGCCAGAAGGGCGCCCAGGGAGAGACAGAGGGTGCGCATCAACGCTCCTTGCTTGACAGTGCGAGAGGGCGGCTCTAGTCTCCGCACTCCATGACCGACCTCGAACGGCTCTTCCGCCGACTGGTGGATAACCTAATCGCCATCGATCCGGCCCGCCTGCATCGCCCGCTGGCTGTCGGCGATCTGCTGACGTCCGTCATGCCCTACCGCACCAACCGCCGCTCGCTCGCCATCGATTCCGCCGAAGACTACGACATGCTGGTCCTCAGGCTCTGTGCCGGCGAAGGCGGCTTTGTCCGCATGGTCGACGAGGACATCACGCAGCTCTTCAACGATCAGCTGACCAGTCCGAATCCCGACCTCGGCATCCTTCGCGAGCATCCAAAGGCCGAGATGCTGCTGGGCACCGAGCCGCTGGCGCATGCGCTCGGTCCGGGCCCGGATGAGTCGTATGCACCGCCCGAAGACGACCCCATCGATCTGCCGGCGCCACCTCGCCGCCCCGAACCGATCGTGGAGGCGCCGATGGAGCCGGCACGCCGCATGTCCTTTTCCGCCGAGCCGGCCCCGCCCGCGGCGCCGATGGTGCCACCGCCTCCACGAATCACCGGGGAGCCAACACCCAGTGGACCGGTGCTCCACCGTGAAACGGGGGCCCGCTGCGGGTTCTGCGGCGGCCGGCTTCCCAGCAGCCGCGCCGTGAATTTCTGCCCGCACTGCGGCCAGAACCAGACCTTCACTCGCTGCCCCGAGTGTCAGTCGGAGCTTGAGCTCGGCTGGCGCCACTGCATCAACTGCGGCCATCATGTGGCTGACGGGTAGATCGTCGCGCGCACGCCTGACGGAAACCGGTCAGTGCCGGTGATGTCACGAACACCCCGCATTCGTTCGTCTCCCTCCAGACAATCGGCAGATCCAGCTCCGCCGAACCATTCCGCAGGAGGGACGTCATGTTCGTACCGCTCACCCTGGTCCTGCTGCTCAACAGCGCAGCCTCCTCCCCGATCCGGCTCCCCGGCGCCGACACCAACTTCACAAGAGACAGTCTGATTCTGGATCACGAATTCACCGGCGCCGGTCTCGAGTTCACCCGCGTGGAGCTCCTCGAGGGGCAGGTCTACCGGATCGAGGTCGACGGCGGGCGCGATATCCGGATCCGCGCGCTGCGTTCCGGCGAACAGAATCCCCGCTTCGGCAAGACGGAACCGTACCCGCGGGCCAGCCGCACCGTCTCATTCGAGATCATGCCGTTCGTGACCACGACCTACGAGATCAGACTGGGCGCGATCCCGCGTGGCGTGGCGTCGCTCCGCATCTTCTGGGATGCCAACGCCACCGCGCGCCGGCAGAAGCTACTGGGCGATTCCTAGCGAGTCTCCCATGAACTAACCCCTTGGCGGGCATGGGCTTCATTGCTCGCTCGACTTCCCCTCATGCCCCGGCGATATTTCGGGCTCCGAAGCCCCTTTCCTTATATAGGGAGCCCGCCATGCCCACCCAGGGGCACCCCCAGGACGTACTCTTCCTCGCCGGCGCGCGCACCGGATTCGGCGCGTTTGGCGGGGCACTGAAAGACTTCTCCGCGACCCAGCTCGGGATCGTCGCCGCGAAGGCCGCCCTGGAGCGCGCGCGCGTGGCGCCGGAGAGCATCGATCACGTCATCTTCGGCAATGCGCTGCAGACCAGCGCCGACGCGATCTATCTCGCGCGGCATGTCGCGCTCAAGGCGGGATGTCCGGTGGAGACACCCGCGGTCACGGTGAACCGGCTGTGCGGCTCAGGATTCGAGGCGATCGTGCAGGGGGCACAGCAGATTCTGTTAGGCGAATCGCGGGTCGTCCTGGCCGGCGGCACCGAGTCGATGAGCCAGGCCCCGCACGTGGTGCGTGGCGCCCGGTGGGGGCTCCGCCTCGGCCCCGCCGCCCCGCTCGAAGACTCCCTCTGGGAAGCGCTGCGCGACACCGAATGCGGCCTCTCCATGGCGGAGACCGCCGAGAACCTCGCCACCCGTTACGCGCTCAGCCGCGCCGATGTGGACGCGGTCGCGCTGATGAGCCAGGAGCGCGCCCGGGACGCCTGGACCTCGGGCGGGTACGCTGACGAGATCGCGCCCGTCCCGATCATGAACCGCAAGACCAAGCAGGCGGAACCATGGGCCGCCGACGAACACATGCGGCCCGACACCACCGCCGAGGGGCTCGCGAAGCTCGCGCCGTATTTCAAGAAAGCCGGTGTGGTGACGGCCGGCAACGCCTCGGGGATCTGCGACGGTGCGGCAGCGGTGGTGCTCGCGGATGCCGCGATCGCGCGGGCGCAGGGCCTGACGCCGATCGGCCGGCTGGTCTCCTGGGCGGTGACCGGTGTCGAGCCGGCCGTCATGGGCATTGGTCCCGCGCCCGCAGCGCGCAAGGCACTCGCCAAGGCGGGAATGACGCTCGAGCAGATGGATCTCGTCGAGGTGAACGAGGCCTTCGCTGCGCAGTACCTCGCCGTGGAGCGGGAACTCAAGCTCGACCGTGCACGGACCAATGTGGACGGCGGCGCGATCGCGATCGGGCACCCGCTCGCCGCCAGCGGTGCCCGGCTCACGCTGCACCTGCTGCACGCGCTCAGGCGGCGCGGCAAGCGCTTCGGCCTCGCAAGCGCCTGCATCGGCGGGGGCCAGGGCGAGGCGATCATCGTCGAAGCCCTCTGATGCCCGGCAACCTTCCCTCCCGGATCGACCGCGCCGCCATCGAGCGGATCATCCAGCGTGCCACCGAGCTGCAGACCGGTGAGCGCGACATCTCCGACGGCCTTACGCCGGAGGAAGTCGTCGCGTTAGGCAAGGATGTCGGGATTCCGGAACAGTACCTCAAGCAGGCGATGCTCGAGGAGCACGGCCGGCAGGAGCTCCCCGCCCCCAACGGCCTGCTCGACCGCACCCTCGGTGGCGCGGTCATCACGGCGCAACGGGTGGTGCGCGGCGAAGTGGCCGATGTCGAGCGTGCGCTGCTCGCCTGGATGGAGAGCCAGGAGCTGCTCACGGTCCAGCGGCAGCAGCCGGGCCGGATTGCCTGGGAGCCGCTACGCGGCATGCAGGCGGCGCTCCGGAGATCCTCCGCCGCGCTCGGCGGCCGAAAGCCGTTCATGCTCACGCGTGCGGGGCTCGTCACCGCGACGGTCACGGCGCTCGAGCCGGGGTTCTGCCATGTCGCCCTCAGCGCCGACCTCCGCGCCACCCGCAGCGGCTTCATCGGCGGGATGGCGACGGTGGGGACGGTCGGCCTCGTCAGCGCGGGCATCCTGCTGGTGATGTCCCCATTCTGGCTGGTCGCGGTCGCGCCGCTTCCGGTCATGGCATCGGCGGGATGGGCCATCTCCCGCCAGTTCCGGCCCATCGCCGCGCGGACCCAGCTCGGCCTGGAGCGCGCGCTCGACCATCTCGAACGGGGCGACATCAAGCCGTCGCACATGCTGCCGCCCCGCGGGGGCGGCGTCGTCGGGGCACTGCTCGATGAAGTCCGAAAGGCGCTCAATCCATGAGGGAAATCGAAAGCGTTGGGGTACTCGGCTGCGGCCTGATGGGCAGCGGCATCGCACAGGCCTGCGCGGCCGCCGGCTACCGCACCATCGTCCGTGACACCGCCGAAGCGCAACTGACGAAGGGAAGGGCAGGGATCGAGAAGTCGCTGGCCAGGTTCGTCGAGAAGGGCAAACTCGCCGCGGCCGACCGTGAGGCCGCGCTGGGGCGGCTCAGCTTCACGACCGACGTCGCGGCCCTCGCCGGATGCGGACTGATCATCGAGGCGGTCACCGAAGATCTCGCGCTCAAGAACCAGCTCTTCCAGGACCTCGACGCCCGCTGCCCCGCCTGGACGATCTTCGCGTCGAACACCTCGAGCCTCAGCATCATCAGCATGGCGGCGTTGACGGGCCGGGCGGATCGCTTCGTCGGGCTGCACTTCTTCAATCCGGTCCCGATGATGCCGCTAGTCGAAGTGGTGCGGAGCGTGCGAACCAGCGACGCCACCTTCACCGGGGCCGAGGCTTTTGTGCGGAGCCTTGGCAAGGAGGCCGTCGCGGCGAAGGACATCTCGGGCTTCATCGTCAACCTGCTGCTGGTGCCATATATCCTCGATGCGATCCGGGCGCGGGAGCATGGCGTCGCCAGCACTGCCGACCTCGACACCGCCATGCGGCTTGGCGCCGGCCACCCGATGGGGCCGCTCACCCTGGCCGATTTCGTCGGGCTCGACACGCTCGCCCGCATCGCCGACATCATGTTCGAGGAGTATCATGAGACCCGGTATGCCGCGCCGCCGCTGCTCCGCCGCATGGTGACAGCAGGCATGTTCGGCCGGAAGTCGGGACGGGGCTTCTACGATTACAGCCAGGATCCGGCTCAGCCCGCGGACCTCGGACGCTAGGCGTCACCTTCAATCGCCAACGGAGCACCACCTCGATGAGCAGCCTCTACGGTCCGGAGCACCGGGCACTGCAGGATCAGTTCGATACCCGGCGCATCGCCGACAAGCTGGCCGTCATCGCGCACCACACCGAGATCACCGATCAGGACCGGGCCTTCATCGAGAGCCGAGATCTCTTCTGGCTCGCGAGCGTGGACCACGAGGGGCGCCCGACGGTCTCCTACAAAGGAGGCGACCCGGGATTCGTCCGAGTGCTGGACGCTACGACGCTCGCGTTTCCATCCTACGACGGGAACGGCATGTTCTATTCGATGGGGAACATCACCGGACAGGGGAACGTCGGCTTGCTCTTCATGGATCTGGAGAAGCCGTTCCGGCTGCGGGTGCAGGGCACCGCGACGGTCGACGCGAACGATCCGCTGCTCGCGTCGTGGAAGGAGGCGCAGCTCGTGGTGCGGGTCGCGGTGACGCATCTCTTCCCCAACTGCCCCCGCTACGTCCACCGCTACGAACGGATCGCCTCGTCGCGGTACGTCCCGCGCGCCGACGTCGAGACGCCCTTCGCGGGATGGAAACGGATCGACCTGGTGCAGCAGGACCTGCCGCGCGCCGATCAGGGCCGGGCGGCGAAGGCTGGCGGGGAGATGCCGATCGAAGAGTGGTTCGGCAAGGTCGCCAGCGGCGATCCGGAAGCCTGAGCGATGTCACGACCCATACGAGGAGCGCGAATGCGCCGCCTGCTGCTGGCGGTCGTCCTGTCCGCATCGGCCTGTTCGCCGGCGACGACTCGGCCCTATTTCCCGCCGGTGACGGGCGCCGTGCAGGGCGAACTGGAGCTGGAGGTGAAGAGCGCCACTGGCGCGCTCGCCGACGTGCTCCGCTCCGACTCGCTGCCAGTCACCAAGGTCGAAGTGCGCGACGGCTATATCGAGACCGCCTGGTTCAACGCCGGAACCAAGCGCCCGACGTCGGGCCGCCAAGTCGGGCCGGAGGTGGTACAGGTGCGCGCGTGGGTGGACCCGACCCGATCGGGGCACAGCAAGCTCACCGTGGAGACGATCTTCCGTCCCCTGGCGGACGCGAGTCTTTCCGCCCGCGACCTGGACCGTCAGGTGCCGAAGGACCATCCCGTGGGCAAGCGGATGGAAGAGATCGTGACGGAGCTGGCGAAGCTGTATGCGGGGGCAGGTGCGGCGGATACGACGGCGCGGTAGGGCGGGATTGCGATTGGGCGATTAGGCGATTGGGCGATTGGGCGATCAGGGAAAGCTAGGCGACGTAGGTCCGCACCCAGTGTTCCAGCTTGCCGAGGTCGATTCCCGCGTCTTTGCAAGGTCCCGCGGGCAGTGACATGGTGAGGCCGAGCACCGGGACCTTGCCGGCCACATCGGTGAGCCCGGAAACCATATCGCGCTCGCAGGCGACCGCGACGACGGCACGGGGGCGGCGCTCGCGGATCACCCGCCGGGCGAGCTGCCCCCGCGTGGCGACGAAGACCGCGACCTCGTACTTCCCCGCGATCGCGAGCACGCCGTCGAGCGCGGCCTTGGACAGGCAGCGCGGAATGAGCAGCAGGAGTTCGCCCTTCCCCACCTTTCGGTTCCGCGACGCCGCGAAGAAGTCGTAGACTTTCACGGCCGCATTCTCCACCCAGTCGCGCCGGCCGAACCGGTCCGCCAGCGCCGAGGTCCAGCGCATGAGCCAGAGCAGCGGCCCGCGCTCCACCAGCCGCTCCGGCAGCATCGGCCGCTGCACCAGGAACGACCCGATGATGAGCGTCAGCCAGGCCCAGGTGAGGATGGCGGTCGCACCGAGGCTGAGCCACAGGGCGGTCGGCACCGTCGGGGAGAGAAGTCCGAGTCTGGGGCTGAGCAGGTAGAGGAGGATGGCGACGACGCCGAGGGCGGCTAGGATCGTTCCGCCGGCCCACACGAAGAAGAGCCCCGGCTCGCTGTCGAAGTCGCCCAGATTAGGCAGCGGCTTGCCGTCCCACTCGTCCCATTCATGGCCGAGGCGGCGGTCGACGTCGATGTGAATCAGCTGGGCCTTCGGGATTTCCGACATTATTGATAAGCCTTTCCCCGCCTGCCATTCCTTGTCAAGGGAGAGCCGCTACGTTTGGGCATGTCGAATGGGCCGGAATCCAACCCGCTGGTGAATACCGATCCCCGGGCGTGCGCCGCGTATTCCGAGGGAGCGGGAATCTACCGGCTCATCCCCCTCGGTGTCGCGGTCCCGAAGAGCGTCAGCGAGCTGCAGTCGCTCGTCGCCTGGGCCCGCGCGACCCGGACGTCGCTCACGGCCCGGGGCGCCGGCAGCGGGATACCGGGCAATGCCGTCGGCCACGGGGTCATCGTCGATCTGCGGGACGGCATGCCGCGTACCCTCGAAGTCGATCCCGTCTCCCGGACCGCCATCACCAGCGCCAACGTCACGCAGGGGGAACTCAACCGGGCTGCCGCCGAGCACAAGCTCCGGCTGCCGCCCGACCCATCCAGCAGTCGCTGGGCGACGCTCGGCGGCATGGTGGCGACCAATGCCGCGGGGGCGCGCACGGTGCGCTATGGGCCGGTGCGACCGTGGGTCATGGGCATGGAAGTGGTGACCGGAGATGGCGAGTTGGGGTGGCTCAGCCGCGGTGAGGCGAGCGGACCGATGGTGAGCCAGGGCGCGATCAATCGCGGACTCCCCACCGCCGTCAACCGGTTCCATCTCAAGACCGCTCCGGCCATCCGCCTCGCGGCCGACCAGATCTGGTCCCGCTTCCCCCGGGTGCGGAAGAACACCGCCGGATATGCTCTGGACCATTGGCTCACGACCGGCGACGACCTCGAGCTGCTCATCGGCGCCGAAGGGACGCTCGGCTTCATCACTACGATCCGCTGGCGACTCGATCCGATTCCAGCGGCGCGGAGCGGGGT
>DAINRP010000006.1:18656-29877 GCA_036741755.1 Gemmatimonadales bacterium
GGGCGCTGTACGACGAGGTGAACGCCGCCGCGATCGCGCTGGGTGGGACGGTCAGCGGAGAGCACGGCGACGGCCGGCTGCGCGCGCCGCTCCTCGAGGCGCAGTACGGCGCGGACATCGTCGAGCTGTTCCGGCGGGTCAAGACGGCATTTGACCCCGATGGTATCTTGAACCCCGGCGTAAAGGTGGATTCGGGCGAGCCGGCGCTGGCCGGCCTCAAGCTCGGAGCCGACGCGGCGGTGATCCCGGAGGATATCGAGCTGGCGCTCCGGGAAATCGAGCGGACCGGCGGCTACGCCAGAAGCCGGATGGAGATCGCAGCACAGACCCCAACAGCGTAGACCCATGGAAATCCTCAAGGCCCCCCGCGTCACCCTCGTTGCCCGCCCCCAGTTCGTGGAGCCGGCCCATATGCCGGTCCAGTGGAAGGGCGATTCCACCGATGGCGAGCGGCTGGCCGAGTTCGCAGGGCGGATCTGCTACATGAGCCAGAGCAACCCTGCCGGGCGGAGCACCGCAGAGTACCTGGAGAACATCCTCAAGCAGGGGCACGGTTCGGTGTTCGAGCACGCGGTCTACGTGCTGCTGATCGAGGGGATCAGCCGGTCGTGCAGCCATGAATTGGTCCGGCACCGGGCGGGCTTCGGCTATTCGCAGCTCTCCCAGCGCTACGTGGACGAGTCGCATGCGGCCTTCGTGATGCCGCCGGCGATCATCGGGGATCTGAAGCTGGAAGTGGAGTGGACGAGACAGGTGGAGGCCGCGCAGGCGGCCTACGTGCAGTCGGTGGACCACCTGATGGCCAAGTACGAGTGGGTGGCGGACAAGGTCCACCGGCGGAAGATGGCCCGTGAAGCGGCGCGGAGCGTCCTCCCTAACGCCACCGAGGTGAAGATCGTGGTCAGCGCGAACATTCGCGCCTGGCGGACGATGCTGGAACTCCGGCTGGGCGAAGGGGCGGAGCTGGAGATCCGCCGGATGGCCATGGGCTGCCTGCGGGCCCTGCAGAAGGAGGCGCCGTCATTCTTCGCCGACTTCGAGATCTATTCCGCAGCCGACGGGACCGAGGCCGGCCGAGTGGGCTATCACAAGGTGTAGGAGGCCAACTGGCCTGTCGGAAGCATCAGGAGGGGGAGTGCCAAAGGATTGCGGCGCTCCCCCTCTGTCATTCTGCAGCAGGCAGGCGATGGACCGCGTCGGTATGGGGCTGGAGAGGGAAGAGTCTCGTGTCGCTCGTGCATGGGCGACCGTCGAGAGCGCTCGGAGTGGGTCGAAGCCGCGAATTTCAGTAACTCGAGCATCGATTGCGGCTCTTGGATCGCTCCCGATGACCGTTCCGGCCGCGTCGGCAACGACCGATCAAGCGCGGGTGACCGCATCGAACTCAACTTTCGTCAACAAAGTGCCGAAAAAACTATTGTGCGAATACGATGACTTTCTTACTTTTGAATGTGTGAATGCTTGAGACCACGTCGGCACGCTCTTCTTGAGCGGCCAAAGCAGTACTCGACGTGACGACCAGACGATCAGAGGACCCGTTTGGCAGTTCGCATCGGACTCGCCTTCAATCTGAGACCATCCGCCCCGGCCAAGCCTGCCGGGGCAACTAGCGCCTCCCCGAACACCCCGGGATCCACGCGGGCTCTCCGCTACGATCTCCCTCAGCCAGACCTCTACGCCGAATGGGATGAGCCCGCGACGATCGACGCCGTCGAGCGCGCGCTCTCACCGCTGGGAGAGATCATTCGCCTCGAGGCGATCGATGATTTCCCGACCCGGCTCCGGAAGGCCCGGCCCGATTTCGTCTTCAACATCGCCGAGGGGCTCTACGGCCCCAATCGCGAGGGCCACGTCCCCGCGATCTGTGAATTCCTCGGCGTACCCTACTCCGCCTCAGACCCGCTGACGCTCTCCCTCGCGCTCCACAAGAGCCGCGCCAAGGAGTTCATGCAGCTGCGCGGGGTGCCGACGGCGCCATTCGTCCTCGCCAAGACCCTGGCTGACGCCCGCAACTGCACCCTCCCCTTCCCGCTGTTCGTGAAGCCGGCCTTCGAGGGCTCGGGCAAGGGCGTCAGCGTGAAGAGCCTCTGCAAGGACCGCCGGGAGCTGCTCAAGCAGGTGGACTACCTGCTCAGCACCTACAGCGAGCCGGTCCTGATCGAGACCTACCTCCCTGGCAGCGAGTTCACCGTCGCCATCATGGGGAACGGCAAGGACGCCCGCTGCCTCCCGATCGTCGGGATGCGGTTCGACGAGCTGCCCGAGGGTGCCCCGCCGATCTACGGCTATGAAGCCAAGTGGATCTGGGACGACCCGACCGACCCGCTGGAGATGTTCGAATGCCCGGCGCGGGTCCCCGCAAAGCTCGCCACCCAGATTCGGAACGCGGCGCTCGGCGCGTATCACGCCCTCGAGTGCCGGGACTGGTGCCGGGTCGACGTCCGCTGCGACGCCGACGGCACGCCCAACGTCGTTG
Source organism: Gemmatimonadales bacterium (assembly GCA_036741755.1). Lineage (GTDB taxonomy): Bacteria > Gemmatimonadota > Gemmatimonadetes > Gemmatimonadales > GWC2-71-9 > JADJOM01. Next base: position 21,133 of record DAINRP010000006.1, read on the forward strand.
AGCTCAATCCCCTTCCCGGGATCCTGCCTGACCCCCGGGATAATTCGTGCTTCCCCAAGGCGGCGCGCGCCGCGGGGATGAGCTACGACGAACTGATCCGAACGGTCGCCGATATCGCCTGGCGGCGTATCAGCGGTCGCTCCCTGCTCGCGGAGGCCGCTGCTTGAAAGTTGCCATATTGTTCGATGGTGGTTGGGATACCTGGGAACCGAAAGACGTCGCCTCGGTCCTGGACAGCGCCAAGGAAGTACAATCCGCCCTCCGCAGTCGTGGCTGGGAGACCTGCCTGGTCCCGGTCCGCGCCCCCAGCGATTTCAGCTGGCTCCCCAAAGTTCGCCGCGCCGATGCCGTCTTCAATCTCTGTGAGGGGATTGGCGGCCATTCGAAGTTCGAGGACTTCGTCGTCGCCACGCTCGAGCTGACCGGAGTCCCCTATACCGGCTGCAAGCCGTGGGCGGTGACGGTCGCGCACCGGAAGCATGTCTCGAACACGCTGCTCGCCCGGAGCGGCACCCCGATCCCGCGCTACGTCCTCTCCAACGGCAACAAGGTCCCCGCCGATCTCACCCTGCCGGTCATCGTGAAGCCGGCCGCCGAAGACGCGAGCAACGGCATCGACTCCGGCTCGGTCTGCACCACCAAGCGCGCGCTCAAGAAGCGGATCGCCGAGATGGTGGAGCAGTGGGACGAGGTGCTGATCCAGGAGTACGTGGCGGGACGCGAGTTCAACGTCGGCTTCATCGGCGATCAGGTGCTTCCGATCGCCGAACTCTGCTTCGACAACATGCCCGAGGGCAGCTGGCCAATCCTCACCTACGCCGCCAAGTGGGACACCGGGAGCCCGGAAGACCTCGGCTCCGTCCCCGTCTGTCCCGCGGACGTTTCCCCCGACATCCAGAAGCGGATCATTGCCGTGGCCCGTCAGGCCTGGGAAGATCTGTGCGGCGCCGAGGGGTACGGCCGGGTGGACCTGCGGGTGGATGCGGCGGGCCAGCCCTTCGTGCTCGAAGTGAATCCGAACCCCGACATCTCCGACTCCGCCGGCCTCTCCCGCATGGCCAAGGCGAACGGCTGGGAGTACGACGAGCTGGTCTGCCGCATCGTCGACGAAGCCCTCTCCCGCTCCTCCTCGCGCCAGGCCGCAGTCGCGCTGGCGAGCGGTACGCCCACGAACGGCAACGGAGCCACGGCCAGCGTTCCGCCGTCATGAGTTCCCGCGTTCGCCCTCGTCTCCGGGATCTGACGAGCGCCGACGCGGACCGAGTCCTCGAGATCACCCGCGAGACCGGCGTCTTCCGAGAGGAAGAGCTCGGCATCGCGGGTGAAGTCTTTGCGGACTGCGTCAATCATCCGGGGCCGTCGGGCGGGAATCCGGTAGGGGCGGGGCTAAGCCCCGCCCCTACAGATTCCCGCCCCTACTACGGGTTGGGCGCGGAACTCGAGGGCCGCCTGGTCGGCTGGATCTGCTGGGGAGAGACGCCGTGCACCGAGCGGACCTGGGATCTCTACTGGCTCGCGGTCGATCCATCGGCGCAGGGCCATGGCGTGGGCACCGCGCTCACCGAGGAGATGGAACGTCGCCTCACCGGCATTGCACGGCTGATCTCGATCGACACCTCCGGCCGCCCGGATTATACCCCGACCCGCGACTTCTACCTGGCGCGCGGCTACCAGGCCGTCGCACGCGTCCCCGACTTCTACGCCCCCGGCGATGACCAGGTGATCTTCACCAAGCAGCTCCGATAACCTGGCTCGACCCGACGTTCGGCAGACCGCCCCAGACGACATGCCGAGCTAGAACGAAACGTCCCTCCGGCCTATTGACGGCCCCCGGATCGCCCGGTATATCTGCCGTTGAAGGGCCATCAGCCGTCTACGTCCAAGCATATCCGTTCGCCGCACCCTCATCCACCGCGCGTGGAGGCGTCATGCGTTTCTCCCTCCTTCGGTTCTCATGTAGCCTAGGACTGCTGTTGCTGGCGGCTGCACCGGTCGCTGCACAGCAGGCAGCGATCACGATCACCGGCCATGTTGAGACTGATGACAGGGCGCCGATCTCGGGGGCCGTCGTTCAGGTGGTCGGGCTCCCCTTCTCCACCATCTCGAAGGGGGACGGACGTTACACCCTGACGATTCCGGCCACCCGCGTGACACCCGGCAGCACGATCAGCCTCATGGCCCGGGCCATCAGCTACAAACCCCGCACCGCCCAGGTCGTGGTAGACTCGGACAACCTCAACGCGGATTTCGCGCTCCCACCCAACCCGCTGCAGCTGGGCGAGATCGTGGTCACCGGCTCGGGCACCGAGAGCGACGTCGCCAAGCTTGGCAGCGTCCGCAACAACGTGGACTCGACCGCCATCCAGAAGAGCAACGAGACCAACGTCGTCACAGCGCTCGCGGCCAAGGCCCCCAACGTGGAGGTGACCTCCACCTCCGGCGACCCGGGCGCCTCCAGCTCGATCCGGATCCGCGGGGTCAACACCCTGAGTGGCGCGGGTGATCCGCTGTTCGTGATCGACGGCATCCCGGCCGACAACTCCACCTTCAGCACCGCCGACCTCGATCCCTTCCAGACGGCACAGGGCGGCAGCTCGGCGCCCAATCGAGCGTCCGACATCAATCCGGCAGATATCGAAAGCATCGAAATCCTGAAAGGCGCCGCCGCGGGGGCCGTCTACGGCGCCCGGGCCGGCCAGGGCGTCGTCCTCATCACCACCAAGCGAGGCCACCAGGGGCAGGGCGTGAGCTACTCGCTCCGGACCTCGGCTGCGGTGAACCAGGTCACCAGGACGCCGGCCCTGCAGCGGAGCTACGGCCAGGGCGAGGCCGGAATCACCGACGACTGTGCCACCGCGGATCCGGTTGCGGATCCATCGTTCCTCGATTGCGCCGCGACCCGGTACTCCTGGGGACCACTGCTGGCCCCGGGGACCAGGACCTTTGATCACTCCAAAGAGGTGTTCAAGGATGGTTTCTCCACCGACAACACCCTGACCATCTCGGGGGGCGGGGAGCGGACGACGTTCTTCCTCTCCGCGGGTCTGTCCCACCAGGTAGGCACGATCGTCGGGCCAAACAATCGCTACAACAAGGAGAGCTTCCGGTTTAAGGGCGACCAGCGGGTCACCGACCGGCTGCTGATCGGCGCCAACGTCGCCTACACCTCCTCCAACGGCGACTTCGTCCAGAAGGGCTCGAACTTCAGCGGCGTCGGGGTCGGCGCCTGGCGGACCCCACCGGAGTACAACAACCTGCCGTACCTCGATGCGAGCTCGGGCCTGCATCGGTCCTACCGGTTCCCGCATCCCTCGGTTGCCTCGTCGGGCGAGAGCCGGCGGTACGACAATCCGTTCTTCATCGCCAACGAGGCGATCAGCACGACCGCCACCGACCGGATCATGGGCGGCATAAATCTGAGCTATGCCGCCGCTGACTGGCTCCGCTTCAACTACACCCTCGGCGTCGACTACTCCGGGGACAACCGGCTGCAGGGCCTCCCGCAGACCAGCTCGAACGGTCCTGATCCGCTGGGACAGGTGATCAAGGCGAACCTGACCCGGACCCAGATCGACCACAACCTCACCGCCAGGGCCACCTTCACGATCAGTCCAAAGGCCGGCGGCAGCCTCACCCTCGGCCAGAATCTCAACGCGCGCAACTTCCGGCAGCTGGGCGTCATCGGCAACGGGCTTACCGCGCCGCGGCCGTTCACGCTCGGCAACACGGCAAGCCAGGACGCGCCGAGCGACATCGAGAATAAGCTCCGGATCGAGGGGTATTTCGGCCAGGGTACGCTGGACCTCTTCGACCAGCTCTACCTCAAGGCGGGGCTCCGCTACGACGGCTCATCGACTTTCGGGCAGGCCAGCCGGCGCAACTGGTTCCCCAGTGCGCAGGCCTCGTGGCTCTTCACCAACGCGACGGGCACGCCCGGCAACACGATCACCATCGGCAAGGCGCGCCTGGCCTATGGCCAGGTGGGCAAGGAGCCGGATCCATACCTCACCACCTCGACCTTCGTCGCCGGCGGCAAGTTCACCGACCCGTTCTCCGTCAACGAGAATGCCTCCCAGCGGGGCGTCGGCGGCCTGTTCTCCTCCACCGTTCGCCCAGCGACCGGACTCAGGCCCGAGCGGACCAAGGAGATCGAGGCCGGCATCGATCTCGGGCTCTTCGGCGACCATGCCGACCTGAGCTTCACCTGGTACCACCGGCGGACCGACCAGGTGATCCTGTTCACTCCGCTGCCGCCCTCGAGCGGCTATACCCTCGAGGCCTCCAACGGCGCCTCGATCCGTAACCGCGGCACCGAACTGGTTCTCAATATCCGCCCGATCACCTCCCGCGAACTGAACTGGGAGGTGGGCCTCCAGTTCGGGACCAACCGGAACCGGGTCCTGGCGCTCAAAGGCGTCGACCCCGTGGACGGGCACATCGGCTATGGCGGCAACGGCGGATTCGGCACGGCGAACAGCCAGATCGGCCTGCCGGCGGGCGTCTTCCGCGACTACGACTTCGTCCGTTGCGGCCGGGGCATCACCGACATCAATGGCACTGCGTTCGATGTCGACGCCAATTGCAGCGCCCAGGGAATCAAGGAACACGCACTGTACATCGACGACGGCACCTTCTCGACGACGGGCCTGCCCGGCTTCCCGGTGCCTGACTTCTCGACCACGCGCGTGATGGGCGACCCGAACCCGAAGTGGACCGGCGGGCTCCGGAACACCATTCGGTGGAAGAAGTTCACCCTGTCCGGCCTGATCGACATCCGGCATGGCGGGCAGGTGTATAACGGCACCCGCTACGCCCTGATCCACTTCGGTACCGGCAAGGATACCGAAATGCGCGGCAAGACCGTGACCTTCGGCAAGGATTACTTCAAGGGCTACAAGGTGGCGGGGCCCGGCGCCGGGACCGCCGCGACGCTCAACGAGGACTTCTTCCGTTACGACTACGGCTTCTCGGTCGGCACCGGGTTCTACGAGGACGGGAGCTTCGTGAAGCTGCGCGAGATCACCCTCGGATACACGCTCGACAACGATTTCATCCGCAACACGATCGGCTTTGCCAGCGTGGACATCCGGGTGTCGGGGCGGAATCTCCACACCTGGACGAAGTACACCGGCGTGGACCCCGAGACCAACCTCGTCGGAGCTGAAACGGGCGCACGTGGAATCGACTGGTTCAACAATCCGCAGAGCCGGTCGTTCGTCTTCTCCCTCACTCTCAACCGCTGATGCCCGGAGCTACTTCCATGCGCAACCGACTGCTGTCAGCCCTGGTCGCGCTGGCCCTGGCCAGCGGCACCACAGGCTGCAACGATTTCCTGACGGGCGAGGGGATCACCACCGACCCCAACAACCCGACCACCGCCTCCGCCACCGCGCTCTTCGTCGCGGCGCAGGCGAACATGAACGTCCAGATGGAGAACCACCTCGCCCGGAGCATCTGTCTCTGGATGCAGGCCTGCGCCGGTCGCGGACCGCAGTATGGGCTGATCGGCAACTACGGCGTGGGTGCCGATGAGTACACCGGCTTCTGGGACGGCACCTACGGTGGCGGTGGACTGCTCGATCTCCGCAAGATCCGCCGGGCCACCGAAGCCGCACACGACTCGGTATTCGCCGGGATGGCCATGGTGCTCGAGGCGTACTTCGTCGGGACCACCGCGGACGCCTGGGGTGATATCCCCTACCGGGATGCGGTCGGCGGCAGCACGGCGCCGAGCCTCGACCCGCAGCAGCAGGTCTATGGCGATCTGCAGGCGCTGCTCGACACAGCCATCGTGTTCCTCGGCGCCACCGCACCCACCAACAAGGGACCGGGAACCGCCGACCTGGAATTCGACGGCGATGCCGCGAAGTGGGCCGAGCTCGCCCATACGCTCAAGGCCCGGTTCTATCTTCATACGGCCGAGGTCGTGGGCACCCCGGCGTATCAGGCCGCCCTTGCCGAGGCCCAGCTGGGCATCAGCTCCCCAGCCGGCGATTTCACCAGTTACCACAGCTCGGCCAGCCCTGAGCGGAATCTGTGGTACCAGTTCGTCGTTACCTGGACCGACTTCATCAAGGCCGGCCGGAACATGGTCGACCTGCTGAAGACGACCAACGATCCACGTCTCAGCGTCTACTACGATTCCGTCACCTCGCTCGGCGATGTCATCGGGGCCGATCCCGTCGACACCGTGCCCCTCTCGAACATTTCCGATCTCGGCGCCGCACGCGTCAACCCCGATTTCCGCCAGCCGCTGGTTACCTGGGCGGAGACGCAGCTGATCACCGCGGAAGCCGCCTTCCAGACCGGCAACCCGGGCCTCGCACTCACGTCGATGGAGAACGTCCGTGCCGCGGCTGGCCTCGCACCACTGGCCCCCGCTCCGTCCGGTGCGGCGCTGCTGACGGCGATCATGACTGAGAAGTACATCTCGATGTTCCAGACCATCGAGACCTGGAGCGACTACCGGCGCACCTGCGTGCCGGCGCTCACGCCCGCCCCCGGTGGGGAGATACCGACCCGCATCGGCTATCCCGGTGATGAGCAGAACACCAATCCGAACATCCCGGACGCGGGACCCCTCCGGAACTGGAACGACCCGAACTCCTGCCCGTGACCTCAGGAGCCGCAGGGTAGACGAAAACAGGAGAGGCGGGCACTTGCCCGCCTCTCCTGTTTCTGCCACCCGTCTCAGCCTCCCTAGTAGACCCCGGCGCTCGACTGTTCGAGTCGCCGCTCGAGCGTCCAGATCACGAGACGGCCTGGCTCCACCGGGAGAAGATCCGTATAGACGGGATCGTCACCATCGATGGGATCTGCCTGGAGACGCACCGTTCCACCCCCCGCCAACTTTCGCCAGGGAACGAAGAAGTTGGTGACCTTCACCGCCCCGGCCATACCGAGGCGTTCCCAGACCCCGTCGTGGTAGTAGCGGATGACCACGTCATTCCAGTGATGACTGTCGATCCTGACCGCGACCTCGGATTGAGAAGGATCTGCGACCGCGCTGGGCTTGGGTACACGGGCGCAATCCACGGCCAGCAGGGCCGATACCAGCACCATCGCAACCGTCCGGATTGAGGCAGGCATCGTCCCTCCCGTGGCTACCGAACCGATTTCCCCTCCAGTTTGACTACCTGCCCGCCCTTCATGACGAACGGCACGTCACCGAAGCGGCCGAGATCGGCGAGTGCGTCGCCTTTCACGGCGATGAGGTCGGCGTACTTCCCCGGTGCCAGCGAACCGACCTCGCCATCCCAGTACATCATCCGCGCCGCATTGATCGTCGCCGACTGGATCGCCTGCATCGGCGTCATCCCGTACTTCATCATGTAGGGAAGCTGGCGGGCGTTGAGGCCATGGGGATAGACCCCGCTGTCGGTGCCATAAGCGAGGTTGACCCCCATGGCGACGGCCTTCCGGAAGGCGGTACGCTGGGTCTCGGTGGTCTCACGATTCTTGCGCAGAATCTCCTCGGACCAGTGATCCCGGGTGCCGACCGAGTCGATATAGTCACCATCCCAGATGTCGGCGACGAGCCAGGTGCCGTGATCCTTCATGATCTGCAGCGCTTCGTCGTCGGCGAGCGAGCCATGTTCGATCGACCGCACCCCCGCCCGCGCGGCGCGCTTGATCCCCTCGGCGCCATGGGCGTGGGCCGCGACGAAGGTGCCGTAGTTGGCGGCTTCCTGCACCGCGGCGCGGATCTCCTCTTCGGTGTATTCGGGCGCGCCGGGCTTGGTGCCGGGGGTGAGAACTGCGCCGGTCGCGATGATCTTGATGAAGTCGGCGCCGGCGTTGAGGATCTCGCGCACCCGCTGCCGCACCTCGGCGATCGAGTTGGCGACCCCACGCCGGAAGTCAGCGGGGACGACCACATCGGCGGCAAGTCCGGTGACTTCACCCCCGCCGCTCGAGACTGTGATGTAGGCTCCGGCCACCTTCATGCGCGGGCCGATGACGGTGCCGTCGTTGATGGCGTTGCGGAGGGCGATGTCGGTGAAGCCGCGGTAGACGCCGACATCACGCGTCGTCGTGAAGCCGGCGAGCAGGGTCGCTCTGGCGTTCCGGACGCCCCAAAAGGCGCTCTGCGCCGCCGAGATGGTGAGTGGATCGGCGGCGCTGTTCGATTCGATGGGATCGGCGATATGCGTGTGGCAGTCGATCAGGCCGGGTGACACCGTGTAGGCCGAGAGGTCAATCACGATGGCGCCCCTGGGAATTGGTGCGCCGGCGGCCTGCACCGACTCGACCTTCTCGCCCCGGATGATGATCACCTGGTTGGTGCGCACCTCTCCGCGCTCCACATCTATGAAGCGGCCGGCCCGGATCGCCGTGACGTCCTGGGCGACAAGAGAGCCGGCCGTGAGTGAGAGACTCAGCAGCAGCGTGGCAGCGCGCATGGGCGTCAGCACCGGCGGGAGTTGGGGGATCGAGGAACAGGCTTTCCTCGCTCCCTCAACTCTACCGCCAGACCCGCCGACCGACTAGCCCACTGTCGGCGATGTGTCGAAGTGGCTGGATTCGGCTACTCCGAAGCCGTCACCGCTGGCCCGGTGCGCGATAGGCGGGAATCATCGACCCGGGCATTCCGGTGAGCCTTCGCCCCGACGGTCGCTGTGACGAGCCCTCCCCCCCGGTGTCGTAAGCCCGGCCGGAACCGCACATCCCCCTGAGGGGATCGCCCCCGGCTAGACGACCCGCCTGCCCGAGATGATGCGGACCAGGAACACGACGATCGCGGCG
>DAINRP010000006.1:29977-31940 GCA_036741755.1 Gemmatimonadales bacterium
CTAGACGACCCGCCTGCCCGAGATGATGCGGACCAGGAACACGACGATCGCGGCGACGAGCAGTACATGGATGAGCCCGCCCATGGTATAGCTGCTCACCATGCCGAGGACCCAGAGTACCAAGAGAATGATGGCGATGGTTTCCAGCATGTTGACGCTCCTGTGGAAGGGCTCCAGGGCTGCATTCTTCGGCCGAGGCCGATGCTCCACCCGAATCGCACAACAACAAAGACGGTGCCCGACGACGCCTGCGTCGTCCGGTGCACCGTCTTCTGGTGAGGCGAATCCTCATCCGACACGGGTGGTTCCCAGTGGAACCATTGTTTGTGCCCGGTTACTGAGCCAACGGGCGCACGACAAAGATGGGATCCAACCGGAATCGGGACAATTAGCTCAGCGATGGAGATCCTCTCCACCCTTGGAGTGACAGCCCGGCTGTCGGCTACGGCGCGCTTCTTCGTTCGAACTCCTCCCGTGCCATGCGGATCCGCCCCTGGACCTCGCGCTTCTCGGCGCTGGTATTCCATCCCGGATGAGCCGCGGCGTCCGCGGCGAGGCGGTCGAGCCAGCGAATGAAGTAGGCCGCATCGGCCTGGCTGCGCACCGGCTTCCCCGCGATGGTGACATACACCGGGCTGGTGCTGCCGAAGGGATAGATGTCGAGGACCGGTTCGGTCCCCCGGTCCCCATAGGCGCGCAGGAGGTACCAGCCGCTCCTCGTCACATCGAGGGTGACCGTGGTGTCGGCGCTGGTGCGGTCGCCACGCAGAGGAATCGATGCGACCACCGCGCCGTTTCCGATGATCTCGAGATGATCCATCGGCACCAGGGAGCGGAGGGTCACTCGCATCGGCAGCCGGTGAGTCCCGGCCGGGAGCGAGAGTTCACCGCCGATCGCCGCCTCCCCAACCTGCAACTGCAGGAGCGGGCCGTTGGTCGCGAAGCTCTTGCCCGCCTTGAGCGCCGCGTACCACTGCGCGCGGTCGATCGGCAGCCCCGACTTCACGTACACCCGATCCGTCCCCACCGGTCCGCGGAGCGAGGCGTAGTTGGTCATCGCGTCAGTCCCTGCTCCCGCCGGAAGCCGGAAGCCGCAGTTGAGCAATTGGTACCAGACCTTCGAGGTGGCCAGATGGTCGCTGAAGCCGACGACCTCGAAGTAGTCCACCTTGCCCAGCGCGACATCGATCGGCAGCCCGTTCGTCAGGCGAACCGTGGTGTCGGCCGGATCGGGGTACTCGTCGAACGGGTGGACGTACCCGAAGAGTCCGCCCTGCGCGTGGGCCAGATCGGCGACCGTGGCGTTGTCGGGATAGGCGCTCGCCACCGGCGTGCCGGCGTAGCTCGCGTAGCCGGGAAGCAGCACGTTCTTGGTCAGGCCGAGCACTCCGGTGTGGCCCCAATAGCTGGTATGGAATTCCTGGTCGTGTACGAGCAGCAGGTCGGGGGTGGAAACCGGATCGGGCCGGCCGGTGAAGTAGCCGATATCCGGCATCCGGTCTTCCTTGTTGACGATCAGATTCTCGACCAGGTTGAGCGCCTCGGCGCGGGCCATGAACGCGAGCGCCGCCGGGGTAGCGCGGTAGTGGCCGCCGTAGTTCATATGGACGTGCAGGTCGCCGGAGGTCCATCCTGGAAGCGCCATGAGCCGAGTCAGGCGGAGCACGACCGAGCTTCGGCCGTCCTTGGCAAGAGCGACCGTCCTGCGCGCCACCCGGTACTCGAGTCCGTGGGTCACCTCCACGGTCACCCGGCCCGCGGGTACCGTCAGGGTGCTGGTCCCGCTCGAGTGGAAGTAACTGATCTCGTACTTCCGCTGTTGCCGGTCGAAGCCGTCGTCCGCCTGCCGCCACGCATCATCCGGTACGAAGCCCCGCCCATCCTCCGCGGTCACTGAGACCCGCGCGGGCATCGGCTTGCCGGTGGCCGCGTCCACGACGCTGATCGTGAGCCGGCCCATCGG
>DAINRP010000007.1:0-21120 GCA_036741755.1 Gemmatimonadales bacterium
CACTCCGGGAGCTGGCGGAACCAGTTGCCGCCCGCGATCGGGATCATCGAGCCAAGGCGCTCCACGGCGGAGATCGGGTACTCCCAGAGCGTGTGCTCAGCAAACTGGTGTGGGTGCGCGAATCGCCTCCACGGTTCGGCGCGCCACCGGCGCCCGATGGGCCCGATACTCGAGTCGTATTCGTAGCCCTGTTCCGCGAGCACATCGAGGGCCCAGAGGTCTGCGGGATCAAACCAGGCATCCGCAACCCGGTACCCCAGGACCCGCTGGCCCGAAGCCCGTTGCAGGGCCTCCCGTGCCCGGGCCAGATCGTCGCGGAACTCCTCCGGGGTCATCTGCCGGATGCTGCGGTGGTAATAGCCCTTGCTGGCGATCTCATGCCCGCGTTCGGCGACCTGCCGAACCAGCTCCGGCATCTGGTCGGCGACCCAGCCGAGGCAGAAGAACGTGGCCTTGGCACCGCACTCGTCGAGGAGGTCGAGGGTGTGCCCCGTCGTCCGCTCGATCCGCGCCTCGAACCGATACCACTCACCGTGCTGGATGAGTCGGTTGAAAGCACCGATCTGGTAGTAGTCCTCGAGGCCGATGGTGAGCAGATGGCGGCCGGGGAAGGTCGGATTGGAGGGCATGGCTTCCGTCGTGAATCGCCTCACTGGGGCAATGGGAAGGCTGGAGACTAGGTCTGCCATCGGCAATTGCAGGGCCACTTGGCCCGGCGATCCGACTCCGCGGGCAGGCCGGTAATGGCTCCGGAGATGGGTACCCTGGTTGGACTGGTGCAGCAGCTGTGTCGTGTCTTTGCTACATGTAAGGTACTTGCACCACGAAGTTCAGATGGGTTTTGGCCCGATACAGCCATCCGATCCCGCGATTCGCTCGCACCGGCCGGCCGGGCCCCGGCGCCAGGAGGCGCCAGAGAGGGCGTATTTCGCGGTGCCTGTATTGCCATCATGTCCCATGTTGCCAACTACTTATCTTGTGTTCATCCAGTCGGCTCGCTGGGGAGCTGTCAAGGAATTGATACTGGCACCACAATTGCCGACCCAAGCAACCGAACCGACGGCTACTATCCCGTGCAACAACGCAACACTCTTGGAGTTAGCGGCTCCATCGGTACCGCTCCGCGCACGGTTCATCTCTGGATAGGTGGAGTTCTTCTGGCAACGAGACCCCGGGTTTCCCTGGTCATCGCCGCGACGGGTGGGGGTGCGCAGGCAACCCTCGCGCTCGACGCGGCGCTGCCGGCGTGCCGGGAGCTGCAGGTGGAACTCCTCCTCGTGCGGGCGGGGGATCCGGTGGCCCTGCACCGGCTCCCCGACGGGGTGCGGCTGGTGCCGGCGGGGCCGGACGTGCCGCTCGATCGCTATCGGGCGCTGGGGCTGGAGGCAGCCACGGGGGATATCGTCCTCCTGACCACGGATCTCGCGGCGGTCGGGCGCGACTGGCAGAGCATTCTGGTGCATCGGCTGGGGGTAGTGGCCGAGTCAGGCAGCGGAGAGCCGCCGTCGGTGGACCCGACCCCGGCCTCACACGGGAATCCGGTGGCGTGAACAGCGGGAGCCGCGGGCTGTCGGTGGTGGTGCCCTCGGTCAACGGGTGGAGCGATCTCTCCGACTGTCTGCGTGCGCTGATGGTGGCCGGGCAGGAGGTGCCGCTCGAGGTGCTGGTCGCCGATCGGCTGGGGGACGCGGTGCGGGAGCGGATCCGGGCGGAATTCCCCTCGGTGCGGATCCTTTCGGCGCCGGCGGGTACCACGATTCCGGCGCTCCGTGCGATGGCCTTCGAGGCCGCCACGGCGGACGCGGTGGCTGTGATCGAGGACCATGTGCTGGTGCCCCCGGACTGGGCGAAGGCGCTGCTCGACGCGCTGGCCGCCGGCGAGGATGTCATCGGTGGCGCCGTCGAAAACGCCGCGACCGAGAGGCTGGTGGACTGGGCCGCGTTCCTCTGTGAGTACAGTCCGCTGATGCCGCCGCTCCCTGCGGGCCCGGCGGCGGCCATCACCGGGAACAACACCGTCTACCGGCGCAGCGTGCTCCTGCGGTATCGCAGCGTCTGGACCGGGGGGGGATGGGAGAATCGGCTGCACGAGGCGCTCCGGCGGGATGGCATCCCGCTGTACCAGCACCCGGAGATCGTCGTCGGCCACAAGATGCACTATTCGGTGCTGGGCTATCTGGGGCAGCGCTATCTGTATGCGCGGGCCTACGCCGGTGACCGGGTAGCGGGAGGAGGTCCGCTCCGCCGCCTCGGATTCGGGTGCGCTGCGCTGCTGCTCCCCGGGCTGTTATGGTGCCGGATCGTCACGACGGTCTGGCGAAAGCACAGGCACCGGCGGGAACTCCTTCGGTCACTGCCGCTTCTGCTCCTCTTTGTAATGGCCTGGGGCGCCGGTGAAGCGGTGGGATACTGGTGTGGCCCGGGAGATGCTCTCCCCCGGGTTCGGTGATCCGGATTCCCCGGATTGCCAGCTCACGAGACACGGCCTAAAGCCTGGAACTGCGATGACGCCACTTCCGACCCCGCCTCGAAACGTCGCGCCCCTGAAGCCCGGGGACCGGACGGTGGTCATCGGTGCGGGCCCCGCCGGTCTGACGGCAGCCTATCTCCTGTCGAAGCAGGGTTACGACGTCACCGTGCTCGAGGCGGATGACATCGTCGGCGGCATCTCGCGTACTGCCCAGTACAAGGGATATCGCTTTGACATCGGCGGCCACCGCTTCTTTACCAAGATCAAGCCGGTCGAGGATCTCTGGTACGAAATCCTGGGCGAGGACTTCATCTCGGTGCCGCGGCTCTCCCGCATTCATTACGACGGCAAGTTCTTCGACTATCCGCTCAAGGCGATGAACGCCCTCCAGGGGCTCGGCATCTGGAATGCGGTCACCATCGTCCTGAGCTATCTGCGCTGGCACTGGTGGCCGCACCCGGTCGAGGAGAACTTCGAGCAGTGGGTGACGAACCGCTTCGGCAAGAAGCTCTACTCCATCTTCTTCAAGACCTACACCGAGAAGGTGTGGGGGATTCCCTGCACCGAGATCCGGGCCGAGTGGGCGGCGCAGCGCATCCAGGGGCTGTCGCTCGCCAAGGCGATCATCTCCGCGGCCTCGCTCAACAAGCGCTCGACCAAGATCAAGAGCCTGATCAACGAGTTCCAGTATCCCCGTCTCGGCCCCGGCCAGATGTGGGAGACCTGCGTCGACCGCATCCGCGGCATGGGCAACGCGGTGCATCTCAAGCACTACGTCACCGCGATCGAGCAGCAGGACGGGCAGGTCACCGCGGTCCGCGCCCGGACGCCCGAGGGCGAGCGCCGCTTCGAGTGCGAGCATGTCATCTCGACCACCGCGATCCGGTCGCTGGTGCGCGCCCTCGATCCTGCCGTGCCGGCGCCAGTGCGCGAGGCGGGCGACGGGCTGGCCTACCGTGACTTCCTCGTGGTGGCGCTGATGCTCGAGGCGAAGGACCTCTTCCCGGACAACTGGATCTACATCCACACCCCCGGGGTCAAGGTCGGCCGCATCCAGAACTTCAACAACTGGAGCGCGGCGATGGTGCCCGTCGAGGGCCATACCTGCCTGGGCCTGGAATACTTCTGCTTCAAGGGTGACGGCCTCTGGGAGAGCAAGGACGAAGATCTCGTCAAGCTCGCGACCGAAGAGTTTCTCTCGCTCGAACTGACCCGTCGGGACATCAAGGTCGTGGACGGGGCGGTCATCCGCATGCCCAAGGCGTACCCGATCTACGACTCGAAGTACCGCGGGCATCTCGACGCGATCCGGGCCTACATCGACCCGATCCCCAACCTCCATACGGTGGGGCGGAACGGGATGCACAAGTACAACAACCAGGATCACTCGATGCTGACCGCCATGATGACCATCTGGAACATGCAGGGCGCCAAGCACGACGTCTGGGAAGTGAATACCGACTTCGAGTATCACGAGGAGCAGAAGGTCGAGGAGCAGCACCTCGGCGGCCGGCCGGGCGGCGCGGCCGTCAGCGCCGCGTAAGCCGATGCGGATCGGGGTGGACGCCACCTGCTGGGCCAATGGCCGCGGGTACGGGCGCTTCACCCGGCATCTCGTCTCCGCCATGGCGGCGGCCGCGCCAGGCGATCAGTTCTTCTGCTTCCTGGATGCGGCGTCCGCCGCCTGCTTCGAGCTGCGCGCGGCGAACGTGACTCCTGTCGTCGTGAAGCAGGGCAGCGCACCAACAGCCGCCGCTGCGGCTCAAGGCTACCGGGCGCCGCTGGACATGCTGCGGCTCACCCGGGCGGTCTGGCGTGCCCGACCGGATGTGTTCTTCTCGCCGTCGGTCTACACCTACTTCCCGCTGCCACCGGGGCAGCGGGCGGTGGTGACGGTCCACGATGCGATCGCCGAGCGGTTTCCGGAGCTGACGCTGCCGTCGCCGAGGGCGCGGCTGTTCTGGCGGCTCAAGGTCGGGCTCGCTCTGCGGCAGGCGCGGCTGGTGCTGACGGTGTCGGATTTCGCCGCGGGAGAACTCGCGGAGGTGCTGCATCTTTCGCCGGCCAGGATCCGGGTCTCCGGCGAGGCGCCGGCCGCGGCTTTTCAGCCGACGCGGGCGCCGGAAGAGATCCGCCGCGCGGCGGCGAACGCAGGGGTGCCCGAGGGGGCGCGCTGGCTGATGTACGTCGGGGGCTTCAATCCGCACAAGCATGTGGACGCCATCGTGCGCGCCCATGCAGCGGTGGCCCGCGAGTTCGCCGCGCCGCTGCACCTGCTCCTGGTGGGCACGATCGACAAGGATGTCTTTCACGGCGACCAGGCGAACATCCGCCGGGCCATCGCCGAGGCGGGGACGGAGGCGCTGGTGCACTGGACCGGGTTCGTGCCTGACGAGGAGCTCCGCCACCTCCACAGCGGTGCGGTGGCGCTGGTGCTGCCCTCCGCCAGCGAGGGGTACGGCCTGCCAGCGGTGGAGGCGGCGGCCTGCGGGGCCCCGGTGATCGCCACGGTGGCGAGCCCGCTGCCGCAACTGCTGGAGGGGGGCGGGATCTTCGTCCGGCCCGGCGACGACGCGGCGCTGATCGCCGCGCTCCGGCGGATGCTCGGCGACGAGCCGGCGCGGGCCCGCATGGGGAGCGTCGCCCGGGAGCGGGCCGCGGCGCTCTCCTGGCCGCGCGCCGCGGAGGCGGCGCTGGCCGCGCTCCGGGAGGCCGCGGCGTGAGCGGGCTCCGCTTTGCGTTCGTGACGACGTTCTACCCGCCGCACAACTTCGGCGGCGACGGCATCGGGATCCAGCGGCTGGCCCGCGGCCTGGTGAAGGCTGGGCACCATGTCACCGTGATCCATGATGTGGATGCCTACAACGTGCTGCACAAGGGCGCGGAGCCGCTGCCCCAGTCCGAGCCGGAGGGGCTGGAGGTCATCCGGCTGAGGAGCGGGCTCGGCCTCCTCTCGCCGCTGCTGACGCAGCAGCTTGGGCGCCCGGTGATCAACGGCGGTCGCATCGCGCAGATCCTGGACGAGGGGAAGTTCGATGTCGTGAACTTCCACAACATCTCGCTGGCAGGCGGACCGGGCATCCTGAAATACGGCACCGGTCTCAAGCTGTACATGGCCCACGAGCATTGGCTGGTCTGCCCGACCCACGTGCTGTGGCGGCACAACCGGGAGGTCTGCACCGGCCGCGAGTGTTTGAAATGCCAGCTGGTCTACCGTCGGCCGCCGCAGCTGTGGCGCCGGACCGCATTGCTGGAGCGGGAACTGCACCACGTCGACGCGTTCATCGCGATGAGCGAGTTCAGCCGGCAGAAGCACAAGGAGTTCGGCTTTCCGAGGGAGATGGAGGTGCTGCCGTACTTCCTTCCCGATCCCGAGAGGGGGGGCGCGCGGGTTGGTGGCGCGTCGCCGCACCCGAGGCCCTATTTCCTGTTCGTGGGCCGGCTGGAGAAGATCAAGGGACTCGACGATGTGATCCCGGTCTTCCGCGACTATCCCGCGGCCGATCTGGTGATCGCCGGCGATGGCGAGTATGCCGGGACGCTGCAGGCCAAGGCCGCGGGCATGGACAACGTCCGCTTCCTCGGGCGGGTAGCGCTGGAGGAGCTGCGCCGGTACTACGAGCACGCGATCGCCCTGGTGGTGCCGTCGGTCTGCTTCGAAACCTTCGGCATCATCCTGATCGAGGCGTTCAAGCAGTCAACCCCGGTCATCGCCCGGCGGATCGGGCCCTTTCCGGAAATCGTCGAGACGGCCGGGGGCGGCGAGCTGTTCAGCACCAGGGACGAGCTGGTCGCGGCGATGCACCGGCTGCAGGACGATCCGGCGCGGCGGGACGGGCTGGCCCGGGCTGGCTACCAGGCCTATGTGGCGCGCTGGAGCGAGAGCGCGGTAATACCGCAGTATCTGGAGATCGTGGCAGCCGCCGCTCGGCGGAAGCAGGACCTGACGGTACTGACGAAGCTGGGAAAGGTGGCGGCATGAAAGTCTTCATCACGGGTGGCGCGGGTTTCATCGGATCGCATCTCGCCGAGCGGCTGCTTGCCCGGGGCGACCGGGTACTCGTGCTCGACGATCTCTCCACCGGCACGATGGACAACATCGCGCACCTCGTGGGCAGCCCCGGCTTCGACTACCGGATCGGCTCCGCGCTCGACGTCCCGCTGGTGTCGGAGTGCGTCGACCGCTGCGACGTCACGGTCCACCTCGCGGCGGCCGTGGGTGTCCGCCTGATCGTCGAGCAGCCGGTGCACACCATCGAGACCAACGTCGGCGCCACCGAGACGGTGCTCGAGGCGGCGGCCAAGAAGAGCAAGCTGGTGCTGGTGGCGTCCACCTCCGAGGTCTACGGGAAGAGCACCAAGTTCCCCTTCCACGAGGACGATGATCTTCACCTCGGCCCCACCACGCACTCCCGCTGGGCCTATGCCTGCTCCAAGGCGCTGGACGAGTGGCTCGCGCTGGCGTACTTCCGGGAAAAGAAGGTGCCCGTCATCGTGGCCCGCTTCTTCAACACCGTCGGACCGCGGCAGACCGGGCGCTACGGCATGGTGCTGCCGAATTTCGCGGCGCAGGCGCTGAGCGGCGAACCGATCACTGTCTATGGCACCGGCACCCAGGCACGCTGCTTCGGGCATGTGCAGGACGCCGTCGAGGCGATTCTCCGGCTGATCGCGACCCCGGCCGCGATCGGGCAGGTCTTCAACATCGGCAACGACGAGGAAGTGACAATCCATCGGCTGGCGGAGCTGGTCCGGGACGCGGCGGGCTCGCACTCCGAGATCCAGCTGATCCCCTACAGTGAGGCCTACGCGGAGGGATTCGAGGACATGCTGCGGCGGGTGCCGGACGTGCGGAAACTGGAGAAGGCAATCGGATTCCGCCCGAGGACGCCGCTGGCGCAGATCATCGCGGACGTGGTGGCGGATCAGCGGGCGAGGCTGGCGGCGCGGTAGGCGCGCACGGCTGTGCGCGCCACTACCGCGCCGCACGGCCGTGCACGGCTGCCACCGCGCCGCCCGGACCAGCAGGGTATGCGCGCGATCCTGACCTATCACTCGATCGACCCCTCCGGCTCGCCGATCTCGGTGGCGCCGGAGGAGTTCCGCGGCCATGTGCGGTGGCTGGCCTCCGGAGCGGTGCGGGTGGTGCCGCTCGCGACGCTGCCCGCAGTGCCCGACGGGCAGGATGCGGTGGCGCTGACGTTTGATGATGGGTTCGCCAATTTCGGCGAGATCGCCGCGCCGCTGCTGCGGGATCACGGCCTGCCGGCGACGGTATTCGTGGTCGCGGGGCACGCGGGTGGCACCAACGCCTGGGGCGGCCGGTCGGACGCACGAGTCCCGACGCTGCCGCTGCTCGACTGGGAGGGGCTGGCCCGCCTGACGGAGTGGGGCATGACCCTCGGGGCACATACCCGTACCCATCCGCACCTCACGCGACTGCCCGCGGAGGGCCGGGTCGATGAACTGCAGGGCGCCCTGGAGACGATTCGGTCTCGGACGGGCAGGGCGCCGGACCAGTTCGCCTACCCCTACGGCGACCTGGATGTGGGTGTGGTGGAGGAGGTGCGGCCGGTCTACCGGCTGGCCGTGACGACGGAGCTGCGGGCGCTCGGCGCGTCGGAAGACGCGGTGCAGCTGCCGCGGCTCGACATGTTCTACTGGCGCGCCCCCGGTCAGCTCGAGGGCTGGGGCAGTGCCCGGTTCAATCGCACGCTCTGGCTACGTGCTCAGGCCCGCCGGGCCCGCGGCGCGCTGACGACCCTGTTTGGAGGATGGTGATGGCCGATCGACCGTTCCTTTCCGTGGTGGTGCCGGCATACAACGGCACGCGGGTTCTCCCGCAGGCGCTCGCCGCGCTTGCCGCGAGTGACCTGCCGCGGGAGCACTGGGAACTCATCGTGGTCGATGACGGCAGTTCCGACGACACGGCGGCCCTGGCTGCCGTCTGGGCGGACGCCGTGGTGCGGCTGCCCGGGCCGCCGCATGGGCCGGCGTACGGCCGCAACCGCGGCGTCGAGGCGGCCCTCGGCGACGTGCTGGTCTTCGTGGATGCCGATGTCTGCGTCCGATCGGACACCCTGCGGCGGTTCGCCGAGCTGTTCTCGATCGAGCGGGACCTGGCGGCCGCCTTCGGCTCGTACGATGCGAAGCCTCCGGCCTCGGGCTTGATCTCCCAGTATCGCAACCTGCTGCATCACTACCATCACCAGCGCAACCCGGGTGATGCGGAGACCTTCTGGGCCGGCTGCGGCGCCGTGCGCCGTGCGGCGTTCATGCATGCCGGCAAGTTCGATGAATGGCACTACAACCGCCCGTCGATCGAGGACATCGAGCTCGGTCATCGGCTGCGGGCCCGGGGTGGCCGGATCGCGCTCCGGCCCGAGATCCAGTGCTCGCACCTGAAGCGCTGGACCCTGTACTCGATGCTCCGCACCGACCTGCTGGATCGCGGCGTCCCGTGGATGCGGCTGCTGCTCCACGAGGGCCGGATGGGGAGCATGCAGTCGCTCAACCTGAAGCTCCAGGAAAAGATCAACACCGCCCTGGTCGGGCTGGCGCTGCTGTGCGCCGTGCTGGCGCTGCGGTTCGGCGCGGTGTGGCTCGCGGCAGCGGCCGTGCTGCTGCTGCCGGTGCTGGGCACCAGCCTCGACCTGTACCGGTTCTTTGTCAGGCAGCGGGGACTCCTCTTCGCGCTCGGTGTGCTGCCACTCCACCTCGCCTACTACGTCCTCAACGGGTTTTCGGCGGTCCTGGGCTGGCTGATGCATCACTGGTTCGGGGAACTCGCACCGCCCGCTGAGGTGCAGGCGTTCCACGAGGTCGGGGTCAGCCGCTGGCCCCCGGTGCCCGCGCGGAGCCCGTGGGGCGCTCGCGGCCTGGCGCATCTGGCCGAGCGCCCCGGGGGCGACGTCCGGTGAGCCACTGGAGGCGTGGCCGGATGGATTGCCGCCCCGGGACAGTGGGGCGATATTCCGCCCCAGGTGCGGACAGCGCCGTTCTTTCACATCCGAGACCGATGAACGCAGTTCGCCGCAGCTCCCAGCCGGAAACGCTCCCACCGTCAGTGGCGCTGGCGTTCGCCCCCCTGCACAAGCGCGCCCTCGGCATGGCCGTGGGACTGGCCACCGGGCTCAGCATCTTCCTGATGACGGCGATCTTCCTGCTGCGCGGTCCCGACGCGGCAGGGGTGAATCTCTGGCCGCTCGCCGCCTACTTCGCGGGATACTCGCCGACCTGGACTGGCGCCCTGATCGGGTTCGCCTGGGGTTGCGCCGTCGGCTTCGTCGGAGGATGGTTTGTCGCCTTCTGCCGCAATGTGGTGATCGCGATTTCATTGTTCCTGATCAGGACTCGTTCCGAGCTGAACGAAACCAGCGACTTCCTGGATCACATCTGAGGAGCCCCGGCACCATGGCGGGAAATATGACCGACGAAGAGACTGAACTGCGCCGACTGATGCTGCGGCTGAATGCTCGCGCCTGGGGCATCGCCTTCGGCCTGCTCCTGGGAGGCGGCCTCTTCCTCGCCACCAACGTCCTGCTGATGCAGGGCGGGCAGGACGTCGGCCGCCATCTCAACCTGCTGCGGGCATTCTTCCCCGGGTACTCGGTCAGTTTCCTCGGCAGCATCATCGGGTTCATCTATGCCTTCGTCATCGGCTATGGCCTCGGCCGACTGATCGGCACTGTCTACAACAAGCTGGTCGGACCAGCGTCCTAGCCGGCGCTCGCCGGGACCCATCGCGCCCGCCCCGCGTCGCTCGCCGGCGCGGGGCGAATGCTGTCCGGGTCCGGCGCTGATACCGCTCAGGGGGTACGAATTGTGCTTGCCAACGACGCATGTCACTGACTGAATTTGTCGCCGTGAAGGGGCCCCCTCGCGGCTGGACCCAGGTCGCCGCGGGCGCTGCAGCGCTCCTGGCGGCCCTTCCGCTCACCGTGTTCCTGGTGCTGCTCCGTGGGCACACCGGCTCCGTCCCCGAGGAACAGGTCGTGGCCAGGGTTGTCATGGCACTGGCCGCGATGTTCGTCGTGCCGGTCGCTGGCTACCTGGCGTGGCGGCGGCGCGCCGCCAAGCCGGCCGTCCTCGCGCTGGTGGTGCTCGCCACGGTGGTGGTGCTGCTCCTCGCGATCTATCTCTACTCGGTCGAGAGCGCGGTGCGCTTCCCCGCCGATATCCTGCTCTGGTCCGAAGGTGATTTCGTCAGCGACATCGTGAAGTTCCGGCTGGGACATCCGATCTACGGCGCCCCCGCCGACATCGAGTCATTCACCTACACACCCGGCTCCCAGATTCTCACCCAGGCGATCGCCCGGGTCGTCGGTGCGCCGGACTCCATCCCCGCCTTCCGCGCGATCCAGCTCGGATACCTCGCGCTGGCCTCGCTGTTCGCGATGCTCGCCTGCCGCCGGGTGCTCGCTCGCGCGACCGGTGAGACGCCGATCGAACATCCGCTGCTGTGGAGCGCGGTTTGGGCCGTGGTGCTGTTCCTGATCGGTGGGAACACCGTCACCAGCCCCTTCACTCACCTGCTGCACAACGACGCGCTCGCGCTGCTGGTGTGCGCCCTGGGCTACTACCTGCTGGTGGAGTTCGTCGCCACGGGCAATGCCTGGCTGCTGCTGCCGATGGCGCTGCTGCCGGGCTTCGGCTTTCTCGCGAAGCAGAGCCTCGCGGTGTGGGCGGGGATCTACTCGCTCTTCCTGCTGGTCTTCGAACGGCGGCTGGGGTGGGTGCGGCTCGGCGCATTTGCCGTGGCGAGCTTCGGCAGTGTGGCGCTCGCGGTGGGTGCCTGCTATCTGGCCTGGGGACAGCACTTCTTCTACTGGACGTTCCAGGTGATGGGGAACCATCACATCTCGCCGCTCAGGAGCGCGCAGCACGTCCTCGATGCGTGGGAGTACTTCGCGGCCGGTCTGGTGGGCGGCTTCCTCGTGCTCGACTGGCAGCGCTTCGACCGGTGGACAGGGCTGTGGCTCGCCGCGCTCGGACTGCTCGCGGTGGAGGCCTACACCAGCGGCATCGCCTGGATGCTGAATCACATGGGTCCGGGGTCGATGCTGTGCGGCATCTGGCTCCTCGCCGCGCTCACCCGAAGCTGGTCGGGGCTTTCGGCGCCCCGGACCGGCGCACCGCTCCTGGTCTGGGCCCGGCCCGCCACCGCACTCGGGGCGGTCCTGCTCGCGATGAGCGGCCTCGGACTGATCCGCGTGCCGACCCCGAGCCTGCCTGACGACGCCCACCGCTACATGGCGGAGATCGAGCGCGAGTTCGCCGGCGAGCCCGCCGATCAGGTGCTGCTAGACTACGGCAGCTGGATCTACGCCCGCAATGGCGTCGTTATGAAGGATCACGCAGCGCCGATCGGCGAGGCGGGCTTTACCGCTACCGCCGACTTTTCGGGCATTCTCGCACGGATCAACTCGCGATTCTACCGCCGCATCCTGGTGCGGGACTACGATAGTCCCGAGTTCACTTACGATTACATGCTCTGGCCCCGTTCGAGCGGCATCAAGGCGGCGCTCGACGCGAACTACGTGGCCGTCAGGAAGATCGCGGAGGTCCAGGGCAGGGGACGCAATCCCCCCTGGTTCAAGACGATCACCGTGCTCGAGCCCCGGGCGAAGTAGCTGGGTGCGGCGGCAGTGTGGCGTTGATGCAACGGCTGAGAACGCCGTGCGACGGGATTCTCGGAAAACCCACGAACACCCTCCCGTGCAGCGGAATCCGGCCTCCCGGGCGGGGCTGTGGCCGTGCACCCAAGGAATTGTGCCGTAAGCCGTTGGGCTATTTGAGTCCAGCCTCCTCCGAGGAGACGCTATTGGCCCGGTTTGTGCCGAAGTCGGCCACCAGTCGTACCCGGCTCGTTGGAGCCAATTACCCAGTCTCTCACGCCACGCATCGCAGGACCCTGCCCCCGCCTCGAGCGCGGGCCGTCCTGACGCTACGGGCACGCACCGCCGATCCGGCGCACAACGGGGACGTGAAATCATGACAGGGCAGGAGATTCTCTCGCAGGCACTCGAGCACATCCCGGCGTTGCTGTTGGTCTACGGCACGATCTACCTCTCCTACTGGCTGCTCGGGATGATCAACTTCCCGCGCTTCGCGCAGCGGGATGCCCTGATCGAGCGCTTCGGGTCCATCGACGGCAAGACCCTCGATGCCTCGAAGATGTCCTCGCTCATGCTGGTCAGTCTGCTCAGTCTCTTCCTCGAGCTCCTGCTCATCCGGTGGGTAGCCTCCGAGATCAGGGTCTTCGCCTACTTCAAGTCCCTGGTGCTGATCGCCTGCTTCCTCGGCTTCGGCCTGGGCTGCTATCTGACCGCGCGGCGGATTCGGCTGGTGCACACCCTCGCCCCGCTGATGGCGCTGGTCTTCCTGGTGGAACTGCCCTGGGCGCCGCTGCGGCGCCTGATGACGAACCTCTCCGCGTTCATCGGGTGGTTCTCCGATGTCTTCATGTGGAGTCAGGCGCACTTCTCGGGCAACCCGGCCTGGGGCGTCATCTCGGCGGTCATCGCGGTGTCGATCATCGTGCCGCTGTTCGGACTGGTGGCGATCGGTTTCGTCCCCTTCGGGCAGATGGTGGGCTGGTACCTCGAGAACAGCAAGAAGGGGATCACCGCGTACTCGTACAACGTCTTCGCGAGCATTGTGGGGATCTGGCTCTACACGGCGCTCTGCTTCATGTCCACGCCGCCCTGGGTCTGGTTCGCCGCGGTCGGCGTCGGCATGGTGCTCTTCTTCTGGCGCTGGCCCGCCGTTCGCAACGCGTCGATCGCCAGCTTCGCGGTGATTCTGGGGCTCTTCCTTCTCGGGAGCTTCAAGCCGCACTGGTGGGGTGAGGAGAGCTGGAAGGGCTCGCTCAAGGAGGAGTACAGCCTCGCCGCGGGCAAGCCGCGGACGCTCTGGTCTCCCTATCAGAAGCTCACCCTGGTGCCGCTCGACGACAGCGTTGGTGCGGTGCGGTACATCATCAATACCAACGACAGCTGGTATCAGCAGATGATGGACCTCTCCCCGGAGGGCATCGCCCGCAATCCCAAGCTGTACGCGGATCCCGACACGCCGATCGAGTTCCATCAGTACAACCTGCCCTACCGCTTCTACGGTGGGCCGCCCGCGCGGGTGCTCATCGCCGGTGGCGGCTCGGGCAACGATGCCGCGTCCGCGGTACGGAATGGCGCCGGCCGGGTAACCGTGGCGGAGATCGATCCGCTCATCGTCAAGCTCGGCCGGGAACTCCATTTCGAGAAGCCGTACTCCAGCGACAAGGTCCATGTGCAGGTGGACGACGCCCGGAGCTTCATCGAGAACTCGCGGGACACCTTCGACCTCATCGTCTTCTCGATCCTGGACTCGCACACTACGAGCTCGTACTACACCAACATCCGTATCGACAACTACGTCTACACGGTCGAGGCGATGCAGGCGGCCCGTCGCCGGCTCGCGCCGGACGGGCTCTTCGTGATGTCGTTCTCGAGCGAACGCCCCTGGTTCACCAAGCGGCTCGCCGACGTGGTGACTGCCGCGTTCGGCAAGCCGCCGCTCATGATCGAAGGGCCGGTGTCCTTCTTCGTGGTTGGCGAGAGCGACCGGGCGGAGCGCAGTCTCGCCGCGAACCCGCGGCTGCAGCAGTACGTCGCGGCCCATGCCAATCCGAAGCTGGCCGACGCCTCGGTGATCACCGACGACTGGCCGTACCTGTATCAGCAGACCCGCGGTATTCCGATGATCATCTGGATCCTCTCGGTGGGCCTCATCCTGATCTGCTGGCAGGCCTTCCGGAGTCTCAAGGAGACCCGCGGCGGCCTGCAGTGGCACTTCTTCTTCCTGGGCGCGGCGTTCATGCTGCTCGAGGTCCAGGTCATCAGCAAGGTGGCGCTGCTCTTCGGCACCACCTGGCTCGTGAACTCCTTCGTGATCACCACGCTGCTCATGTTCATCCTGCTGGCGAACCTCGTCGTGGCCAAGGTGCAGGTGCCGAAGATGGTGGCGTACGCCGGCCTCTTCCTCACTCTCGCGCTCGGCTACTTCATCCCGACCCACGCGCTCTTCCTCGAGTCCTGGGTGGCCCGGGCGGCGGTGGCGATGGCGCTGTATTGTTCCCCGGTCTTCTTCGCCGGGCTGATCTTCATCTCCAGCTTCCGGGAGATCGGATTCCGGGCCGAGGCGCTCGGCTCGAATCTGCTCGGATCGCTGGTGGGCGGGCTGCTGGAATCGGCGTCGTTCGCCATCGGCATCAACGCGCTCGTGCTGCTCGCCGCGGCGCTCTACCTCGGCTCCATGCTCACCCTGCGCCGCGCCGAGTCGACGGCATCACTCGCGGCCGGCGTCAAGCCGGTCCCGGGATGATCGAATAGTCAGGCAGGTTCGGACCTTATCACGGTGGTAACCAGGAGTCTTCCATGTATTCCCTGTCGGTGATGCTATATGTCGGCCCGGACCAGCTGTTGCCCCTCACCTCGATCCTCGGGGCGATCGGCGGCGCCATCATGATCTTCTGGCGCCAGGTCGTCGGCGTGTTCCGCAAGGTCGTCGGCCTGTTCCGCAAGCAGTAAGCTCCCGGGCCCGGAGGGTGGGCGGCTTCGCCCAGTCTCCGGGTTCGTGCGTGCCCGCTTCGCGTGCCTCTCTCCCCATCAGCCACTCCGGGATCGGTCTCCAGCCGTCCATCGGCAGTGATCGCGTCCTGTCGCGCCCTCGCGCTGCTCGAACGCGCCGTCGCTTCGCTCCGCCCCCAGTGCGCCCGGCTGGGGGCGGAGATCATCATCGCCCGATCAGGAGACGAGGCGGACGTCGCCGCGGTGCGTGCGCGCTTTCCCGATCTGAAGGTTGTCTCCATCGCTCCCGGGGCCGGGATTCCCCGACTGCGGGGTCTCGGCCTCGCCGCCACGGAGGGGGATCCGGTGGCCATGACGGAGGACCACTGCGTGCCCGCCCAGGACTGGCTCGAGTGCCTCATGCGGCACACCGCCGCCGGGGTGGACGCGGTGGGTGGCGGGATGGCGAATGCGCCGAAGAGCGGTTCGCTTTCCTGGGGGGCCTATCTCTCGGACTACGGGTTCTACAGCTGCGCCCGGCCGGCGGATGCCAGGCCGGTCCCCTTGCTGACCGCGGCGAACATTGCGTATAGCCGCCGCGTCGTGCCCGAGGTGACGGCGTGGTGCGACGAAGGGGCCTGGGAGAACGTGGTACACGACCGGCTCACCGAGGCGGGGCGGGTCCTCCGCTTCGCGCCCGAGGCCCGGGTCTATCACGACCATCGGTATTCGCTCGGAAGCTTCTGCCGCGATCGCTACGAGCACGGCTGGGACTATGCGCGGGCGCGACTGACCGAGGACCCTCGCGCCCCTCGCTGGCGGCTGCTCGCCCTGACGCCCCTCCTTCCCCTGGTCCTCATCAGGCGGATCGGGCGGGCGGCGGCGGGGGAGGATCGAGTCGCCTTCCTACGGGCGCTGCCGGTGACCTTCGCCTTCCTGTGCAGCTGGGCCGTGGGGGAGGCGGCGGGGTACATCCGCGGCCCCCTGGGGGCCGAGGAGGAGGCGGGACGGGTGGCGGCGACCTAGCGGTTGCCCTGTCGGCCCCCGTGTGTGTAGGATCTGTGCTGCGGGTGAGGCATGGCCTCCACAGGCAGGGCAGAAACCGTGGCGCTGCTGGCGCGGCCGAAGGGCTTGGATCGTCCTAATCCTGACTCGGCAGCCGGTAAATGTGGGCACACGAGTTGCTCTTCAGCGCGGCTCAAGTCCCGATGCCGTCACGGGATCGAGCCCCACGACCGAGCCAGAGGAACGGGAATGAATCCGATCGCACGGGTCGCGCGTCACGCGCGCCTCACCAGCTATTCCTACCGGGACATGGACAGTCCGCCCTTCCTGGTGCTGTTCATCAACAGCATCTGCAACATGAAGTGCGAGCACTGCTTCTACTGGACCAGCCTGAACCAGAAGAACGACCTCTCCCGGGACGAGATCTTCGCGCTGTCGGATTCGCTGGGGCCGATCGAAAACCTGAACCTCTCGGGTGGCGAGCCGTTCCTGCGCAAGGAGTTTGGCGAGATCTGCCGCAAGTTCATCCAGACCAACGGGGTGAAGCAGATCTACGTGCCGACCAACGGCTACTTCACCGATCGTTGCATCGCGGCCATCCGCGAGGTGCTCAAGGAGCCGTCGCTCGACCTGTTCGTCGCCGAGATCTCGCTGGACGGCATGCCGGCCTTTCACGACAAGTTCCGGGTGGCCAGGAATTCGTTCAAGAAGGCGATGGAGACCTACGACGCTCTGGTGGAGCTCCAGAAGGAAGACCCGCGTCTCCGGGTGCACTCCATCTCCAC
Organism: Gemmatimonadales bacterium; assembly: GCA_036741755.1. GTDB lineage: Bacteria > Gemmatimonadota > Gemmatimonadetes > Gemmatimonadales > GWC2-71-9 > JADJOM01. Next base: position 16,806 of record DAINRP010000007.1, read on the forward strand.
CGCGACCGACGTGAACATGGAGGAGATCAAGCGGCTCACGACCTACCTCTATGAGCGCTGCCCCAAGATGGACCATCACAACCTGGCCATCATCCGGGGCGACCGGAAGAACCCGACACTGCGCGGTCCCAGCCTCAAGAACTATGAGGACCTCTACGAGTACATCCGCCGCCTCTGGGCGCCGCGCGAGGAAGGCCGCATGGGGTCGGCGGTCGAGCCGATGCTGCAGTGGGCCAAGGTCGAGACCGTGAAGCAGGAGCGGCAGGTCGTGCCGTGCAAGGCGGGCAAGATCTCCGGCGTGGTCTACGCCAACGGCGACGTGGGGGTCTGCGAGATCCACAAGCCGATCGGCAACCTGCGGGAGAAGACGTTCCCGGAGATCTGGCACTCCGCAGAGGCCAAGAAGCTGCGGCAGCAGATCGCCAACAAGGAATGCTACTGCACGACCGAAGTCTTCATGTGGTCGAGCATCGTCTACCAGCCGCTGCCGCTGATCGAAGCGACGCTGAAGGGCAAGGTGTGGCGCAAGCCGCTGCCGCTGCATCCGTCGGAGCGGCTGCCCGTCACACTGGCCGACGGTCCGCAGGCCGGGGAGCCGGATCTGGAGACGGCCGAGGCGGATCAGGCGAGCGCCTGAGCCGAGGAGCCCCAGTCGACGCCGTGACTGCGTGGGCGGCCTGGGGTAGTGCTTCCCCGGCCGCCCCTGCGTTGCCCGGGGGCGGGGAATCATTGGCAGGCACGCAGGACATTCGGCCCACCGACGCGCCGTCGCCGTGGGCATTCGAGACCCAGATGTCAGTTCCCGGGCACCGCTCCCGGGCCGGAGGTGGGTGAGGCATGAGCGTTCAGGTATCGGCCCATGATCGTACCGCGATGACCGACGGCGGCGACTCCGTTCCCGGGGAGCGGATGAACATCGTCATCGGCGGCCACGTCGATCACGGCAAGAGCACGGTGGTGGGTCGCCTGCTCGCGGACACCGGCTCGCTCCCGGAGGGGAAACTCGATGCGGTCCGGGCCATGTGCGAGCGCACCGCGCGGCCCTTCGAGTATGCCTTTCTCCTGGACGCGCTCAAGGACGAGCAGTCCCAGGGGATCACCATCGACGCCGCCCGGGTCTTCTTCAAGACGGCGCTCCGGCACTACATCATCATCGACGCCCCCGGCCACATCGAGTTCCTGAAGAACATGGTGACTGGCGCCTCGCGCGCGGAGGCCGCCCTGCTCGTCATCGACGCCAAGGAAGGGGTGCAGGAGAACAGCCGGCGCCATGGCTACATGATGTCGATGCTGGGCATCCGCCAGATCGCCGTGCTCGTCAACAAGATGGATCTGGTCGGCTACGACCAGCAGCACTTCGAAGGCATCGTCAAGGAGTACACCGAGTTCCTGGCGAAGATCGGGGTGCATCCGGCCTGCTTCATCCCCGCCGCCGGCCGCGACGGCGACAACATCGCGACCCACTCGGCCAACATGCCCTGGTACAAGGGCCCGACCGTGCTGCAGGCCCTCGACCGGTTCGCCACCGAACCGCCGGCGCTCCACAAGCCGTTCCGCATGCCGGTCCAGGACGTCTACAAGTTCACCGCCCAGGGTGACGACCGGCGCATCATCGCGGGTACGATCGAGACCGGTGTGGTGCACGTCGGCGATGAAGTCGTGTTCTATCCCTCCGGCAAGAAGAGCAAGGTCAAGACCATCGAGGCCTTCAACCGGCCGGTCCAGACGGAAGCCCACGCCGGACAGGCCGCGGGCTTCACCCTGGCGGAGCAGATCTACGTCGCCCGCGGCGAGACGGCCGCGATCGCCGGCCAGACCAAGCCGGACGTCACCACCCGGGTGCGGGTGAGCCTCTTCTGGCTCGGCAAGCAGCCGCTGGTCAAGAAGAAGGACTACATCCTCAAGCTCGGCACCGCGCGGGTGCCGTGCAGGCTGGAAGAGCTGCACCGGGTCATCGACGCCTCCAACCTGAACACCAGCGAAACCAAGGAGCGCATCGATCGCCACGATGTGGCGGAGTGCACCCTGAAGCTCAATCGGGCGGTGGCCTTCGACACCACCGATGAACTGGCGACGACGAGCCGGTTCGTGATCGTGGATGAGTACGAGATCCGCGGCGGCGGCATCGTGCGTGAGGCGCTCCCGGACCGGCAGTCGGAGATCCGCGAGAAGGTGATGCTCCGCAACTTCAAGTGGGAGCCGAGCATCATCGCGCCGGAGCGCCGGGCGGAGAAGTACAGCCAGAAGGCGTCCCTGCTGCTGATCACCGGGGCCCGAGATACCGACCGGAAGTCGCTCGCGAAGGATCTCGAGAACCGCCTGTTCGAGGATGGCCGGGTAGTCTACTTCCTCGGCATGGCGAGCATGGTCTACGGCGTGGATGCCGACATCGAGCGGAAAGCGGAGAACCGGATCGAGCACCTGCGCCGTCTCGGCGAGGTGGCCAACATGATGCTCGACTCCGGCGCCATCCTCATCGTGACTGCGCAGGAGCTCTCGCAGGAAGACCTCGAAGTCGTGCGGACGGCCGTGGACCCGGACCGGATCGAACTCATCTGGGTGGGTGACCATGTCACGACCGATGTGTCCTACGACATGATTCTCGGGGACAACGAAGCGGACAGTGACGGTGTCGACCGGATCAAGCGGCTGCTCCAGGACAAGGGCGTCCTGTTCCGTCCGTGGTGAGCGCGGTGACGGCCTCCCCGGTCACCGTCTCGCCCGATGCGCTGGTCCGCCTGACCGAACTCGCGGTCGAGGCCGGCCGGGCGACGCTGGTGCACTACCATGCCGGCGTTGCCGTACAGCAGAAAGGCGACAAGGGGCCGGTGACCGCGGCGGACATCGCCGCGCATCGGATCATCGTCTCCGCGCTGGCCGCCTGGGATCCCGCCATTCCGATCGTGTCGGAAGAGGGCGACATCCCCGGCCCCGAGGTGCGGAGCGGCTGGACCCGCTTCTGGCTGGTGGACCCGCTCGACGGCACCAAGGAGTTCATCCAGCGGAACGGCGAGTTCACCGTGAACATCGCGCTGATCGAGCAGGGGGTGCCGGTGCTGGGTGTGATCTACGCGCCCGCGCTCGACCTGCTGTACTACGCGGGAGAGGGGCTGGGCAGCTGGAAGCGCGAGGCGGGTGGCCCACCGGTACGGATCGTGTCGCGTCCGCCGCTGCCGCAGCACGCGCTGCGGGTGGCAGAGAGCCGCTCCCATCCGTCGAAGGAGCTGGAGGCCTACCTCCAGACCATTCCGGTCGCGGAGCGCGTGCCGGCGGGCAGCTCCCTCAAGTTCTGCTGGGTGGCGGAGGGCAAAGCCGACATCTATCCCCGGCTCGGCCCCACCATGGAGTGGGACGTCGCCGCGGGGGACTGCATCTTCCGCAACTCGGGTGCACGGAAGCCCCGGGTCTCCGAGCTGGTCTACAACCAGCCCGAGCTCAGGAACCAGGGGTTTGTCATCGGCCTGAGCGACAGCGAACTGCTCACGGCCAGCGGTGAGGGAATGGTGCTCTGGTTCACCGGTCTGTCAGGCTCCGGCAAGAGCACGATCGCACGGGAAGTGGTGGCGGCACTGGAGGCCGAGGGACGCCGGGTCGAGTATCTGGATGGCGACGCCATTCGTGACATCTTCCCGGCGACGGGCTTCACCCGCCCGGAACGTGACGCGCACATCCGGCGGGTTGGCTGGGTGGCCAGCCGCCTCGAGCGGCATGGCGTGATTGTGGTCGCGTCACTGGTGTCGCCTTACGAGGAGTCGCGGCAATTCGTTCGCGGGCTCTGCCGGCACTTCGTGGAGGTGTACGTCTCGACGCCATTCGCGGAGTGCGCGCGGCGGGACGTGAAGGGACTGTACGCGAAAGCGCAGGCGGGAGAGATCAAGCATTTCACCGGGCTCGACGACCCCTACGAGGCGCCGACCGCTCCGGAGCTGATGATGGACACGACTCACCTCTCGATCGCAGACGCGGTTGCCCGGGTCCTTGGGTACGTGTCGCGGACCACGGAGTAAGGCATGGATCACCTCGAGCAACTCGAAGCCAAGAGCGTACACATCTTCCGTGAGGCCTATGCCAACTTCAAGAGCCTGTGCATGCTCTGGTCGATCGGCAAGGACAGCACGGTGCTGCTCTGGCTCGCCCGCAAGGCGTTCTACGGCCACGTGCCGTTCCCACTGGTCCACATCGACACGTCGTTCAAGATTCCGGAGATGATCGCCTACCGCGACCGGTTCGCGGCGGAGTGGAACCTGAACCTCATCTACGGTCAGAATGTCCAGGCGCTCCACCCCCTCGGAAAGGAGGAAGTACACGGCATGGG
>DAINRP010000007.1:21130-25846 GCA_036741755.1 Gemmatimonadales bacterium
CCAGGCGCTGCGGGAGAAGCGGACCTTTCCCGACGGCGCGGTGGACCGGATCGCCTGCTGCGGCGCGCTCAAGACCGAGGCGCTCAAGAAGACGCTCTCCGGCGAATGGCCGCGCTTCAAGTTCAACCACGCGAAGAAGACCTACGAAGTCGACAAGAACACCGAGCCATACACCGGTGTCATCGTGGGCGCGCGGGCCGACGAGGAGGGCAGCCGGTCCAAGGAGCGGTACTTCTCGCCGCGCAATCAGCAGTCGTCGTGGGACGTCGGCGACCAGCCCCCCGAGTTCTGGAACCAGTACAAGACCGAGTTCGCCCCGGGCACCCATCTGCGCATCCATCCGCTGCTGGACTGGACCGAACTGAACATCTGGGAGTACATCGAGCGGGAGAACATCCCGACCGTCTCGCTCTACTACGATCACGGCACCGGTATCCGCTACCGGTCGCTGGGCTGCGGGCCCTGCACCACGCCGGTGCAGTCGACTGCGAAGAACGTCCACGAGATCATCGTCGAACTCAAGACCGGCAAGTTCGCCAACATCGCCGAACGCTCCGGCCGGGCGCAGGACAAGGACGACGGCGGCGGCCTCGAGACGCTCCGGCGCGACGGCTACATGTGATGCCGGTGCGCGATGGGCGATAGGCCGTCGCACCACAGCGTCAACCGCAGCTTCCTCGCGCTTGGCCTCGGCGAGGCCGTCGCCCGGCTGGTAGGGTTCGGGGCGACGGTCTACGCGATCCGGGTGCTGGGAGCCTCGACCTACGGCATGGTGGGTGTCGCGGCCGCGGTGGTCCTCTACCTGAATCGGGTTGCCGATCTCGGCTTCGATCTCGGGCTGGGCGTGCGGGAGATCGCCGCCGACAGCGGATTTCTCTCGCGGGTCGCCCCGTCGGTGCTCGGATTCCGCAGCCTCCTTTCAGCAGTACTCGTGGTCCTCCTCGCCCTCGTTGGATTCCTGTTCCTGCCCCAGCCGGATGGCGCCGTACTCGCCGTTCACGGACTCGGCCTCTTCGCGGCCGGGACGAGTACGCGGTGGATCCATCTCGGCAGCGACCGGAACCGGGTCGCGGCGCTCGCGGCCACTGCGGGCCAGCTCATGATGGCGTTGCTGGTGCTGGGGCTGGTGCGGGGGCCCGGTGATGTGGCCACCGTCTCCGGCGCGCAGATGGCGGGCGATCTCCTCGCCGCGCTGCTGCTCTGTGTCGCACTCGGATCCGTGGGCCGCAGGCTGCCGCTCCGGATCGAATGGACCGTGCTGCGCCCGCTCTTTCCCAGGGCCTGGTCGCTGGTGGCGAGCGCCCTGCTCGGCATCCTGATCTACAACGCGGACTTCCTGTTTCTGCGGGTACTTCACGGGACCGCTGCGGTGGGCTACTACGCCGCCGGCTACACCCTGGTGACGTTCTTCCTGAATCTTGGCATCGCCTACAATCTCAGCCTGCTGCCGTCACTGACCCGGCTCCGCGACGCCTCCGGCGATCTCGAGGCCCTCTTCCACACGGCGACAGCGCAGGTGTTCGCCATCGGGCTTCCGCTCGCGGTGGGCGGCTCGTTGCTCGCCGCGCCGATCATCCGGCTTCTGTTCGGCATCGGCTACACCGCGTCCGCCGCCCCGTTCGCTATCCTGATCTGGGCGATCCCGCTGAACCTGCTTCGGGATGTGCCCCTGATGGCGCTGCTGTCGGCCGAGGGGGAGCGCTGGGTGTTCCGGGTGACGGCGGCGTCCGCGGCGCTCAATCTGCTGCTCAACATCGTCCTGATTCCGCCCTTCGGCCTCGTGGGCGCCGCCTCCGCGACCGTCCTGACGGAGGCGGTCCGGATGGGGCTTGCCGCGTGGGTGGCGCGCGGGATGGGCTTTCACCTGCCCGGCCCAGGCCGATTTGTCAAAGCCGCATTGGCCACTCTGGCCATGGCCGGTTGCCTCCTCCTGTTGCCGAACGCCCCGGTCTGGCTGGCGGTACCGGCCGGCGGGCTGGCCTACCTGATCGTGCTGGCCGGGTTGGGTGGAATCAGCCTTGGTGCGGGGCGGCAGCCGGTCTTGAGCGTCTAGCGGCCAGGAAATGGCGGCCGCCGCGGTCCATTCAGCGGCCGTTAACCTCTTGGGCCGATGTGGCTTGCCCGGACTTTCGCCCGGTGAATCCGGGCACGACGATTGCTGATGGTGCAGCGATCCCGGGGCGGCCTGGCCGGCCCCAACCCGATACTTCTCCACCTGTCCTGATCTGGCGCCCGTGACGGAATCGAGCACCGCGACGCAGCCCGCCCAGAATGAGACCATGAACCGGTACGAGGTGAAATACCTCGTGCCGACGACGGCCGTGCCCGATCTGCTCGCGGAGTTCAGCCCGTATACCAGGCTCGATCCGCACAGTGAGGGGGAATGGGGCTATCCGATCTACTCGGTGTACTGGGATACGAAGGACTTCCTGCTGTTCTGGGAGAAGATCGAGGGCGTCAAGTTCCGCCGGAAGCTGCGCTTCCGGCGCTACGGCGATTCCCCGGACGTCTTCATCGAGGTGAAGCAGCGCGAGGACCGTACGGTGCAGAAGCGGCGACTGCGCTGGCCGGCGGAGAAGGCGCTGCGGGTGTATGGGGAGGGTGGGGACGCGATCGACTGGGATGGCGTCGCCGGTGATCCGGTCGCGACCGAGGTGGCGCTGATGATCGAGCGGCTCCGGCTCCGGCCCCGGATGGGCATCACCTACCGGCGGCGGGCGCTGTTCGGCGCCTTCGATCCCGAACTGCGGATCACCGTCGATGGCCGGCTGCAGTATCATCCGGCCCACTTCGACATCACGCGGAAGTTCGATGTGGGCCGTTACATCCTGGACCCGCGGGTCTCGGTGCTGGAGATCAAGTACGACCATCGCGCGCCTGCCTGGCTGACGAAGTCGATCTGCCGGCATGGGCTCTCGATGGTCCGCATGTCGAAATACTGCTCGGCGGTGGATCAACACTACTTTGGCGGACAGAACACCTGAGCCGCCACTTAACGGAGGGGGAGCTGTGGACGAGTTCTTGAGACATGCGACGGCGGGGGGTGAGACCTTCGGCCTGTGGGAGACCTTCATTGCGCTGGGGATGAGCTTCGCGCTCATGCTGATGCTGGCCTACTTCTACCGGGCCTCCCACCGCGGACTGTCGTATTCGGTCTCGTTCGTGCACTCGATGATCATCCTCGGCGTGACGGTGTCCGTCATCATGCTGATCATCGGGAGCAACATCGCCCGCGCGTTCAGTCTCGTCGGCGCGCTGTCGATCATCCGCTTCCGTAACCCGGTCAAGGATTCCCGCGACGTCTCGTTCATCTTCATCGCGCTGGCGATCGGCATGTCGGTCGGGACCGGCTTCTACCTGACGGCGATCGTGTTCACGCTGTTCGCCTGCTTCATGGTGTACTCGCTCACCCGGTTCGAGATCGGCAGCGTCTCCCGCCGCGATGTGCTGCTCAAGATCGTGGTGCCCTCCGGTCTCGACTACCACACGGCGTTCAACGAACTGTACTATCGCACCACCCAGGAGAACGCCCTGCTCAGCATCGAGACACTGCGCGACGGGACCGACCTCGAGCTGGTCTACTCGCTGGAGTTCAAGCCGAAGATCGACGAAGCCGCCTTCCTCGCCGAACTGCGCCGGATCAACCAGGGCCGCAAGGTGTCGCTGCTGACCGGCCAGGAAAGCATCGACGTGTGACCTCGGTAGTCCTCGTTCCTGCGGGGTGGCGTACCGCCTTCCGGCGGCACGAACGCACCATCGCGACCTGCTGGATCATCGCGGTGGTGCTCGGACTGGGCGCGCTGGCGGTGACGCCCATACGGGTTCGTCTGCTCAACGGACTGCAGGCGGTGGTAGACCACTGGGACGACCGGTGGTCCCGCCGGCTGGCGTATGGTGAGAGCCTCTATCGAAGCGGCGACTACGCCGCCGCAGCCGCCTATCTCGAACGCCTTGACGCGGAGTTCCCGGCCCGCACCGTCCGCCACGGGCGCGACAAGCAGCGGGAATGGCTGCTCACGCTGCTTGGGCGGAGCTACGTAGCCATGGCGAAGAAGGGCAAGGCCATGAAGACCTTCGCCCGGCTGGTGGCCTTCGACTCGCTCAACTATCGCAATCACTACGAGCAGGGTGTGGCCGCCGCGAAGCTGCTGAGCGGATGGGCCCTCGCGCCGGAGGCGCGCGATGCGTACGCGCAGGCCCTCGTTCTGGCGCCGCATCACCTTCCTTCGGTCCGCGGGATGGTGGAGTTCTCGCAGGAGAAGGGGGAGTGGCACCCGCTCGTGGAGGCCTACCAGCAGTATCTCGATGCTTTCCTGGTCCAGCGGGTGCAGGTCCGCCTCGGCGACAGCAGCTTCACGGTGACGGCGCCGGTGGACGGCTACCCGCATGACTTCCCGGTGCCGCTGTCCGCACCGAAGGGCTGGAGCGGACAGCTGACCCTGCGCCCCGGCGGGTTCGCGATCGCGCTCGACTCGGTCGTGCTGACGCCGGCGGTGACCGTCGGGGTCGCGCAGCGCCGTTCGCCGGTCGCGATCCCGGTGCGCCCGCTGATTGTGGAAGGGGCGGCGCCGGGCCCCAACGGGGCGGTGATCCCGCAGGGCTATGAATCGACGCTGAGCGTCGCGATCCCGCCGCAGGCGGCCGGCATCGAACAGGTCCACCTGCGGCTCCGGCTCTTCAAGCCCGTCGATGGCAAGATGTGGGAGACGGTGCAGG
>DAINRP010000007.1:25946-31532 GCA_036741755.1 Gemmatimonadales bacterium
CTGCGGCTCCGGCTCTTCAAGCCCGTCGATGGCAAGATGTGGGAGACGGTGCAGGTCGCCTATCACAATCTGCTCGATGCCGCCGGACGGGATCGCGCCACTGCGCGCACCGTTCCCTTTGCCTCGGATGTGGCGGCTGACTCGGTGCTGCTCCGTCAGCCGTGGGCCCGCGAGGGCGAGGAGTTCATCGTCGATGACCGCGGCAACTGAGCGGAGCGCGTCCGCGGTCATGACCAGCCCCCGGCCGGGTGTGCTCGCGCGCGCATGGGCTCGACTTCGCTTCCGGGATGCATTCCTGCTCACGCTCGTGCCGATCGCGGCGGTGCTGCTGCTGCTCGGCGGCGCGATGTTCGACTACAGCCGGGCCCGCCAGTTCGACGACTGGTACTCGAAGGACCAGACCGTGGCGGGCGCGTTCAGCGCCCGGATGCACGCGCTCAAGGTGTTGCCGGGGACACTCAGTCTGCGCCACAACTTCGACCCCGACGCGCGGGACGCTGGCATTATTCGGCTCACGGTACCCGGGAGAGTCTGGGATTCGCTCGAGGCGGATCCCCTTGCCATGTGGGGCAGGTGGGTAGACGGCAAGCTGCACTACGGCGGCACCACGATCGACGCGAGCATCCGCAAGCGGGGCGACAACAGCGTTCACTGGCTCACCGACAAGCGCACCCTGACCGTCCGCACGCCGAAGGACGAGTTCTACAAGCGCTACCGCCAGTTCGGGTTGTCGGTGAAGGACGTGCTGCCTGCATATACGGCCAACCGGATGGCCCAGGAGTTCGGCATTCTTGCGCCCAGCACCGAGGTGGTGCCGGTCTACCTGAACAACCGCTTCTTCGGAATGTTCCGGTTCCTCGAACTTCCCACTGAAGGCTTCCTGCGGCCGTTCGACGAGATGCCGGGCAATATCTTCCGCGCCGATCGGGCGGAGCGGGCGGAGTACTTCAAGGGCGTGCCGCGCAACGTCTTCGAAAACCTTCCGCTATGGGATCGGACCGCCAAGAGCGATCGCTGGACCGGTCCCGGTTCCGGCGCCATGGCGCTGCTGCTCAAGGATCTGCAGGCCGAGACCTTCGAGGATCACCTCCGGCTCATGCAGAAGGCCGATCCGGCGGAGTTCGAGCGCCTGTTCACCTACCTGTTCGTGGTCGGCGATCCGTACCACATGGACAACGTCCACAACCAGCTGATCTACGAGGATTCGTGGACCGAGCTGCTGCACCCGATTCCCTGGGACATCCGGCTCCTCGACCTCTCGCGGCCGCAGCATCCGCTCAACGACTGGTTCCGCGCGATGCTCCGCGATCCCTTCGTGGTCGACGGCACGATGCGCGAGGTGGCCCGGCGGGTCCGGGATGATGCGACGCTGCATGTGGTGGACAGCCTCACTCGCGCAGCGGAGGACCGTTACCGGGAGTACTTCGAATACGACCGGCGCCGGGTCGGGCTCGTCCCCGACGTCGGCAGGGCCGATCAGATCGTCGCCACGGTCCGCAAGAATATCACCCTCCTCCGCCGCTGGACGGCGGATGCGCGCGTAGCCTTTCATGCGGCGGACGGCCCCAGCGGGCAGGTCCTGGATTTCGAAACCCGTGGCCTCGTCGGCGCCGACCTGACCGCGCTCGCGCTGGACCGGCGTCCGGCCTCGCATCCGGTCCTGCGCCTCGACAAGAACCTCAATGGAGTGCTGGACGCCTCGGATCCGGTGGTGCCGCTTCGCGTGGAGACTTCCGATTCGGGGGTGCGCCTGGTGCTCCCCTCTCCCGTCGCGCTGTACGCAGGCTGGTACACCGCCGAGCCGGGAGTGAAGCCGGGACATATCGCGTACCGGATGTTCCTGGGCGGGCTGCCGGCAGGGACCAGGGTGAGTCCGGTGCTGACCAATCGCGCCACCGGCGGAGCACCCGAACTGCTGGCGCTCGAGGCGGGCAGCCAGGTGCGCGCCCCGACCGCGTGGCACCCATGGCGCTACCCCGCGTCTGTCGGCCGGACCCACCGGCTGAGCGGTCAGGTCCGCCTCAACCAGACCCTCAAGATCCCCGCGACCGATACACTGGTAATCGAGCCGGGGACGACGCTGCTCCTCGCGCCCGACGTGTCGATCATCTCGCGCGGGCTGCTGCTCGCGCAGGGGACGCCAGGTCGTCGCATCCGGGTGCTGCCTCAGGTTCCCGGGACGCCCTGGGGGACGTTCGCGCTGCAGGGGGAAGGCGCCAGCGGGAGTACGCTGACGTACATGGAATTCGCGCAGGGCGGTGGCGCCCTGGTCGACCGGATCGAGTACACGGGCCAGGTAAACGTGCATCACGCCGAGCGTGTCGTGTTCGATCACGTGCTGTTCCGCGACAACCTGCGGAGCGACGACAACGTGCACATCCTCAAGTCGAGTTTCGTGATCCGAAACTCGCGCTTCGAGCGTTCCAACTCCGACGCACTCGACCTCGATATCTCGCGTGGCGATGTGCTCGACAACGTCTTCGATACCTCCCGGAACGACGCGCTCGACCTGATGACCTCCGCTCCGCGGATCGTGGGTAACGTGATCCGGGGTTCCGACGACAAGGGTATCTCGATCGGCGAGGCCTCCAGGCCCTTCATCTTCAACAACCTCATCGAGCACTGCAATCGCGGTATGGAGGTGAAGGACCGCTCCGAGCCGATCGTGCTCAATAATGAGTTCATCGGCAACAAGGTCGGCTTCCGCGAGCGGCGCAAGAACTGGCAGTACGGTGGCGGCGGGTGGGCGACGATCGTCAACACCGTCTTCAGCCAGAACAAGGTGCGGCACCTGAGCGATCCCTTCTCGCGGGTGACTGGCGTCGGCGTGGAGGGCCTGGACTCCACGGCAGCCGTCGATAGCGTGGGCGATCTGCGCTGGTTCTATGCGCGCTACGGAATCCAGGTTGACCATCCCGCGCCGGGCCGGGTGAGCGGCTGGTCCTTCGTGCCACCGGTGCCCCCGATCGAGGAGGATCGCTTCGATGATGATTTCGGGCCGATCTCCGACGGGTGGGAGCCCTCCGGCGGGACGACACGGCTGGAGAAGCGTCGCGACGTGCTGACCATGGAGGTCGAGCAGGCCACGGGTGCGGCGACCCGTTCCGTGGACTGGACGATCGCGGGTCCGGATTCGGCGACGCTGGTGTTCGAAGCGCAGGGCCGGGACATCGACTCGGTGCGGATCGTGGTCGGCTCCGACCGAGGATCCGTCATTCACGTGTTCCGACCGGACAACGAGCAGGGCGGGGATCAGGCGAAGGGCCGATCCGCCGCTGTCGCGCGCGGGCTCCAGCTCTCGGGGAATCTCCACACCTTCCACTACATCGTCGTCCGGGTGCCGCCGGGCCACTACACCACGCTCAGTGTGGAGGCGACGCCCCGGCCCGGCCTCAGCCACATCAAGCGCAGCACGGGACTCTCCGTTCTCCGTGCCGGCCGGCTGGAGTTCCGCGGGTTCGCCCTGTACCCGGGCCAGCCGGCTGCGGACGCCAGGGCGTCGCGCAGTCCCTGATCAGGGGGTTCGATGCGACTCACCCGCACGCTTCCGCTTCTCGGCATGCTCATCGGCGCGTCGCTCGGCGCGGCCCCTCACGCCGGCCCGGACCTCACCTTCGTGGTGCTTGGTCATCTTCGCGGTGACGGGCATGGGCTGAATCACAAGATCGCGGAAGTGCTCGCCGAGGTGCGCCGCGCCAGGCCGGATGCGGTGTTCCTCACCGGCGACATCATCTGGGGCGACTATAACAGCAAGCACACCGATTCGGCTGCCGTCGAGGCGGAATGGAACCAGGTGGACTCCGCCCTCGCCACACTCGGTGTGCCGGTCTACCGGGTGCCTGGCAATCACGATATCAACGACGCCGTCACTCGCGACATCTGGAGCCGGCGATACGGCGCGCTGCCCCAGGCGGTCACGATCCGGGGGAACCGATTCCTCCTCCTCGCCAGCGGCTGGGTTCCCGAATCGGGCGATACCGGCAAGGCGCTCTACATCCGGGGAAAGGACCTGGACCAGAAGCAGGTCGCCTTCCTGCGCGAGCAGCTCGCCCAGCCGGCTCCTCCGGGACACACCTTCGTCGTGATGCACCATCTGCTCTGGTGGGAGGCGGACACCGCGTCGTGGTGGCGCGAGGTGCATCCCCTGCTCGCCGGCGCGAAGGTCTCGATGGTGTTCAGCGGCGATTACGGCCCGATGAAGTTCTCGGCGCTCGCGCGCGATGGCGTGCAGTACGTGCAAAGTTCCATCGAAGACAGCGTCCCGGTGGTCATGCAACGGAACCGCTTGCCAAGCCGCCTGCTCTCGAGCCAGTTCGACAACTTCCTGGTCGTGACCAGCCGGGGACCGGAGGTCTCGCTGGAAGTGAGGACGGTGGCGGTGATCTCCTCGGGCCAATTCTCTCCGTCGCGCTGGCACGACATCAATGAGATTCCCCCGACGCGCCCTCGGCTGTCGCTCGGGCAGCGGGTATGGGAACAGGTGGGCAGCCCGAAGCGCCTCGTAGTCCTGGCGCTTGCGATTGGCGGCGTGTTTGGAGCAGGGATGCTCGCCGGCCGGAGGACGCGCGGCAGGCCGACGAGCGGTTAGGGCGCAGGGCGCAGCTTGAGGATGATGGCGTCATCGGCACCGAGCCGGCGCCACTGCAGGGCGTTCCGCACCGGCCAGTCCGATGACCGCGATGTGCCGGTAACGAGGATGTTGCCTTCGCGGTCGACCGCAAGGCCCCGCCCATGATCATTGTCCCTTCCGCCGATCCGCCTGCCAAAGCTCATCCGCCCCAGGTCGGGCGGCAGCTTCACCACGAAGACATCGCGGTCGCTTCCCCCGTCGGGGGCGGAGGCGGACGGGAAATCGGGTGAATTGGTGCCGCCGGTGAGATAGACATTGCCGGCGGAGTCGATGGCGAAGCCCTCACCGCCTTCCGCGCCGCTGCCCCCGATGTAGGTGGAGGCCAGCAGTCGCGATCCCTCGGGCGAGATCCTGGAGATGAACGCGTCCCCCGGATCGTCCGGCCGGCGGTCGGAGGCGGAGCGGACCGCGCCCGGCGTCGTCGGAAAGTCGGGGGAATTGGTCCCGCCCGCGACGTAGGCAATGCCCTCCCGGTCGATCGCCAGTCCATGGGTCTCGATGTCCTCCGTCCCCGATCCACCGAGATAGGTGCCGTAGAGGAGCCGCGAGCCGTCGGCGGACAGCCGGGCGACGTAGAGGTCCATCGTGCCGCCGAGCGTGCTGTCGAATCCGTGCGGCGTCGGGAGGTCGGCGGACTTCGTGGTGAGCAGCACGTAGGGTGTCCCCTCCGGACCCACCCGGATCGACGGGGCCCCCGTCTCGTCGCCGCTGCCGCCCAGATAAGTGGCCCACAGGACTTTCGATCCATCCCCGCTGAGTTTCGCCACCACGATGTCCGAGCCGCCACTGCGCCTCGGCTGAAAGGCGTGGGCGAACCATTCCGCCGGGAAACTCCCCGACTCCGCTCCCGCCGCGAGGAAGATGTCCCCCGCCGAATCGACCGCGATATCCCGGATGATCGCGTTATCCTCGGTCCCGAAGTAGGTGCAGAACTTCAGCGCCGAACTTTCGCCCGA
>DAINRP010000008.1:0-6832 GCA_036741755.1 Gemmatimonadales bacterium
CCGCCGCCCCCGTACCAGGCGAAGGTCCAGTCGTTGAAGTTGGTGGTGCTCGCAAAGGGGCTGGTGTTGTTGGTGCCCTCGACGCTGGTGGTCGTGGCGAAGTCGGAGACACCGATCGCCGCGTGCAGGTAGGGGCGCCAGGCGCCGGTGCCGAGATCGATTTCGGGGCCCACCCCGAAGCTGATGATGTCGTTGCTCGTGGTCAGGTCCACATTGAGGCCGGGCAGGGTGGGACTGAGCGGAAGCCGCTCGGTGCTCCGCCCATACTCGATCCAGGAGCCCCAGATCCGGAGCCCGGTGTGGCGCCCGCGATCGAGGAAGAAGGTGACATTCCCTCCCAGGCCGAAGCCGGTCCCCACAAAGTTCCGGAATTCTCCCTGCGGCACGCCGAGTTGCAGGTTGATGCCGAGCAGTGTCTTCGGCGCCGGAGCGGAGCCGACTTCCCGCAGGTACTGTGCGGAGAGCGGCGAGGCGAGCAGGGCGAGCGGAACGAGCAGACGCAGGGCGCGCAGCGTCACACGGGACTCCGTCAGGATCGGGTGAGCCAACAGGATAACCTCCCCGCTCATGGCAGCGTCAAGCCCGCCTCTGGCCTCCCCCGGGACCGCGGCGTACATTCGAGCTAGAGGCGCTCGGACGGGCGCTGTGCCCCTCGCAGGACAGTCCCAGGGACGGGACTCGACATTCCGCTGGAGTCCCCGCCATGCGGTACGATGGCGTTTTCACGAGCGCGTCATTTCTGACCGCGATCCTCGTTCACCTCACACTGCCGACCACCGCCGCCGCGCAGGGCACCCGTGCCGCGCCGGAGGCATTCTCCAGAGGCAAGTCGCTCGCCGACTGGATGGTGCAGGCCGACCACTACATCCCGGAACTGCGGCGTGAGGCGATCAAGTCGATCGCCGCCCTCGGGCCCGCGGCCCGCCAGGCGCTCCCCGTGCTGGTCCGCGCCACCCGCGACGAGAATCAGGAGGTCCGCCTCTGGGCGGTGACGGCCATCCGGCGGATCGGGCCCTCCGCCCGCGACGCCACGCCTGCGTTGCTCACTGTCCTCTCGGATGATGCCCGCCCGGTGCAGGAGGCGGCCCGGGATGCGCTCGAGGCAATCGGCCCGGCCGCGGCACCGGTGCTCCTTCCCGCGCTCCGGACGCGCGATCCCTGGGTCCGCGCCAACGCGGCGGAGGCCCTCGGCGTGATCGGCCTCGCCAAGGGAGAAGTCGTGCCGGGACTTGTCAGGCTGCTCACCGACGACTCCCTCTGGGTGCGCGCCTCGGCGGCCTGGGCGCTCGGGCATCTCGGCCGCGAGGCGAAGAAGGCCGCCAAACCGCTGGCGGCGTCGCTGGCCGAAGAGCTGCGGCACGACCCGACACTCTCCGCTCCCGCGCAGCGGGTCCGGGTGGAGAACCTGGTGTTCGCCCTGGGTAGGATCGGCAAGGACGCCGGCGATGCCGCGCCGCTGGTGCTGTCGGTGTTCTTCGACGGCGGCGATTCGCTCCGGGGCATCGCGGTGGTGGCGCTCAGCGGGATCGGGGCGAAGGCGGCTGGCCCGCTCGGCAAGGCGGTACGGAGCGGCGTGATGCCGGTGCGTCTCGATGCCGCGCGCGCGCTCCGCCTGATGGGCCCGGCTGGAAAGGGCGCCGTCGGCGACCTCGTGAAAGTGCTGGAATCGAACGACGAACTTGAAGGTGGCCACGATCTGATCATTGCGACGGCCGATGCGCTGGGCGCGATGGGCAAGCAGGCGAAGGCGGCCCGCTCGGCACTCGAACAGCAGCGCAAGCGCAGCGTCACGCCCGATGTGGTCGCGGCGCTCGACCGGGCGCTCCGCAAACTCCGGCAGGGCGGTTGAGCCCGCGCCTTGAATCGGCGGCTCGGCTCCGCTAAGATATTGCGCCCGTTTCTCTTAGGACGCAGCCGCCATGCCTACGTACGAGTACCTCTGCCCCCAAGGGCATGAGTTCGAGTTATTCCAGAAGATGTCCGACAAGCCGCGGGGCAAGTGCCCCACCTGCGGCAAGTTGGCCACGCGGAAGATCTCGGGCGGGGCGGGGCTGCACTTCAAGGGCACCGGCTTCTACATCACCGACTACGGCAAGGACGGGAAGGGCCCCCGCAAGGATCCCGCGAAGACCGAGACTCCGCCCGCCACCCCTGCCACAACGACGCCCGCCGCCGACGCCAAGACCCCAGCCGCGCCCGCGAAGGCCGAAGCTCCCGCGCCGACCCCCAAAGCCAGCAAGAGCGCCCGGAAGAAGGGCTCCAGGTGACCGACGCCGTCATCCGCGCGGAACTCGCGCGTGTGGCCGCGGCCCTCGGCGCGGAGAACGCGAGCTTCGTGCTCGAGCGGCCGAAGGACGCCGGCCACGGCGACCTCTCCACCAACCTCGCGATGATGCTGGCGAAGCCGCTCAAGGCGAGCCCCCGGGGAGTCGCCCAGCAGATCATCGACAGGCTGCAGATTCCGGCGTCCGTCGTCGCCAGGGTCGAGATCGCGGGGCCCGGCTTCGTCAACTTCTGGCTGGCGCAGGACGCGCTCACCAGCCTGCTCAAGACCATCATCGAGGCGGGCCCGGCGTACGGGCGACAGGACTTCGGCGCCGGCCAGCGGGTGAATGTCGAGTTCGTGTCCGCCAATCCGACCGGGCCGCTGCATGTCGGGCACGGGCGCGGCGCCGCGGCCGGCGATGCGATCGCGGCGCTGCTCGAGTGGACCGGGCACAGCGTGACCCGCGAGTTCTACATCAACGATGCGGGTGTCCAGATCGACCGGGTGATCCAGAGCCTCTGGGTCCGGCTGGAGCAGGAACTGGGGCGGCCGGCCGAGATCCCCGAAGGCGGCTATCACGGTGCCTATCTGGGCGAGATGGCCCAGCAGCTGCTGCAGGAGCATCCCGAGTTGGCCAAACTCACTTCCGATGAGCTGCTGGACCGCTGCAAGATTGCGCCGACGCTGATCCGCCAGGAGCAGGAGGAGCTGCTGCTCGCCCTCAGGGTGAAGTTCGACCTGTGGAGCAGCGAGCGCGCCGTCCGCGACCAGGGGAAGGTGGACGCCACGCTCGCCCTGCTCGCCGAGCGTGGGCTGACCGAGGAACAGGAGGGCGCGCTCTGGCTCAAGACCAGCGCCTTCGGCGACGACAAGGACCGGGTGCTCCGGAAGAGCGACGGGTCGCTCACCTACTTCGTCCCCGACATCGCCTATCACGTCGACAAGCATGACCGGGGCTTCGCCCGGGTGATCGACGTCTGGGGCGCTGACCATCACGGCTACATCCCCCGCATGCGCGCCGTGCTCCGGGCCCTCGGCTACGGCGAGGACTTCTTCGAAGTGGCGCTGGTCCAGCTGGTGAAGGTGGTCCGGGACGGGGAAGAGGTCCGGATGTCCAAGCGCTCGGGGGAGTTCGTCACCCTGCGCGACCTCATGGACTGGGTGGGCGTCGACGCGACGCGCTACTTCTTCCTGATGCGCCCCGGCCAGTCGCCGTTCACCTTCGATGTCGATCTCGCGCGGAAGCAGACCGACGAGAACCCGATCTTCTACGTGCAGATGGCGCACGCCCGGATGAGCGGCATCTTCCGGGTGGCGGATCGCACGCCCGAATCGGCCTCAGCGGAGGTGCGGCTCGAGGCGCTGCCCGCCGCCGAGGACCTGGAACTGCTCAAGAAGCTCGCGGTCTTTCCGGACATCATCGCCAAGGCGGCGCGGGTGCGTGAGCCGCACCGGATGACCGACTACCTGGAAGATCTCGCCCGGGTCGCGCACGGCTGGTATCACAAGTGCCGCGTCCTCGGTGAACCGCCTGACACCGAGGCCGCGCGACTGGCGCTGGCCCGGGCCGCCCGAATTGTCCTTGCCAACGGCCTAGGCCTGCTCGGCCTCTCGGCCCCCGACCGGATGTGACCGGATGAAACTCCTCGTTGTCGGCAGCGTCGCGCTGGACTCGATTATCACCCCCTTCGGCACCGCGGATGACGCGCTCGGCGGCTCAGCCGTCTACTTCAGCGTCGCGGCCTCGCTGCTCACCGGCGTCCGCATCGTCGGCGTCGTCGGCGACGACTACCCCATGGCCGATCTCAAGGCCATCGGCGCGCGGGGCGTGGACATCTCGGGCATCGAGCAGGCCAGGGGAGAGAGCTTCCGCTGGAAGGGGAAGTATTCGTTCGACCTGGCCAGCCGGGAGACCCTCGAGACCCGGCTGGGCGTGTTCGCCGACTTCAAGCCGAAGATCCCGGCCGCCTTCGCCGACACCCCGTATGTGTTTCTCGGCAACATTCACCCCGACCTGCAGCTCGGCGTCCTCGACCAGATGCGTTCGCCGCGGCTGGTCGCCTGCGACACCATGAACTTCTGGATCGACTCGGCGCGTGACCGCTTCCTCGAAGTGCTGAAGCGCGTCGACCTGCTGGTCGTCAACGACGAGGAAATCCGCCAGCTCTCCGGTGACTGGAACGTGCACCGCGCGGCCAAGTGGGTGCTGGACCGCGGCCCGCGCCGAGTGATCGTGAAGCGGGGCGAGCATGGCGCGCTGCTGGTGGAGCAGGGGCGCAGCTTCTTCTGCCCGGCCTATCCGCTGGAAGAGGTGTTCGACCCCACCGGCGCCGGCGATGCCTTCGCGGGCGGTTTCCTGGGGTACATCGCACGGACCGGAGACACCTCGAGCGAGGGCCTCCGCCGCGCGATGGTGTACGGCTCCGCCATGGGCTCCTTCGCGGTCTCCGCGTTCAGCGTCGGCGGTTTCGATGGGGTAACTCCCGCCTCGCTCACGCAGCGGGTGCGGAGCTTCAAGGATCTGACGCACTTCGAGCTTGCGGAGGCGGTGGCATGAGCGAGCGGCAATACGCGGCGGCCGGGGTCGACCTCGACAGCGCCGAGGTTGCCAAGGCCCGCATCGGCGAGCTCGTCGCGGGGACTCGGACTCCGCTGTCGGTGGGGCATGTCGGTGCCTTCGGCGGGATGGTGCGGGTGCCGCCGGGCATGCGGAAGCCGGTGCTGGTCATGAGCACCGACGGGGTCGGCACCAAAGTGCTGGTCGCATTGCAGGCGGGGCGTTTCGATACGGTCGGGGAGGACCTCGTCAACCATTCGGTGAACGACATCCTGGTGCACGGCGCCAAGCCCATCGCCTTCATGGATTACGTCGCCGGCGCGGCCCTCACGGTCCAGCAGATCGCGGGGATCGTGGAAGGTGTGGCCCGTGGCTGCCGCAATCACGGGATGGCCCTCGCAGGCGGCGAGACCGCGCAGATGCCGGGGCTCTATCAGCCCGGCAATTTTGACCTGGCCGGCACGATCATCGGTGCCGTGGAAGAGGACGAGGCACTGCATGGGGATCGCATCCAGCCCGGGGACGTGCTGCTTGCCTATGCGGCCACCGGACTCCACACCAATGGTTACACCCTGGCACGCCGGGTCATCTTCGACGTGATGAAGCTCCAACTCACTGATCAGCTTGGAGATAGCGGGCAGACGGTGGTCCAGGCGCTGCTGGCGGTCCACCGGAGCTACGCCGCGGCGGTGATGCCGGTCATCTCGAGCCTGCACGGAATCGCGCATATCACAGGCGGAGGCATTCCGGGGAACTTGGTGCGCGTCTTGCCTGAGGGATGCGAAGCTGTGGTGGAGTCCACGAGCTGGACCTGGCCTCCCCTGTTCCGGATTCTGCAGGACGCCGGCAAGGTCGGCACCGACGAGATGCGGGATGTCTTCAATCTCGGCGTCGGGCTGATCGCGGTGCTTCCGAAGGACCGGGTGCCTGCGGCACAGGAGAGTGCGCGGGCCAGCGGCGTGCCTACCTGGGTACTCGGCGAGATCCGCCGCGGAACGACGGGGGTGCGTTTCCGACCCTGAACATCATTGAAGGATGGAGCCCATGCGTAATTCGCGTATTGCCGCCGCACTCACCGGACTGGTCGTGCTCGCCGCGCCGCTCGCCGCGCAGAACTCGCAGTGCGCGCCGTACCAGAGCGCTCCGTTCTCGTCCCAGGACTACAATATCTGCAACGCGGCCATCGACGGGACCCAGGTCCTGCACCCCGTCGCCGGCCTGCTGGTCAGCGGCGGCAACCCCGTGCTGGGCAGTGTCCGCACTCTCGGTGGCCTCGGACACTTCGCGTTCACGGCGCGGGTCAATGCGACCGAAGTCCGCACTCCCGATCTCAACTACAATGGCGCGACGACCACGGTCGGCCAGGACAAGAAGCTGTGGGCCCCGGCGCCGCTGGTCGAGGCCGCGCTCGGCCTCTTCAAGGGCGTGAACGGCTTCCTCTCGTTGGACGCGCTTGGATCGGCGCAACTACTGCCGACCAAGGCGATCAACAACCTCAGTGTGGACAAGAACGCCCGGAAGATCGGCTCGATCGCGCTGGGTCTCGGCTATGGCGCGCGCGTCGGCGTTTTCCCGGGCAAGGCGATCATCCCATCCGTCACCGTTTCCGTCATGCGCCGCGACATCCCCCGCATCACCTACGGCAACGTGACCACGGGCGGCGACAACTACAGCTACAGCCTCGATCTGCACGCCACCAACCTGCGCGCGGTCGCGGGTTATCATCTGGCCGTCTTCAACGTCGGCGCCGGCGTGGGCTGGGATAAGTACACCGGGTCCGCCAACATCGGCTTCGTGCCGAATGGCGGCGTCCTGCCGGCCCAGACGATCAACGGCGTGAAGCTGGACAACACCCGCACCATGGCCTTCCTGACCGCGGCGATCGATCTGCCCGTCATCAAGATCGGCGCCGAGGCGGGATATCAGTTCGGCAAGGCCCAGAACCTCGCCACGACCTTCACCGGGAACGACCCGTCGAAGAAGCGGCTCTTCGCCGGCGCGGGCCTTCG
>DAINRP010000008.1:6932-30987 GCA_036741755.1 Gemmatimonadales bacterium
CCCGGCACCGCCGCCGCCAGCGGCAGGTTCGGCCACGCGCGGCTGGGCCTCCGCGTCGGCCTGGTCAGTCTCACGGTCCCGAAGACCTCCTACGACGGCACCACCGACACCGTGCTCGCCGACAAGCGGCTGCTGGTGCCGCTGCCTCGCATCGACCTCGCACTCGGCCTGTTCAGCAAGAAGCTCCCCCTCGGCACCGTCGCGGTCGATCTCCTCGGCTCCGCGGTGCTGCTGCCCACCGGGGCGACCACCCGCATCCACATCGACGAGAACGCGCGCAAGATCGGCCCGCTGGCATTGGGTCTGGGCTACGGGTTCCGCGCGGCACTGCTGATGAAGGCTCCGATGCCGACGGTTTCGCTCAACGTGATGAAGCGGGACATGCCGTCGATCCGCTTCGGCGATCGCGGGGCGGGAGACAATCTCGCCGTGACGACCTCACTCTCCGCGATCAACGTCCGGCTGATCGCCGGGGGCACGGCCAAGGGGTTCAGCATTGCGGGAGGCCTGGGGATGGATCTCTACAAGGGCAGCGGCACCGTGGCATTCGCCGACAGCGCCGGCGCGGATACCACCGTCGCCGTGGAGCTGAGCACCTCCCGGCTCATGACCCTGCTCAACGTCGGCTATGAACTGGGTCCGTTAGGGCTGTGGGGCGAGGGGGGCTTTCAGGTCGGCAAGAAGACCAAGCTTGCCACCGTCTTCCAGCGCAACGATCCCAGCGCGGGGCGGTTCTACGGCGGTCTCGGAGTGACCATCCGCTTCTGAACGCCGCCGCCGCGCTCAGGGATCTGCGGTCCGCTCGTACACGACGCCGTCGCCCGCCCGGAAGACCTCGCGATATCCATTCGCGAGATAGTCCCGCAGGAAAGGGTACTTCGCGATGCGGTAGACCGGCGTCTTCCGGACTGCGTCGGTGTCGATGACATAGCGCGGCGGGTGCCGCTCGAAGTCCTGCCGCAGGTTGTCCCAGGCCCCGGGCACGATCCGATCCGTGGTGTCGTAGTTTGGATCCCAGCTCACCGGGCTGCCGAAGATGTGCCCGGTGAGCGGGAACGACGCGATGTAGCGCGTTGCCGGCCGGCGGCGGGCATCGAGATACATCCCCGTCAACCTCGTCCCCTGTCCCCACACGAAGATCCGGTCCTGTTCCGTCGAATGCTCCCGCACGTAGAGTGCGCTCGGAGAAGGCTCGCGGTTCCGCGACAGCCCGATCGTGTCCACCACCAGAAACACGATCGCGCTGAGTATCAACCAGGCGTGAAGCGGCCGGGGACGCAGCAGAGGAAAGCCGAAACTCCGCTGGCCGAGCCGGATCGCGTTGACCAGTGGCGCGGCGAGCAGCGCGAGGGGGAGGACGAGCTGCAGGTAGTAGTGATAGAGGAACTGCCCGTTGGCCCCCACTCCCACGATCGACACGCCGAGCAGAATGATCAGCGCCAGCGCCTCGGCGCGCCTCGATTGCCAGAGGCCGTCTGGACGGCCGAGTTCCCGCATCGACAGGTATGCCGTGAGGACCAGAGGCAGCGTGGAGACGAGGAAGAACGCGCTGTTGCTGATGGCGCGATCCCAGTAGACCCAGCTCCGAATGCCGAAGGCCGCCTCCTGGGAGAGGACGCTCCAGTAGAGCGCTTCGTGGAGAATCCCGGCCTTCCACAGGATCAGACCCGCCGCCGCGAACACGGCGATGAATCCAAGCGTGAGCAACGCGCCCTGGATGAGCACCTGACCCCACGCGAGGCGGCGCGCCGACCGGTAGCCGGGATGGAAGAGGTAGAGGCCGAGTGGCAGCGCTGCGATGCCGGAGGGCTGCTTCAGGAGGAAGGCGAGCGCCACCAGGGCACCGGCCAGCACCAGTTCGGGGCGCAGCCGCGAGTGGCCCGGGGCGAACGTGATTGCGACTGCCGCCGCCACCGGGAGGTTCATCAGCAGCTCGCCATTCGGGGCGAGATTGCGATAGTCCCCCCAGGCGAGGAAGAGCGCGTAGAGCAGGGCGGCGGTGAAGCCGGTGCTCGGGTCGAACAGTCGGCGCGCGATCAGATAGACGATGGCCATCGTCGCCAGCGTCCAGAGCAGGGCGGTCACGTGGAGCGCCATCGGGTTGTAGGGGCCGGCGACCTCGAAGATCCCCTGATAGAGCGCGAACAGCAGGGGCGGCTTGCGCTCGATGGCGTCCACGTAGGGCAGGCCGCCGTGCAGCATCTCGATGGCGACGACGGAGTAGACCTGGGTGTCGTCGATTGCCTTGGGATATGCCAGCGCCGGCAGCCGAGTGAGCAGCGTCGCCAGCAGCAGCGCCAGCACGGCGCGGCGAGGGATGGGAGCCATCAACCTTCCATGGCGGTGGGTGCTCCGGCTCGCTTGAGTAGCGGGGGGCGAATTGACCTGAAGATAAGCTGAAGAGGCTGCAATCTTCTCATTCCCGCCTGACCGCGTAAATTCCTGCCTGTGGAAGACTTCGATGCCATGGGCCGGGCTCTTGCCCTTGCCTGGCGCGGTTGGGGGAGGGTCTCTCCCAACCCGCTGGTGGGGGCCGTTGTGCTGCGAGACGGCGAGATCGTGGGGGAGGGTTGGCACGCCGAGTACGGCTGGCCACACGCCGAGGCGGAGGCCCTGCGGAATGCTGGCCCCAGGGCGCGCGGCGGCACGGTGTTTGTGACGCTCGAGCCCTGCAATCATCAGGGGAAGCAGCCGCCGTGTACCGAGGCACTCATCGCGGCGGGCGTGCACCGGGTCGTGGCGGCGATCGCGGATCCCAATCCGGGGGCAACCGGCGGGGCAGAGCGCCTCCGGGCAGCGGGGATCCAGGTCGAGATCGGGCTCCGGTACACCGAGGCCAGAGCACAGAACGCCCCGTTCTTCCATCGCTGGCTCGGTCCGCGCCGGCCATTCACCGCGCTCAAGCTGGCCACGACGCTCGACGGCAGGATCGGCGACCACACCGGCCGTTCGCGCTGGATCTCGGGGGACGAGGCGCGGGACTTCGTGCACTGGCTCCGCGCCGGATATGATGCGATCGGCGTCGGCGGGCATACCGCCCGGACCGACGATGCCTCGCTCACCGTACGGGGAGACATCGAGCCGAGGCGGCACCCGTCCCGCGTGGTCTTCGACCGGCGTGGGGACCTGCCCGAGACCCTCGCGCTGGTGCGCACCGCGCGCGAGATCCCCACGATCCTGATCACGGAGGCAATAGGGCTGTCTTCCCGGCTCGCCGATCTGGAGGAGGCCGGTGTGATCGTGCACCGCTCCAACACCCTCACCGAAGGGATGGAGGCACTCGAGGCCTCGGGGATCGGGTCACTGCTCGTCGAAGGCGGCGGGAGACTCGCCGGTGCGCTGCTGGCCGAAGGACTAGTCGACCGCTACTACTGGATCCAGTCGCCGGTCTGGCTCGGCGATTCCGGGATCCTCGCGATCACCGGGCTCCCCGGCACCACGCTGGTCGAGGCGGAGCGCTGGAATGTCGTCGAGCGACGGGCACTGGGACAGGACACCCTGCTGGTCGCAGATCGGGAACCATGTTTACCGGAATCGTGACGGCGGTCGGGACTATCCGCGAGGCGAAGCACGGCCCCGATGGCCTGGCGCTCAAGATCGGCGCGCCCTTCCACGGGGTTCACCGCGGCGAGAGCATCGCCGTCGATGGGGCCTGCCTGACGGTCGAACGGGTCGGCAAGGGCTGGTTCTCGGTCCACATCATCGCGACGTCACTCGAGCGGACCCTGTTCGGGCGTCACGGGAAGGGACGGCGAGTGAACCTCGAACGGGCGCTGCGGGTCGGAGACCGGCTCGGCGGGCATCTGGTGCAGGGCCACGTCGATGGCGTCGGTGAGGTCGTTCGCGTGGCCCAGCAGGGGGATGCCTGGCTGGTGGACGTTCGGGTGCCCGCCGAGGTGGCCCGGATCTCGATTCCGCTGGGGTCGATCACCGTGGACGGAGTGAGCCTCACCGTCAACGCCATTCCCGCACCCGGGATCATCCAGCTCTCGCTCATTCCGTTTACCTTTCGGCATACGACCCTCGGCCAGCGGCAGCCCGGTGACGGGGTGCACCTCGAGGGTGACACCATCGGCAAGTATGTCGACGCACTTCTAACGAGCCATCAGTCGCCCGCCGCGGTCCCCCCAGGGCCGAAGGCGAGGAACTGACGGCTGATGGCTGATATGACCTTCGGCAGCATCGAGCAGGCAATCGAGGATCTCCGCAACGGCAAGCTCGTCATCGTCGCCGATGATGAGGACCGCGAGAACGAAGGCGACCTGATCTGCGCGGCGGAGCTGGTGACCCCGGAGATGGTCAACTTCATGATCACGCACGCCCGGGGGTGGGTGTGCCTCGCGCTCCCGCCGGAGCGCTGCGAGCAGCTCGACCTGCAGCAGATGCAGGCTCAGAACACCGAGAGCCAGCGCACCGCGTTCACGGTCACCATCGATGCCGACCCCCGCTTCGGGGTCACGACCGGGATCTCGGCCTCCGACCGGGCCAAGACCATCCATGTCGCGATCAACCCGGCCACGGCCCCGAGCGATCTCCGCCGGCCGGGGCACATCCAGCCGGTGCGGGCGCGTCCGGGTGGCGTGCTGCAGCGGGTGGGGCACACCGAGGCCGCCGTCGATCTGGCGCGGCTCGCCGGTCTCAATCCCGCCGGGGTGATCTGCGAGATCCTGCAGGCCGATGGTTCCGCCGCTCGACGGCCCGAACTCGAGGCATTCGCCGGACAGCACGGGCTCACCTTCGTGACGATCGCGGAGCTGGTGGCGTACCGGCTCAAGAAGGAACAGCTGGTGCATCGCGACGCCGAGGCCCGGATGCCGACGGAATACGGGGAGTTCCGGGTCGTCGCCTACTCCAACGATGTCGATCGGGCGCAGCATGTGGCGCTGGTCATGGGGGACATCGAGGGCAAGCCGAACGTGCTCGTCCGCATGCACTCCAAGTGCCTGACCGGCGATGTCTTCGGCTCGCAGCGCTGCGATTGCGGGCCGCAGCTGGAGGCGGCCATGCGAAAGATCGCGGAGGAGGGACGGGGCGCGATCGTCTATCTGGACCAGGAGGGCCGGGGGATCGGCCTGCTGAACAAGATCCGCGCCTATGCGCTGCAGGACCGCGGCGATGATACCGTGCAGGCGAATCAGCGCCTCGGCTTCGCGCCCGACCTCCGCAACTACGGCATCGGCGCCCAGATCCTGCGGGATCTGGGCCTCTCATCCATCAGGATCATGACCAACAACCCGCGCAAGCTGGTGGGTCTTGAGGGCTACGGACTCGAAATCACTGAACGGGTGCCGCTCCTCACCGATCCCAACGTCGAGAACCGCGCGTATCTGGATACCAAGCGCGACAAGCTCGGTCACCTCCTGGCCCACTAGCCGCATGCCAGAAATCCGCGGCCAGCTCCGGAGCACCGGGAGGGTGGCCATTCTCGTCAGCCAGTACAACGAGCGCGTCACCACGCGGCTCCTCGAGGGCGCCCTGACCTGCTGTCGCGAGGCCGGGTGCGCCCACGGGGACATCGACGTGGTCTGGCTTCCCGGTGCCTTCGAGCTTGGTGGCGCGGCCGCTGCCGCGGCAGGCACCGGCCGGTACGTCGCGATCGTGGCGCTGGGGTGCGTGGTGCGCGGGGAGACCGCTCATTTCGAGTTCGTTGCCGGTGAGGCTGCCCGGGGCTGCTCGGAGGTGGCCGTGCGCCATGGCCTCCCGGTCGCCTTTGGCGTGCTGACGACGGAGACGCTGGAGCAGTCGCTCGACCGGGCTGGCGGTGCCGGCGGGAACAAGGGGCACGAGGCAGCCGAGGCGGCCCTGCGGACGGCGGATGCGATGGCCCAGTTGCGGAGCCTGCATGCTCCGGCCTGAAACCAAGGCCCGGGCGCGGGCGCTGCAGGTGCTGTACTCGATGGAAGTGACCGACTCGCTCTCGCTGGTGGACGCCGTGACCCGTATGGCCAGCCTGACCGGCCCCGATCCGACGGTCTACGATCAGGCGGAGCATCTCGCGGAATCGGTGCTGCGGGAGAAGGACGAACTGGACCGCCACGCTTCCGATGCGGCGGACAACTGGCGCCTCGATCGGATTGCGGCCGTGGAGCGGAACATCCTGCGGATCGGGGTGCACGAATTGCTGCTGGGAGCCGTCCCGGCCAAGGTGGCGATCGATGAAGCGGTGCAGCTCGCGCACTGGTTCGGTGGCGCCAAGGCGCCATCGTTCGTCAACGGCGTCCTGGATCGCGTCGCCCGCTCCCTCGGCCGGCTGTGAACGTCCTCCTCGTCAACTGGCAGGACCGGGAGAATCCGCAGGCTGGCGGCGCCGAGATCCACCTGCACGAGATCTTCGGACGGCTCGCCGCACGGGGACATCGCATCCGGCTGATCTGTTCGGGGTGGAAGGGCGGCCCGGCGACGGCGATCGTGGACGGGATCAGCGTGGAGCGGCACGGAGACCGCAACAGCTTCGCGCTGGCAGGACGGGGAGCGATCCGGCGGGCCATTGCGGCCGAGCGTCCCGACCTCGTCATCGAGGATGTGAACAAGATCCCGTTGTTCGTGGCCGGGCTGACCGACGGGCCGGTGGGTGTGATCGTCCCGCACCTCTTCGGCTCCAGCGTGTTTCAGGAGGCGCCGCTGCCGGTGGCCGCACTGGTCTGGTTGCTCGAGCGACCGATCCCGTGGGCCTATCGCCGTGCGGCGTTCCACGCGATCAGCGAGAGTACCCGGGACGACCTCGTGGCCCGCGGCGTCCAGCGGGAGAGGATCGTGGTGATCTATCCCGGGGTGGACTCGCGCTACTTCACTCCGGCGGCCACCAGCATCAGGACCAGCGAGCCGACCTTTCTGTATATCGGCCGGCTGCGGCGATACAAGGGGGTCGAATATGCGATCCAGGCACTCGCCATCGCGCGCGTCACGCGCCCGGGGCTGCGCCTGAATATTGCTGGGTCAGGTGACGACCGGCCGCGGCTCGAATCGATCGTCACCGAGCTGGGTCTGCACGGGGCGGTCCAGTTCCTCGGGCGGGTCAGCGAAGAGGAAAAGATGCGTCTGCTGCGGAGCAGCTGGGCGAACGTCTTCCCCTCCTGCAAGGAAGGCTGGGGCATCACCAACGTCGAAGCGGCGGCCTGCGGCACGCCGTCGCTGGCGTCGGACAGTCCGGGGTTGAGAGATTCAGTGCGCGACGGCGAGACCGGTTACCTGGTCCCGCACGGCGACGCGGCGGCGCTGGCGGAGCGGATGTTGCAGCTCGCCGCCGATCCGGCGCTGATGGAGCAACTCGGGCGGCAGGCACGCCCCTTCGCCGAGGGACTCAGCTGGGAGCGCGCCGCCGACGAAACCGAGCGCTGGATGCAGGGCATGACCCGGGTCGGCGGTGCATCGGCCACCGCGCCGGACCACGGGGTGAGTACAGTGCCATGATCACGGATGACCATCTGACAATCGCACAGGAGCCAGGCATGACTACCAGTATCACGGCCCGCCATTGCGAGATTTCTGAAGAATTGCGCGACCGCGCCGGCATGATTCTCACCCGGCTGGGCGGACTGGTGTCCGATCCCGTGGACGGCACGGTCGTCTTCGACGTTGCGCCCACGGCTTCCACCGCCGAAATCCGGCTGCGCGGTGGCAAGGGGGAGAACTTCAACGCCACCGGCGAGGACAGGGATCACCGCTCGGCACTCGACCGCGCGGAGGAGAAGATCCGGCGCCAGCTCGACAAGACGGTGCA
Organism: Gemmatimonadales bacterium; assembly: GCA_036741755.1. Lineage (GTDB taxonomy): Bacteria > Gemmatimonadota > Gemmatimonadetes > Gemmatimonadales > GWC2-71-9 > JADJOM01. Next base: position 14,653 of record DAINRP010000008.1, read on the forward strand.
GGCGAAGCGGGGCCGCGGCGCCAAGGACGTGGCGTGAGCATTTCGCTGCGCGACCTGCTGGCCCGGGCGGGCGATCCCCTCCAGCTCCAGCCGCTGACCGGCGAGCTCGGTCTGGATCGCCCCATCCCGGATCCCGAGGTCGCGTCGCCCGGGCTGGCGCTGGCCGGCTTCACCAGCCGGTTCATGCCGCGCCGGCTCCACGTGCTGGGCGAGACCGAGATCACCTACCTCAACTCGCTGGAGGCGCACGAGCGGCGTTCGCGCCTCGAGCAGTTCTTCCAGTTCGATCTGCCGGCCATCTTCGTCACCAAGGGGCTGCCGGTCCCGGAGGACCTGCTGGATCTGGCGCGAGTGCGGGGCGTGCCGCTGCTCCTGAGCCAGCTGAAGACGGCGGAGTTCTACCGCCGGATCAAGCCGATCGTCGAGGAGGCGTTCGCCCCGCGCACCACGCTCCATGGCTCGCTGGCCGACGTGTACGGCGTGGGGCTGCTGTTCATCGGTCAGTCAGGCATCGGCAAAAGCGAGTGCGTCCTCGATCTCATCGAGCGCGGCCACCGGCTGGTGGCCGACGATGTCGTCCAGGTCTCCCGCCGGGGCACCGACATCCTGATCGGCCAGGGCCACGAGCTCGCGGCGCACCACATGGAAATCCGCGGCGTCGGGCTGATCGACATCCCGGCGCTGTTCGGGGTCCGGGCCGTCCGGCAGCAGAAGCGGATTGAAGTCGTGGTTCAGCTGGAAGCCTGGGAGAACGCCCAGGACGCCGACCGGACTGGGCTGCACACGCTGGAGACCACGATTCTCGAAGTGCCGCTTCCACGGGTGATCGTTCCGCTCAATCCGGGCAAGAACATCACGGTCATCGCCGAGGTGGTCGCGATGGCCCAGCTGCTGCGGTACTCGGGCGTGGATGTCGCCGCGGCGTTCAACGAGCGGTTGATCCGGCAGATGAAGCACAAGCAGGGGCTGCGGCGCTACCTCCAGGAAGACTATGAGTGAGCTGGCACACGGAATCGTGGTCGCGCATGGAGTGCTCGCTGCCGCCCTGGTGGGCGAGGCGGAGCGCATCAGCGGCGAACTTGGCGTGCTCGTCGCCGTCTCCAACAGCGAGTGCGGTCCCGAGGACATCGAGCGCCGTCTGGTCGAGGCGGCGGGGCAGGGGCCAGCCGTGATCTTCGTCGACATGCCCTGCGGCTCCTGCTTCTTCGCCGCGATGCGGACCGCGCGGAACCGTCCCGACCTGCGGGTGGTCACCGGCGTCAACCTGCCCATGCTGCTCGATTTCGTGAGTCACCGAACGCTGCCCCCCGCTGACGGCGCCGCGCGCGCCGCCGGCAAGGGCACCGACGCGATCCGGCAGGTCTGATGCCGGTCGTGGTCTACCGGGTCGATGACCGGCTGGTGCACGGGCAGGTCGTGATCGGCTGGGGCAAGCCGCTCAATCTGGGCTTCATCGTTCTGGTCGACGACGGCGTGGCCGCGAGCGACTGGGAGCGCGACCTCTACCGCATGGGCGTGCCGTCCGAGATCGAGCTCATCTTCAGCGGTGTGGCCGAAGCGACTCGTCAGCTTCCGCACTGGCGGAGCGACCATCGGAAGGGTCTCGTGCTCACCGCGGACGTATCGACGATGGCCGCACTGTGTCAGGGGGCACCGCCGGTGGAGCGGGTGAATCTCGGTGGGGTGCACCACAAGGCCGGGCGCACCGCCCGATTGCCGTACGTCTATCTGACCGACGAGGAGTTCCGGGTGCTCGAGGGCCTGCAAGCCGCGGGGACCGAGGTGGTCGCGCAGGATCTTCCGACGAGCCAGCCGGTTCCGCTGGAACAGCTCCGATGATGCTCGGACCAGCTGCCGCGATCGGCGGGCTTGTCGCCTGGGGCACGGTCGTGGGAATCGACCTCGTGAGCTTTCCCCAGGGACTGTTGTCGCGCCCCCTCATCGTCGGGGCGGGTGCCGGGCTGCTGCTCGGCAACCTCGAGGACGGACTCCGGGTGGGACTGCTGCTCGAGCTGTTCGCGCTTGACGTCCTGCCGGTCGGGGCGGCTCGCTATCCCGACTATGGCGCGGGGACGGTTGGCGCGGTGCTGTTCTCGACTGCCGGCCCGTGGCCGCAGACGCTCGGGCTCGCCACCCTGTTTGCGCTGGGCTTCGCCGTCCTCGGTGGAGTGAGCCTCCAGTGGCTGCGCGAGCTGAACGGCCGGGCGCTGCAGCGGCAGATGGCCGGTCTGGCCGCGGGCGACGCCGCAACGGTGGCACGCCTGCAGTACCGGGGGCTGCTCGGTGACCTGTTCCGCAGCGCGATGCTGGCCGGCATTGCCGTTGCCGCTGCTCAGTTCCTGCGCGAGTCGCTCCCGCTCGGGGAACGCCAGCTGATCGTCACCGCCGTCGCAATCGGTGCAGGGGTGGCGGCGGCGGCGACCGGGGCGCTGCGTGGCGCGGGCCGCGGCGCCCGGCTGCGCTGGCTGGCAGTTGGTGTGGGCATCGGCCTGACGGCGGCGGTGCTGCGATGACGACCGGATTCGTGCGGGCCTCGCTGCGACTGCTCGGCGTGCAGGCGGCCTGGAATTACGAGCGCATGACCGGCCTGGGAATGGGCTACGCGGCTGAGCCGCTGCTGGAGGATCTCAAGTCCGCCGACCCGGCCCGGCACGCCGAGGCCCAGATCCGGTCCGCCGAGTACTTCAACTCGCATCCTTATCTCGCGGGACTCGCGCTTGGCGCGCTGGTACGTGCGGAATATGATCTGGTCCCCGGGCCACAGATCGCGCGGCTCCGCACGGCGCTGACCAGTCCGCTGGGTGCGCTCGGCGACCAGCTCTTCTGGGCCGGCCTGGTGCCCGCAGTGATGGCGGCCGGCATCGTCGCCGTGGTCTACGGCGCAGGGATCTGGGCGCTGCTCGCTGCGGTGCTGGGATACAACGTCTGCCGTGTGGCGACCGGCGTCTGGGCGCTCCGCACCGGACTCGCCCACGGGGCGAAGGTGGGTAGCGCGATCGGTAGCTCCTGGTTGCCCGCTGCGGCCCAGCGAATCGGGTTGCTGGCGGGCCTGCTGGTGGGTATCGCGCTTCCCCTCGCGTCGGTGTGGCTGCTCCAGGCGGAGCACGCTTGGGAGCTGCCGGTCGCCGCGGGTACCATCACAGTCGGACTCGTCGCGGCCTGGACCCTCGGGCCGCGGACCAATGCGGTGCGTTTCGGCCTGACCGCCATCGGCCTGGCCGCCCTCCTCGCCTGGGGACTGCCATGATCGAGCGGGAATCCCAGATCGTGAACCAGCTCGGGCTGCATGCGCGCCCCGCCGCGCAGATCGTCAAGACCGCGAGCGCGTTCAAGGCCGAGGTGGAGATCGTCAAGGATGGGATGGCGGTCAACGGCAAGAGCATCATGGGCGTGATGATGCTGGCCGCGGAATGCGGCAGCATGATCACGCTGCGGGCGAAGGGCGAGGACGAAGCGGCCGCGGTCGAGGCGCTCGCGGCCCTGGTTGGCCGGGGTTTCGGAGAGACATGAGCGAAAACACACTCCTGCAGGGCGTCGGGGTATCGCCCGGGGTGGCGTTCGGGCCGGCGGTCATCATCCGGCTCGACGTCCCGGACGTGCCTAACCGCGCCATCCGCCCTGAAGAGGCCGATGCCGAGGTATTCCGGCTGCACGAGGCGGTGGAAGACGTCGCGCGCCTGCTGGATACGCTGCGGGAGCGGGTGAGCGAACGGGCCGGCCGGGAGGAGTCGCACATCTTCGACGCCCAGATTCTCATGGCGCAGGATACCGACTTCCTCAGCGGCGTCGAACAGCTGATCCGGCAGAACCTGCTGAGCGCCGAGACGGCGTATGAGTTCAAGGCGCTTGAGATCCGGAACACCTGGGCGGGATCGGGCAACGCGATCCTCCGGGACCGGCTCGCCGACCTCTCGGCGATTCACAACCGGATGCTCTCGCGGCTGATGGGGCGTGATCACGAGCACCTCTGGTCGCTGCCCTCCGAGGACCAGGTGATCGTCGTGGCGCGGGAACTCGCCCCCGGTCTTACGGTGCAACTCGATCGCGACCATGTGGTCGGACTGGTCAGCGAGGAGGGAACCCGAACCTCCCACGCCGCCATCCTCGCCCACTCGCTCGGCATCCCCGCGGTCATGGGTGCCGTCGGCGCGCTGGAGAAGATCGCCAACGGCGCGATGGTGCTCCTCGACGGGCAGACCGGCACGGTCATCGTCGAGCCGACCAGGGCCGAGATCGAGCGGGCGCGGACGCTGCTCTCCCGGCGCCAGAAGCTGGAGCTCGAACTCGAGGGCGCCGTCACCCAGGCCGCGATCACGCCCGATGGTATCCACCTCACCGTGATGGGCAACGTCGACCTGCCCGATGAGATCGCCTCGGCCGCCCGCCACGACGCCCAGGGCGTCGGCCTGCTCCGGACCGAATTCCTGGTGACTGGGCGCGCGGTCATCCCCTCCGAGGATGAACAGACCGACTACTTCCGCCGGGTGAGCGATGCCTTTCCCGGGCTCCCGGTCATCGTGCGCTCGTTCGACCTCGGCGGCGACAAGTTCCCGGCCGCGTTCCGCGCGCCGCTGGAAGCCAATCCCTTTCTCGGCTGGCGCTCGATCCGGGTCTGCCTCGATCACCCCGAGATCTTCCGCCCCCAGCTCCGGGCGATTCTGCGGGCGGCCGCGGACCGGCGGCTCGAGCTGATGCTGCCGCTGGTCACCCGGGTCGAGGAGGTCCTCGATTCGCGGGAGATGATGCTCGAGGAGGCGCTCAACCTCGCGCGGGAGGGCGTCCGCGCCGCGGCGTCCGTCCCCGTCGGCGTGATGATCGAGACCCCCGCGGCAGCGATCCTCGCCGACGAACTGGCCAAGCACAGCGCGTTCTTCAGCGTCGGCACCAACGACCTGGTGCAGTACACCCTCGCCGTGGACCGCGGCAATGCCAGGCTCGCGGAGCGCTTCACCCCGCATCACCCCGCCGTCGTCCGGCAGCTCAAGACCATCGTCGATGCCGGGAAGCGCGCTGGCATCGGGGTCAGCGTCTGCGGAGAGATGGCCTCCGACCCGCTCTCGGTGGTGCTGCTCCTCGGCCTGGGGTATCGCACTCTGAGCGTCGGCCCGCCGGCCATCCCGCTGGTCAAGTGGGTGATCCGTACGGTGCCGATGTCGGTCTGCGAGGAAGCCGCCCGGATGGCGCTGATCGCGGACCGGCCCGGCGACGTCACCAGGGCGCTCCGCGAGGGCGTAGGCGACTACTTCGATTACCGCCTGTTCTAGCGTCGTTCTCCGTTGCCGGGCCTGCCCGGCTCGGCTACTTTGCGCGTTGAATCCCGCGGCCCGAAAGGGCCCCCACGCTCACTATTACCGCGAAGCTCTCCATGGCCAAGGCGCACCGCCACGTCTTCACCTCCGAGTCCGTGACCGAAGGCCACCCTGACAAGGTGGCGGACCAGATCTCCGATGCCGTGCTCGACGCCATCCTGAAAGCGGATGAGCGGGGCCGGGTCGCCTGCGAGACGCTGGTCACCACCGGCATGGCAATCGTGGCCGGAGAGATCACGACCAAGACCTACGTCCACATCCCGAAGATCGTCCGCGACACGATCAAGAAGATCGGATACACCGATGCCAACTACGGCATCGACGGCGACACCTGCGCAGTGCTGAGCTCGATCGACAATCAGTCGCCGGATATCGCGCAGGGCGTGGACACCGGCGGGGCCGGCGACCAGGGGATGATGTTCGGCTACGCGAGCGACGAGACCCGGGAGCGGATGCCGCTGCCGATCCAGGTCGCCCACCGGCTGGCTGAGCGGCTGGCCGCCGTCCGCCGCGGAGAGCCCGGCACGACCCAGCTGGCGTGGCTGCGTCCCGATGGCAAGAGCCAGGTCTCGGTGGAGTACGATGGCGACAAGCCGGTCGCGATCAAGACCGTGGTCGTCTCTACCCAGCACGCCGCGCACTGGAACGGGCGCGAGCTGTCCCAGCGCACGATCCGCGAGGGCGTCATCGAGGAAGTGATCCGTCCCGTCCTCGACAAGCTCAAGCTCGATTCCGGCCGCACCAAGATCCACATCAATCCGACCGGTCGCTTCGTGATCGGCGGTCCCCACGGTGACGCGGGGCTGACCGGGCGCAAGATCATCGTCGATACCTACGGCGGCATGGGCCGGCACGGCGGCGGCGCCTTCAGCGGCAAGGACCCGTCGAAGGTCGACCGCTCGGCGGCCTATGCCATGCGCTGGGTCGCGAAGAACATCATCGAGGCCAAGCTCGCCCGGCGCTGCGAGGTGCAGGTGGCCTACGCGATCGGGGTGCGGGATCCGGTCTCCGTCATGGTGCACACCTTCGGTACCGGCGCAGTCCCCGACACCCGGCTGGAGGATGCCGTGCGCGAGGTGTTCGACCTGACGCCTGGCGGCATCATCAAGGCCCTCGATCTCCGCAAGCCGATCTACTCGCCGACCGCAGCCTACGGGCACTTCGGCCGGAAGCCCTACACCAAGGGCGGCCTGCAGTTCTTCCCCTGGGAGCAGACCGACCGGGTGGACGACCTGCTCGACGCGGTGGGATGATCGAAGTCACTGTCGCGCAGCTCGGCCTCGACCGGACCACCAACTCCCCGGTAGTAATCCTCCGGGAAAAGGACGGGACGCGGGTCCTTCCGATCTGGATCGGACCGGCCGAGGCCAGCGCGATCGCCATGGAAATGCAGGGCCTCCGCCCTCCGCGCCCGATGACCCACGACCTGCTCAAGGCGGTGATCATCGGGCTCGGTGCCGTCGTGCGGCAGATCCGGATCAGCGCCCTCAAGGAAAAGACCTACTTCGCCGAGGTGTGGCTGGCGCGGGAGGACCACGTCTTCCAGCTCGACGCCCGGCCCTCCGACAGCATCGCGCTCGCCCTTCGGGTCCAGGCTCCCATCTTCACCGAAGACGCGCTGCTTGAGGATGGCCCCGACGACTTCGGCGCACCGCCGGAGGATCAATCGGCGGAGGCAGAGAAGCTCCGCGCCTGGCTCGAGAAGATGAATCCGGAGGATTTCGGGAAGTTCCAGCCCTGATGTTCCCCCCTTCACGCCTGTTCACGGTAGCAGCCGGGCCGGTAGTTGCTCTCGCGCTGCTGCTCGGAAGCGCCGCCCCCGTTCTCTCCCAGACGACCGTCATCGCCGCCGGCCGAGTGCTGCGTCCGCACGGTGGGGACACACTCGGTGTGGCGGGGGCACGGGTGGTTCTGCACCGGGTCGGCCGGAAGTCACAGGGGCCAATCGACTCGGCCATCGCCGGGCCCCGGGGCGAGTTCCGCTTCCGCTACCGGCCCGACACTGCATCGGTCTTTCTGCTCAGCTCGGGATTCGCCGGCATCGAGTACTTCTCGTCGCCACTCCACACCGACCCGGAACAGCCTGACACGGGGCTGGTTCTCGTCGTCTCGGACACCTCGTGGCGGGCTCCCATCCACGTCGCGTCGCGCCACCTCGTGATCAGCAAGCCGGGCAAGGATGGCACCCGCGCCGCACTGGAGATCGTGGTCCTGCAAAACGACGGAGCCGAGACCCGGGTCGCGCGCGATTCCGCAACGCCCGTCTGGGGGGCGCGGCTGCCGGCGGGCGCCCTCAGCTTTCAGGTGGGGCAGGGCGACGCCGGGCCTGACGGCCTGCTGGCGCGGAATGACAGTGTCGTGCTGGTCGCGCCCGTCGCGCCGGGTCAGAAGCAGCTCCTGTATACCTATGCGCTCCCGGCGACGCCGGGTCGGGTCCGGATCCCGGTCGGCGATTCGATCGGTACGGCGAACATCCTCCTCGAGGAGTTCGACCGGCGGGTGAGCGGCGGCGGTATCGTGAAGGCCGACAGTCAGGCCATCGGAGGTCGCAGCTTCCAGCAGTGGGCCGGTGCGGTGCCGGCCGGGGCGGTGCTGGAGATTGATTTTCCCGCCGGTGGCAACGGATGGGTACTCAAGGGCCTGGTGACGATCGTCGCACTGACGCTGGCCCTGGTGGGCATGCGTGCGCTGAGCCGGCGGCCGGTTACGCCGGTGCCCGTGCAACAGAACGCGATCCTCGATCAGCTGGCACGCCTCGATGCGCGGTACGCCGGACGCGAGGCCGAGGTGCCCGCCGACGAGTGGGGCGCATACCAGGAGGAGCGCGCGCGGCTCAAGGCCGCTCTCGCGGCGAAGCTTGCCGGGAAGGGCCGGCTGTCTTAGGTTAGCGCGTCGTCAACAACTCAACACGCGAGACGGGACGCTCGGAAGCCGGTGGAATACCGGCGCGGCCCCGCCACTGTAACGGGCAGAATCGACCCCGCTCATGTTCGCCACTGGGAAACCGGGAAGGCGAGTGGGGAGCCCGAAGCCAGGAGACCTCTCGTCTCGCGCCACCACGAACACCCTCGGGGGAGGGCTCGGTGGCGACTCCAGCCGTTCCGCTTCGGCTTCTGTCCGCCTGTCTCCGGTTCCCCTGGGACGGGCGATTTCTTTTCGCCATCCCGGGCGCACTGCTCATCGCCTGCCAGTCCGGCGCCGTCGCGCCGCACGGGCCGGCGCTGATCGATGATGCCGGTGACACGGTGTACCTCGCGGCGACCGCCACCCGGGTCGTCTCGCTGAGTCCCGCCACGACCGAGCTGCTGTTCGCGATGGGCGCCGGCCGTCTGCTGGTTGGTCGTACCCGGTGGTGTGACTACCCGGCCGCCTCGGTCGCGGTGCCCAGTGTGGGCGACGGGATTCCCCCCAACATCGAATCGGTCCTCGACCGGCACCCCGATCTGGTGCTGCTCTACCGCTCGCCCCAGAACGCCGAGGCGGTGCGCCAGCTTCGGGCGGCGGGCATCGCGGCGGCGCAGCTGACGATGGATCATCTCGGCGATGTCTCTCGCCTCGCGCGCCTGCTCGGTCCGGCGCTGGGCCGTGCCGCCTCTGCCGATTCGCTCGCGGCGGCGTTCGACAGCGCCATCGCCGCCGCGGCGAGCGACACGCTTGCGGCGGCCGGTCCGCGCCCGACCGTGCTCCTCCTCGCATGGGATCAGCCGCCGATCGCGATCGGCGCGGGGAGCTTCCAGAGCGAGATCCTCGCGCTGGCCCACGGCCGCAATCTCTTCGCGGATCTCGTCGCGCCATCTGCACCGGTGAGCATCGAGGCGATCGCCTCCCGGAACCCCGACCTGATCCTGATCAGTGACAGCGGCGCCCCGCGGTTCGCGGAACGGCCGGAGTGGGGAGCCATCGACGCGGTACGCCGGCACCGGTTCGTCCATCTGGTCACCTCCGCCTTCGGTCGGCCGAGTCCGCGCGCACCCGAAGTGATCGCGGAGCTGCGTGCGGCACTGGCGGCGGGACCGCGATGAGACCGACCCGCATCTCCGGCCTGGTGCTGCTGCTGGTCGGCGCGCTGCTTGCCGGGCTTGGCCTCGGTGCGGTGCGCCTCGCTCCGGCGCAGGTGTTCGCGGCGCTGTTCGATCGATCCGCCGAAGGCGGCACGATCATCCAGGAACTCCGCCTGCCACGGGTGCTCCTGGGGTTCCTGGTCGGCGGAAGTCTCGCGGTTTCCGGAGCGGTGCTTCAGGCGCTGATTCAGAACCCGCTCGCCGATCCGTATCTGCTGGGCATCTCCGGCGGGGCGGCCATCGCGGCGGTGCTGGTGATCGCGATCGGGTTTGGTGGCGCGTGGATGCTGCCGCTTGCCGCCTTCGGCGGGGCGATGCTGGCGCTCGCGCTGGTCTATCGGTTGAGTCTGGTGCAGGGCCGGCGGCTCGACGCCCATGTCCTGCTGCTGGCAGGAGTGGTGGTGAGCGCCTTCACCTCCGCGCTCGTCGGCGCGATCCTCACCCTCTCCGAGGCGGGCCAGCTCCGCAACGCATTCCTCTGGATGCTCGGTGGTCTGGGTGCCGCCTCCTGGCAGGCGGTCGGCATCTTCGCGGCCTACAGCATCGTACCGCTCGCAGTCCTGGGCTGGCACGCGCGCTGGTTCGACCTGCTCGCCCTCGGCGACGATGCCGCAAGACATCTGGGCGTCGATCCCCACCGCCTGCGGCGGACTGCCTATCTGGCCACAGGATGCCTGACGGCCGCCGCGGTCGCCACCTGCGGCATGATCGGCTTCGTCGGCCTGGTCGTCCCGCATGCGATCCGCCGGGTGTGGGGACCGCTGCATGCGGCCCTGCTGCCGGCGGCGTTCATCGTCGGAGGCGCGTTTCTGGTGCTGGCGGACGCGCTCGCCCGTTCGGTGGCGCCGCCGATCGAACTGCCGGTCGGCATCGTGACCGCCCTGGTGGGCGTCCCGATCTTCGCTGCCCTGCTCCGGAAGAACCTCGCATGATCGTTCGGGGCAGCGGTCTCAGCGTCCGCTATCCGCGATCGGCGAAGCCGGCGCTCCACGATGTGAGTGTCGAACTCTCCAGCGGAGAACTGGTCGCGGTGGTCGGTCCCAATGGGAGCGGCAAGACGACACTCCTCCGTGCGCTGCTTGGCACCCTGCCGCTGAGCGCGGGAAGCGTCGAACTGCTCGGTCGCCCGTTGAGCGCGTGGGCGCCGCAGGAGATGGCGCGCGCGGTGGGCGTCGTCACCCAGCGCGAGGAGAGCCTCTTCCCGCTCACCGTCGAAGAGACCGTCTCCCTCGGACGCTACGCCCACCTCGGCCCGGTCGCGTCGCCGGATGAAGCCGACCGCCGCATCGTCGCGGAGGCCATGGGCCGCTCCGATGTGGCATCGCTCAGCGCCCGGCGCACCGACACCCTCTCCGGCGGGGAGTGGCAGCGGGTGCGCATCGCCCGGGCGCTGGCGCAGGAGCCGCGGCTGCTCATTCTGGACGAGCCCACCGCCTCGCTGGACATCAGGCATGAAATGGAAGTCTTCGAATTGGCGCGCGGTCTGACGGGGCAGGGCATCGCCACGCTTCTGGTTACCCACCATCTCAACCTCGCCGCGCGCTACGCCGACCGGCTGGTGCTGCTGCACGAGGGCGCCTGCGTAGTCGACGGCACTCCGGCCGAGGTCCTCACGCCGCAACACGTCACCCGCGTCTTCGAATGGCCCGTCGCCATCACGACCTGGTGTGACGGCGCTCCGCAGATTGTTCCACTCAAGCCCGGCGAAGCGCCGGTTCCCTGAAAGGTTTTCTCGTGCGTCCTCTCATTGCCCTACCACTGCTCATCGCCGCATATGCGGGTCCACTTGCCGGGCAGCAGGTGACCCCGGACAGCGCCGCCCAACTCGACGAGATCGTCGTCACCGCCGATCGCGCCCCCACGCTGATGAGCCGCAGCGTGGCTTCGACGACGGTGATCACCGGCGACGAACTTCGCCAGCGGGGGGTCTACTTCCTTGAGGATGCCCTCCGCCAGGTGCCGGGCGCCGCGGTGGTCTCGAGCGGATCCTACGGCGGCGTGAGTTCGCTGTTTCTGCGCGGGGGCGAGAGTGATTTCGTGAAGGTGCTGATCGATGGCGTTCCGGTGAATCAGGCCGGTGGTGGCTTCAACTTCGGCACCCTCAGCACCGATGACGTAGAACGGATCGAGGTGGTTCGTGGTCCAGTCTCGGTGTTATACGGCTCCGACGCGGTCGCCGGCGTGGTGCAGATCATCACCCGCCGGGGGGCGGGGCGGCTGCACACCCAGGCGCGGACCCAGGCCGGGACCTACGGCACCTGGCGAGGAGAGATCGGGGCCAGCGGCGGGAGCGAACAGGTGGCCTATTCGGCGAATCTCTCCCGCTACCGGACAGACGGCATCTACGCGTTCAATAGCGGATACCGGAGCACGGTGGCAAGCGGTGCGCTGACCGTTCATCCGGACGCACGGACTGACCTCACGCTCACGGCGCGCACCGGCGACAACACCTTCCACTTTCCGACCGATTACACCGGGGCCGCGGTGGACAGCAATCAGCGCTCGCTGCAGGATGCGACGACCCTCGGGCTCGAAGTCGCCCGCCGCTTCACCGACCGGGTGGAGCTGCGGGTCTTCCTCGCGTCGCACAGCCAGAACGACGGCGCTGCCAACCCCTCGGACAATCCCGGAGACACGCTCGGCTTCTATTCATCGAGCGAGACCCGCACCCTCCGCCGGTCCGTCGATGCCCGCGGCATCATTCAGGCAACGCCGGGCATCAAAGTGACGGCGGGTGGCCAGGCGGAGTTCGAGGAGCTGCGGGAGCTCTCGACTTCCGGTTCGGAGTACGCCGGGTCGATCCTCGGCTCCTCGTTCGCGGCCTCGCGCCGTAATGTGGGCGTCTATGGGCAGACCATCATCAACCTCGGCCCGAGTTCCCTGGTGAACCTCGGGGTGCGGCTCGATGACAATCAGGAGTTCGGCACTCACTTCACCTATCGCGCCGGGATCGTCTACCGGATCGCAGGCGGTCTTCGCGCGCGTGCTTCGGTGGGCTCCGCCTTCAAGGAGCCCTCTATCCGGGAGAATTTCGCGCAGGGCGCCTTTGAGCGCGGAGATCCGGCCCTCAAGCCGGAGCAGAGCCGGAGCTGGGAGGTCGGGCTGGAGCAGGCGGTGGCTGGAGGAACCGTAACCTTCGCCGCCAACTATTTCGACCAGCGCTTCCGCAATCTGATTCAGTACGACGGGAACGTCACACCGGGAATGCCGAACTACCGCAACGTGACCCGAGCGAGCAGCCGCGGCGTTGAGGTTTCTGTTGACCTCAGACCGATGCGGGCTACCACGATCACCGGCTCCTATACCTACCTGAGGACCCGGGTCGACGATGCCGGGCTCCCCACTGGGGCTGGAGATGTCTTTGTCAACGGAAAGACCCTGATTCGCCGACCTGCGCACAGCGCCCGGCTCGATGCCCGGACCCGGCTCGCGGACCGGTTTGCTCTCGGACTCGGCGTCAACTACGTCGGAAAGCGCGACGACGTCGACTTCCGGCCGTTCCCGTCGCTGCGTGCGGCGCTGCCGAGTTACGTCACGGTGGACGTTGATGCGTCGCTGGACCTGCTCCGCGAAGCGCGCGGTCGGATCGGTGTGGCCGGCACGCTCCGGGTCGAGAACCTCTTCGATCGGAAGTATGAAACGGTCGTCGCATTTCCCGGCCGCGGTCGCGCGATCCTCGCCGGGCTCACCGTCGGATTGTAGGACAGAGCGATGCGCAGACCGGAGCCGGTCACGGTCCCGGCGGGGGGCCGTCGTCAGCATCCTGGGGCAGCGGCGGGCTCAGGAGGTCTGTTCAGCCGGACCCGGTCGCGCCGAGGCGGGGACCTTTGCATCTTTCAGCGCATGATAGCCCGCCGCATGCTTCTCACTGGGGCGCTCGTCTTCGGGACGCTGCTGGCCTGTGCTCGCGCGCAGGAGCCACTGCCCCCCGCGGAGGAGGCCCTGCTGGTCGTCGACAGCACCGGCGCCGCACTGGAGATCGTTCCGGTGCAGTCCCCCGCTACCTCGACCGTGATCCCGCTCGGCGCCATCAACGCGACGCCGAGCGGGGTTTCCGCGCTCAACGGGTGGGCGCTCGTGCCCCTCGGCGCCGCCGATGCGGTGGCGGTCATCGATCTGCAGACGCGGAGTCTGGTCCGGACCATCCAGCTCGCGGCCAATTCCGGCGCCACCGGCTCCGCCATCGTCGACGACTCGATCGCGTACGTGGCGAATCCGGGTCTCAACACCGTCACGCGCGTCAACTATCTGACCGGTGATACCACCACCAGCCTGTCGGTCGGGCGCTACCCGCAGGCGGCGGTCTACACTCGCGGCCGCCTCTTCGTACTGAACGGCAATCTGCCCGCAACGACCCCGCCCGGCCCGAGTTGGATCTCGATCGTTGATCCGGTGACGAATCGGCCCGCCACGGGCGTCGACTCGATCCTGCTGCCCGGCCCCGGCAACGCCAGATCGGGAACCGTGGCCATCGATGGCGTGCTGTACGTCATGAGCTCCGGGCCGGATGACGGTGTCAGCGAGGGCCGCCTGACGCTGATCGACCCGGTCGGTCGCCGCGAGCTCGGCAGTTTCGTCGGGTTTGGTGCCGCACCCGGCTCAGTCGCGACCAACGGAACAGACCGGTTGTACCTGAGTTCGTACGACGAAGGACTGATGGTCTTCGACCTGCTCAATCGCACCCTGATCCGGGGGGCCGGCAACGGCGCGCCGATCCCGACCAACTCCAGCGTGGCGGTGGACTCCCATGGACGCATCTATGCCCTCGAGGCCGGCCTCTGCGTTGGAGGACCAGGGAAGGTCCACGTCCTGCGCAGGAATCTGAGCGAGTCGCGGCTGTTGAACGTGGGCGGGTGTCCGGTCGCCGCGATCGTCACCGAAATTCCGCCGCCGTAGTACCAAGTGCTTAGTGGTTCGGCTAAGTGGGTCACGCTCCGGGGGGCACAAGTTACGAAGCACTAAGTACTAGGCACTAGCCACTCGGCACTAAGCACTATCTTTCGCGTCCATGCCCCTCGTCTCCACCCCCGCGATCATCCTCTCCGCCATGCGGTACGGCGAGACCTCCAGGATCGTGCGACTGGCGACTCGGGACTTCGGGGTGCAGAGCGCCATCGCCAAGGGGGCATCACGTCCCCGCAGCCGCTTCGGGGCCGGACTGCAGGTGCTGAGTTCGGGTCAGGCGCACATCCTCCTGTCGGAACGGCACGACCTTCACACCCTGACGGCCTTCGATCTCACCAGCCTGCCTGTCCGACTCACCGCGGACGTCGGCCGCTACGCGACGGCGACGGCGGCGGCCGAGGTGGTACTCCGTGTGGCTCCCGCCGAACCGCACCCCGAGGCCTACGACGTGTTGCTGGAAGCGCTCCACCAGCTGGAAGAGGTTTCGATGTCGGAGTTGCCGGCGGTCAGCCTGCGGGCGCTGTGGCAACTGGTCGGCGCCCTCGGCTTCGCACCCGCGCTCGGCGCCTGCGCGCGCGACGGCCGGCCCCTTCCCGAGGGCGGCGAGGTCGCGTTCAGCCCTCCGGATGGCGGAGCCCTGTGCGCGTTCTGCGCGCGCAGCGTCGAAACAACCGTCCTTCCGGCGGAGGCTCGGGTTGCGCTGAGCCAGCTCTCCTCGGCCAAGGGAGCGCTCCCCGCGCTCGACGCCCGGCACGCGGCGGCCCATCGGCGACTGATCGCCCGCTATATCCGCTTCCACATGGCCGAGGGTGCCGCGTTGCCCGCGCTGGAGTTCTGGCTGGGCCAGGCCTGGGACGCTGCGTGATCATCGGTACGGCGGGGCACATCGATCATGGGAAATCCGCGCTGGTCGAGGCGCTGACCGGTCAGCGGATGGATCCCCTCGCGGATGAGCGGCGCCGAGGCATCACCCTCGATCTGCACTTCGCGCCGTACCGGCTGGCTGGTGACGATATCGCAGGGTTCGTGGATGTGCCCGGCCACGAGGACCTGGTGCGTACCATGGTTGCTGGTGCTGCGGGGCTCGACCTCGTGCTCCTGATCATTGCCGCGGATGAAGGCATCATGCCGCAGACCCGGGAGCATCTCGCCGTCGTCGAGCAGCTCCGGGTGCCACTCGGGATTCCAGTGATCACCAAGGCCGACCTCGTCGAGCCGGAGTGGCTCGCCATGATCGAATCTGAGGTCGCGGACTGGCTCGCGAGGAGCCCGGTCGCTTTTTCTCGACCTATCGCCACCTCGGTACGCACCGCCTCAGGCCTCGATACTCTGCGGGCGGAGATCGCGGCGCAGGCCGGTCGGGCTCCTCCGCGCCCTGCGGCCGACGACCTCGCCCGATTGCCGATCGACCGGGCCTTCTCCCTGGCCGGAGCGGGCACCATCGTAACGGGCACCGCCTGGTCCGGCTCCTTTCAGATAGGCGATGCCGTCCGGCTCTTGCCCCAAGGCGCCGAGGGACGGGTGCGATCACTGGAGCGTCACGGGACGCCGCTCGGCACATCGCTGCCCGGCGATCGCCTCGCCGCAGGCATCGCCGGCGTCGATCGCGATCAGGCCGCTCGCGGACAAGTGCTGGTTCGCCGAGATGACCCCTGGCAGGCAACCGGCGCGCTTGATGTGCTGCTCGATCTGCTTCCCGGCGCGGCCCATCCGCTGGCGCATCAGGACCGGGTGCGGATTCACATCGGCACCCTCGAGGCACTCGCCCGCGTCCACCTCCGCGCGGCAATCCCCCCCGGCGGCTCCGCGCTCGTGCGGCTGGTGCTGGAACAGCCGGTGATCGCGCGCGGCGGCGACCGGTTTGTGCTGCGGAGCTACAGCCCCGTGAGCGTGATCGGCGGGGGCCGGGTCCTCGATCCGCTGCCTCCAGCAGGCAAGGCTCTCTGGCCGGAGGTGATCGACAGCGAGGAGCCTGCAGCGCGACTCCGGGCCCTCATCGCCCGGCGACCGCGGGGCACTCCCGAGGCGCAGCTACCTCTGCTCCTCGGGCTTCCACCCCA
>DAINRP010000009.1:0-7808 GCA_036741755.1 Gemmatimonadales bacterium
GACGGGCGAGCAGCTCACCACGATCGCGTCGGCGATCGGGCTCATCCTGCAGCCGCTGTTCCTGGGATACTTCCTCCTCTACAACGGCTACATGCTCCTGCTGATCGCGCTCTCCGCCGGGCAGGTCCGGCGGCGGGTGGCGGGACATTTCATCGAGGACCTCGACCTCATCGACGACAGCGACTACACCAAGCCGCTCACGATGGTGGTCCCCGCGTTCAACGAGGAGGTGACGATCGTCGACAGTGTCACCAACCTCATCCACTGCGACTATCCGCGCTTCGAGGTGGTCGTGGTGAACGACGGCTCGAGCGATGAGACGCTGAACGTGCTCCGGCAGGCCTTCCGGCTCCGGCGCACCGACCTGCCCTACCGCGATGCGATCGGCACCGCGCGGGTGCGGGCGATGTACGAGGCCACGATCCCGCTGCCGAAGAACGTCTCGCGGCTCATCGTGATCGACAAGGAGAACGCCGGCAAGGCCGACGCGCTCAACGCCGGCATCAACACCTCCACCGCCCCCTACTTCGTCAGCCTCGACGCCGACAGCATCCTGGATCAGCGCGCGCTCAAGGAGCTGATGCGCATGGTGCAGGAGGATCCCCGGATCATCGCGGTGGGGGGGCAGGTGGCCATCGCCAACGGCTGCACCATCCGCGGCGGCCGGGTGGTCAGCGTGGGACTGCCGTCGCATCCCTGGTCCCGCTTCCAGATGGTGGAGTACCTGCGTTCCTTCACGACCGGCCGCACCGGGCTCGACCGGCTCGACTCGGTGCTCATCCTCTCCGGCGTGTTCGCGGTCTTCGAGAAGGAGACCGTGATCCGGGCCGGAGGATATCTGACGCCGCTGGTCCAGCACCGGCTGGTCGGGGAGTACGTCGGGCCGCGGGCCGGCACCGTGTGCGAGGATATGGAGATCATCGTCCGGCTGCACCGCTTCGTCCGCGACAAGCTGCGCGACCGGCGCATCGCCTTCCTGCCGCATCCGGTGGCGTGGACGGAGGTCCCGGAGAAGCTCGAGTCGCTCCGCAAGCAGCGCGGCCGCTGGCAGCGGGGGCTCCGCGAATCGCTGTTCTATCACCGCGACATGCTCTTCCGGCGCAAGTACGGACGGATCGGCTGGTTCGCGCTGCCGGCCTTCTGGCTGTTCGAGTACTACGGCCCGATCCTCGAGTTCACCGGGTACCTCTTCGTCACGGTCTTCTTCGTCATGGACCGGATCTTCGGAATCCCCATCCTGAACGAGCAGTACGCCGTGGCCTTCCTCCTCGCCTCACTCGGCTGGGGCACCCTCGTGAACGTCTTCGCGGTGCTGGTGGGCGCCTGGCGCTTCCGCTACGGCCTCGCCGACCGGCTGCAGCGCGGCCTGCTGCCGTTCAACCGGAAGCGAGACGTGCTCATCCTGCTCGGGTACGCGGTGCTGGAGAACTTCTTCTGGCGGCCGCTGACGCTCTACTGGCGCCTGCGCGGTCTGTGGGATGCCTGGCGGGGGAAGAGCGGCTGGGAGAAGTTTGCGCGGCAGGGATTCCAGAAACACCCGGAGCCGGTCCGTGCTGCCTGAGTCATCCCGGCTTCATATCCTCGTCGTCGATGATGACCCCGCCTACGCGCGGCTGGTCAGCGCCGTCGTGCAGGATGCGGGCTACGGGGCCGCCGTGCTCGCCGCCACCGGAGCCGAAGCGCTGGTCGCCGCGGCGAATGCGGACCTGATCCTCCTCGACTACCAGCTGCCGGACACCACCGGCCTCGAGCTGCTGGCCGGCCTGCGGTCGCTTCCCACCCAGCCCGCGGTCATCCTCATCACCGCGTATGGCGACGAGGCACTGGCCGCCCGGGCGCTGCGCGCCGGCGTC
Organism: Gemmatimonadales bacterium; assembly: GCA_036741755.1. GTDB lineage: Bacteria > Gemmatimonadota > Gemmatimonadetes > Gemmatimonadales > GWC2-71-9 > JADJOM01. The sequence goes on from DAINRP010000009.1 coordinate 1,854, forward strand.
GACGACTACCTCGTCAAGGACGGCTCGCTGCCGCGGCTGCTGCCGGAGGTCATCGAGCGGGTGCGCCGCCATCGGGCGCTCGCGGAGGCACTCGCCGCCGCCGAGCGCGATCTGGTGCACGCCGAGCGGCTGGCGGCGATCGGGCAGCTCAACGTCACCCTGCGCCACAATATCAACAATCCGCTGATGGCGGCATTCGCGGAAACCGAGATGCTGCTGCAGGATCCGGGTCTCGGCGAGGAGCAGCGCACCGCGCTCGGCTCCGTGAGGCGTGCCCTGCAGCGGATCCACGAGATCCTCGACCGGGTCAGCAGTCTCGGGCACGACCAGACCATGGAATACGTCGAAGGTGTTTCGATGATCGATCTCTCCCGCCGCACCCGGCCGACGCCGGCGCACGCCGGCGAGGCGGTGCTCTGGCTGCCGGACGAGGATCTCGCGCGAGTCGTCGCCTCGCTGCTGCGCCACGGCGGCTTCGCGGTGGAACGGGTGCCCGACCTCGCGACCCTCTCCGGCCGCGCCAGCAGCCTCGACGTCACGGTGGTCGTGATGATGGGGTATGACGCCCCGGGGCTGGACCCGCTCTCGGGGTTCGTGCCGCAGCTGGACCGGGGGTACACGCTCGTGGCACTCGTCCAGGGCGATGGCGCGAAGGCCCGTGCGGCGGGCGCCGATCACACCGTGCTGCTGCCGTTCGACCCTGGCACCTTCGTGAACGACCTGCTGGCGGTCATGCGCTAGCGCGGAGCCGCCTGCCGGTCATTCCTGCGGTGGCTCCCAGAGGATTGCGAGGCCACCCCCCGGCTCCACCTCCCGCCGCTCCCGCCCGGCCTCGAAGAGCGCCATGGAATGCGGCCCGTGCAGAGTGAGGGCCGTGCCTTCGTTCCGCAGCCAGCTTCCCTCGCGCAGTCCCACCACCCGTACCTCCCGGTTCAGCGCCAGGAATTCCAGGATCCGGTCGGCGCGGGTCTCCCCGCCGTGATTCGGAATCGTCAGGTCGGTGAAGTGCGGATTGATCTGGAACGGCACCAGCCCCAGCGCCTTGAAGGAGGGGGGCTCGATGATCGGCATGTCGTTGGTCGTGCGGATCGTCGGGGAGGCGAGATTGGCCCCCGCGCTCCACCCGATGTAGGGCACGCCCTCGCGCACCCGGGAGCGGATCCGGTCGAGCAATTCGAGGGCGGCGAGTCGCTCGAGCAACCGAAAGGTGTTCCCGCCCCCCACCACGATGGCGTCCGCCTGACGGAGGACTTCGGCCGGATCGCTCTCGTGTACCGACTCGACCGGGTGTCCCAGGCGCGTGAACGCCTCCCGCACCCGGGCAGTGTAGTCGTCGTAGGACATCGTCACCGCGGCATAGGGGACGAACGCCAGCCGGCGCGGCTGCGGGCCCAGGAAGTCGAGGATCGCGTCACCGGCGTGGGCAAGGTATTCCTGCCCCGGATTGCGGGAGTTGGAGAGCAGCAGCAGACGGGACATGGTGTCGGGGGCTGGAGGCGGGCCCGCTATTTCCGTTTCCGGCGAATCACCGGCAGTTCCTTCGTCATGATGTCCATCTCGCTGCGCGTGGCCAGCCGCGGCAGCGTCGCGTCGCCCTCCGACGCCGGAGAGTAGGCGACGACCAGCTCCGCCGGCAGCAGGTGCCGGATCGAGTTGGCATAGTACTCGAGCAGCGGGCGTGCCGACGGCAGGATGACGAGGTCGTCGCCGTGGGCCACGACCAGCCGCCGCATCGAGAACATCAGCCAGGCGCGGTCCCACACTTCGGAGATCGGCAGTTCGGTCCGCACGATCCGGGCGTTGAATTCGCCGAGCCGGTCACGCACCTCGTCGAGGCGCTCCAGCAGCCGCGACCGCGACACGACGCTGGCGCCGAAAGAGAGGAGGGCCGCGGAAGCGAGCGGCACCGGCGTCACCGGAATCACCGCCCCGATCCGTTCCAATGCCTGCTCGGCCAGCCGCTGGATGTGCGGCAGCCGCTGCTCCTTGGGGAGCGTCAGGATGCCGGCGGGCTGGTCGGCGAGCCAGCCCCGGACCGAGATCGGCGTCCCGAAGGCGATCGCCACCCGGCCGTAGCGCTTGAGTTGGCCCGTGAAGAGCCGCACCGTGTTCCAGCCGAGGTAGCCGAGCACGTTGCCGAGCTGTGTCAGGCGCGACGGCCGCCTCCCGCCCACGATCCGCTCGCGGATCAGCGACCGGTCTTCCAGCACCCGGTCGTAGTTGATGCCGACCGGCACCAGCCAGATGTCGCGGTCGAAGGCCGGGTCGTCGAGCGTGCGGATGATGTAGTCCAGCAGCCCGATCTTCACCGGGCGGAGCGCACCGTCGCGCGTCAGCCCGCCCTCGGGAAAGATCCCCTGCGTTACGCCGTTCCGGGTGATGAGCTGGACATACCGCTCGAGCACCTTGTGATAGAGCGGTTCGCGGTACTGGCGCCGGATGAAGTAGCTCCCGAAACTCTTGAACACGAACTCGAGCGGCCAGGTCCGCGCCCACTCTCCCACCGCGTAGCTGATGCTCACCACCCGCGCCAGCACATAGGCCACCACCACGTAGTCGGCATTGCTGCGGTGGTTCATGAGATAGACCACCACATCGCGCCGCGGGATCCGGTCCAGCGCCTCGTGGTCGCGGTATTCGATGGAGGACTTGTAGAGCAGGTTGATCAGCAGCCGGGAGAGGTTGTACCCGAGCTTGTAGTAGGAGAGGACGTTGAAGAAGGGGACGATTTCGTCGACGTACTGGTTGACCCGGATGCGGACCTGGGATTCCGCCGTCCCGTTCTCCTCCGCGTAGCGGGCGATCGCGGCCTCGACCTGCGGGTCCTGCAGCAGCGCCTCTCGGATCCGGTCGCGCTCGACCAGCTTGTAGCGGTCGGTGCGGACCCGGAACTGTCGCAGCGCGTTGCGCGCCCAGCGCCGCAGCCGCCGCCGGAGCACGGCGCGGGTGCCCACCAGGACACCTGCCGTCGCGGTGGCGGCCAGCAGGAAGATGCCCAGCACGAGCAGCCAGTCCCTGCCGCTCACCCTGCCGATTCCAGCTTCACCTGCTGGTACGCCATGCCCCTGAGGCGGGCAATGCGCATGCGGATCGGGGGATGGCTCGAGAAGACGTCGCCCAGGAAGCCCTCCTTCCGGGAGAGCTGACTCGCGGACGGGTCCACGATGCAGAGATGGGCGGCGCCCTTGGTGATCGTGTGCGTGGGCTCACCCGCGGCGTCCAGCTTCTCCAGCGCGGAGGCGAGCGCCATCGGATTGCGGGTGAACTGGGCCCCGGTTGCGTCGGCGAGATATTCGCGCTTGCGGCTCACGGCCATCGCGAGAAACCGGGAGATGACGGGCGCGAGGATGAGGGTGATCACCCAGAGCACCAGGACGACGAGCGCGAGGGGATTGCCGCCCTTGTCGTTGCTCCGCCCCCCGCTGCGGCTGCTGCTCCCTCCTCCGAAGCTTCCGAACCGCAGCATCCGGCCCATCCCGTCCGACATCAGCGCGATCGCACCGACCATCGCGGCCAGCAGCGTCATCAGCCGGGTATCGAAGTTCTGCACATGCGCCATCTCGTGGGCGACGACGCCCTGCAACTCCTCGCGGCTCAGCGCGCCGAGCAGGCCTTCCGTCACGGCGATGCAGGCCTTCGTGGGCTCGATACCCGTCGCGAAGGCGTTCGGGTCAGCATCAGGAACCACGAACATCCTCGGCTTCGGCAGCCCGGAGGCGATTGCCATCTCCTCGACCACGTTCACCAGCCGGCGCTCACCATCGGTGGCGGGCTCGAGAATCTCCCGGGCGCCGGTGGCCCACAGCACCCGCTCGGCGCCCTTCTTCCAGGAGTACCAGCAGACCGAGCCGGCGATGAGCGTGGCGATGATGCCGATCCACGGCACCGTGTGCGGCGCGTAATCGGAGCGCGCCTCCATACCGGGCCCGGTCGACATCAGGTACCAGGCGATGTCGCCACCGAAGCCCACCCATGCGAAGAACAGCACGAACCCGGTCACCAGCCAGAAGGAGCGCCGGCGGTTCGATGCCTGTTGTTCGAACAGATTCGCGGGCTGTTCCATGGGAAGCAAGTTCCGAGTACCGAGTTCCAAGTTCCGAGTTCTGGGGTCAGCCCCCGAGCACTCGGAACCCGGTACTCTGAACTCGGAACTCAGTTCATCTTCAGGTCGACGTTCGGCACCGCACGCTCGGCCGAATCCTCGATCGCCCACAGCTCCGCCGGTGCCGCCTTGGCCATGCCGGCCACCAGATTGGTGGGGAACTGCTGCTGCGCGGTGTTGTAGGAGGTCGCTGTGTCGTTGTAGAGCTGCCGCGCAAAGCCGACCTTGTTCTCGGTGCTGGTCAGCTCCTCCTGCAACTGCTGGATGTTCGCGGTCGCCTTGAGCTGCGGATAGTTCTCGGACAGCGCAAACAGCCGGCCCAGCGCCTGGGTCAGTTCGCCTTCTGCCTTGGCCACCTGTGCCACGCCACCGCCCGTGGCGCTGACCGCCTTGTTGCGCGCCGAGATCACGGCCTCGAGGGTGGACTTCTCGAAGTCCATCGCGCCCTTCACCGCGTTGACGAGGTTGGGGATCAGATCATGCCGGCGCTTGAGCTGGACGTCGATCTGCTTCCAGGCGTTGGCCACCTGGTTCTTGAGGGCGATCAGTCGGTTGTACGCGCTCATGACCCAGAGCGCGACCACGACGACCACAACGAGCAGCACGATGCCCATGGGCGTTCCTTGGGTGAGGGGGATACCGGGAAGTGTAAAGCGGACCGCGGACAGGGTCTACGGGCGGTCTCCCAGCCCGTCCAGCGCCTGGCGCAGGGCTTCGACGATCGTCTCGTCCTCGAGCGTCGCGTAGAGCGGGTGCCGCTCGTCGAGGAGCAACTCTGCCCCGGGTCCCATCGCGACCCGACGGCAGAGCTGCCCCCGGCCACGCCGGGAGGGCGCCACGCCTTCGGCCGCCGCCCAAGCCTGAAGCGCACGGCCCACCTTGCCCCGTGGGGCCCCTTCAGGGACGGTCAGCGGGAGCTGATCGGGCGCCGGCAGGCGGGAGCCCAGCGCCGCGGCCACCCGCCGCTCGGTGACGTCACCAGGAAGCCCGCCGAGTTCCTTCACCAGGTTGTCGAGGGTGGCGCCTTCCATCTGCTGCAGCTTGATCGCGAGCACCTGCAGCAGGTGCCGGTAGCCATACGTTGCGGCGGTGCCCCGCCCTTCCGGATGGCTGACCAGCTTGCGGGTCACGTAGAAGCGAATCGTGCGCTCGCTTGGGTAGGCCGACGAGGCGGCACTCACCGGGTAGACCGACGACGCCTCCAGGATCGCGCCCGCGAGCGTTGCGAGATCGCGCAGGCTCCAGGGCGCCAGCGCGGCATACTGCCGAAGCGTCGAGAGTGCATCGGTGGGGGCAGCAGGTGCGGACACGGCGAGAGTCACTGGGCTCGGAGGCGTGAAGGAGCCGCTAGTATGGCCCGCCGCGCGGGCGAGGGCAAGTCCAGCCGCATTTCGTCGCGCCACGCTGCGTTGTCGTGCGCCCTGCGCGCGCGAGGGACGGCCCTATCCTCGGGCCATGCGAAACGGCATCACGCTCCTGGAACTGCTGATCGTCCTGGTCATCGCCGGTGTGCTGGCGACGATCGCCCTTCCCGGCATCACCGGACTGCACGACCGCCTGGCGGTGGATGCCGCCGCTCGGGCGGTGGCGGCGGCGCATACGCGCGCCCGCATCGCTGCCCTGGCCGAGCACCGCGAGATGCTCCTCACGCTGACCGCGGATTCACTGCTGCTCTCCGCGGTCGAGTCGCCGATCGACACGATCGAACGGTGGCGCGGCGATGGGCCGGCGGATCACGACGTCTCGGTGGTGGGCATGCCTCGGCGGGTCAGCTTCGCGCCCAGCGGGGTGACGATGGGCTTCGCCAATGCCACCTACTCGCTCACCCGCGGCTCGGCGCGCAAACAGGTGAT
>DAINRP010000009.1:7908-27773 GCA_036741755.1 Gemmatimonadales bacterium
CCGAACGTCACATCGACATGCACGGTGATGTCCTCATGCATCTTGAGCATGCCGAGCATCTTGGTCAGCCCGCCGATGCGGTAGTCCTTCAGATTCAGGGGAAAGGTGCTGCGGATCCTGATCTGCTCGCTGCCAAGGGTGAGGATACCCGGGAGCGTCACTTCCCGGCTGACGCCGTGGAGGAGGAGGTGGCCGTGCAGCGTGACCGGCAGACTGTCCTGGGCGCCCGGAGCCGCCGATGCGCTATCGAGCTCGAATCGCAGGGTGGGATACGTCGCCGACTCCATCGACTTGTTGAGATCGCGGTCGCGCCGGTCGTTGCCCGTCACCAGAGTCTGGACCGAAGCAGCCACCCAGCCGTGTACCCCCTCGAGGCTCGGCGCTCCTTCGAACTCCCCGGTTACCGTCGTAGTCGTCCCGGTGAAGTCGCCCATGGTGGCGTGACCATCGAAGCTGAGACGGCCCTCGCGCACACTGCCGCCGGGGATCGGGCCCTGCTGGGCGCTGGAGGGGCTCGCGACTGCCGGGAGCCCGAGGAGCCCGAGGAGTCCGAACCCGAAAAGGAGAGCTCTCACTCTTCCTCGGACTCGGCGTCGGCGCCGTCGAGTCCGTACTTCCGCACTTTGGCGAGGAGGGTGGACCGCGCGATACCGAGGATGTGGGCGGCCCGCCGTTTGTTCCCCCGGGTGTAGGCGAGGGTCCGCGCGATATGGCGCCGCTCCACGTCATCCAGGGGCTCCGGCTCCGCGGGCACTGCCGGCGCGATCGCCTCTCGGAGCAGGGTCTGGTCGAGCCCGGGCGTGGCGAGGGCCAGCACGGCGAGGTCCAGACCCGGGACCGCAAGTGCACGTGCCGCTTCGGCCGCGTCCGTCATGACGACCGGCAGGTGGCCTGCGCCGCGCAGGATCTGGGCGAGCCCATCGCGCCGCGGCAGGTCGGTGTCGAGAAGCAGGATATGGGAGGCCTTCATGGAATCGCTCCCGTCCGGTCGAGGAGGTGAGAGGATGTTCGGGTGGGGGCGCGGCGACCGATGCCGTCGTGCGAGGGTAGCCCCTTCCCGGAGGCGTTGAGCCCAGTGCTGGGGACGTCAGCCCGCCTCTGGCTGACACCACGACACTCCCCGCCTAAGTTTGGCGGTACCCGGAAGGAGAACGCATGACCCAGCCGATCCTGCCTGAACTCCCCGTCGGCGCACGGGTGCAGGACCCATTCATCGTGCTCGATGTTGAGGCACGCGGCGGTGATGCGCCGCACACCATCATCACCCTGGGCAACGCCAGCGGACGGATGCAGACCGCCCCCTTCTGGCCCTCCGACAGCCACAAGGTGGCGGGCGTGGCACGCGGCAACGTTGTCCAGGTGATCGGCACCGTGACCAGCTATCGCGATCGCCGCCAGCTGGCGGTGGATTCGCTGCGGGTGCTTCCCCGGGAGCAGGTGAACTGGCATGCGCTGATGCCCTCGGTGGGAGACGTCGGCCGCTACTGGAAGGCGGTGGACCGCTGGCGCGCCGACATCCAGGGTCCTCGTCTCACGCAGACGCTTGGGCTGTTCTACGACGACCCCGCCTTCCGCGAGCGCTACGAACAGTGTCCGGCCAGCATCAGCGGCCATCACGCCGAGCTTGGAGGACTACTTAAGCACACGTGCGAGGTTGCGCATATCGCTCTCGCGATTGGTCGGCTCTATCCCGCCGCCGACCCCGACCTCATCCTCGCGGGCGTCCTCCTGCACGATATCGGCAAGCTTGAGAGTTACCGCTGGGACGGCGTCTTCGAGATGACCGTGCCCGGTTCCGTGATCGGCCACGTCGTGCTGGGCGGGTTCATGCTCGACCGCCGCGTCAGGGCCGAGACCCCAATGCCCTGCAGCGAGGAGGAGCTGCTCATCCTCGAGCATCTGCTGCTCTCCCATCACGGGAAGCTGGAGTTCGGGGCTCCGGTGGTGCCGATGACCCTCGAGGCCGAAATCATCCATTACGCCGATAATGCCAGCGCCAAGACCGCCAGCATGGCTGACGCGCTCGACGATGACGAGAACTTCCCGGACGATGCCGAGATCAGTGCCCGCACCATCTGGCAGCTCGATAAGCGCCGCGCCTGGCGCGGGGAAAGCGACTGGGGTCATCCGTCCGAAGACAACTGACCCCGGCAAACAAGTACGGGCGACCCACCGGGTCGCCCGTCATCATATTCAGGAGCCGGCCCGCGTCCTCCGGGTCCAAAGCCCTGCCACGCCAGCGCCAATCAACCCGATCGAGAGGTACATCAACCCGGGCGGCGGGCCTCGGCGAAACGGCGCGGGACAGAACCCCGGCATGCAGGTCGCTCCCGCACCGATGGTGACTGGCAACGGCGCGGGAGTGGAGGCCGAAAGACCCACCAGAAGCAACATGGTCAGACTATTCACGAATGCAGCCTACCTTTGATGTACGCCGACGGTCAACTGGGATCTGAATGGCGAAGCGGCCGCCGGGCACGAGGCCCGGCGGCCGCTTCTCACACTGACTGTTGTTGATCACCAGGCCGGATGGCCATCCCCCTGGCATGTCAGCGCGAGCGCTGCGAGTCGAATCGGGTCGCGGACCGATCCTTCGCAAAGCACCCCGAGGCGCTACATCGGAGCGGGTAAGGCACGCGACTGGCCTGACCTGCTCGAACCGGGGCGATCACCAGGATCACCGACCACCTGAGCCCTTGCCGACGTCGGCGGTCTCCCCTGAATTCCCGTTCGAGCACACCGGTGGTCGCCAACAGAACTAGGGGTTCGGTCGCGCTCCACGCGGAGGTGAGCCCAAGATAGGGTCGTGGAAAAAGCGCGCAAGCGCCTTTGTTTCTTCGGGTTACGCCACAGCAATGTGTCGGAATGTGGATACCTAAAGCAGGTCGCAGTCAGCGACTGCGGGCTCTCTCCACAGAATGTGGAATTGTGAATCCACATCCGTCCACACGGTGGGAAAACTATTCGCGGGTGGGGGTAGCCCCGGCGCCGGCCAGATTGGGGAAATACCGGTCGCCGATGGCCTGATCGAAGTAGAGTCTGACCGACGGTTCGTACCGGCGGATGGCCTGCTGCACCCTGGCCCCTTTGCCGATGCCGTAGTCGCGCAGTTCCCCCGCCTTCTCCGTGGCCGCCAGCGCTTGGAACTCGGTGCTGCAGGCGCCGAGCTGGGTCTTCAACTCGGTCAGGGCCCGGTCCAGCCTAGGGAGCGCGCCATGCTTGTCTGGCGCCGGGCGACCCGCCTGGGCGACTGCCTCACGGGCCACGACCGCCATCCGGCCCGCGGCGGCACAGCGGCCGGCGATCGACCGGGCGCGGGCAGCGAGGAGCGCGTCGCTGGCACGAGCTCGGTCGCGTACCAGCCGAGCCGATGCGGCATCCACCAGCTGCAGGCTGTCGCGGAGCGCGTAGAGCGTGTTCCGAAGCGAGGTTTGCACCGAGTCGAAGACCGGCTTCTTGATGACCTGCTGCGCGGCGAGCGGAGACGCGCCGAGGGCGAGCGCCAGAACAAACAGGATGGTTCGCGACTTCACGATTCGAGTCCTACTTCTATGTAGCGATAGGTGGGTTCCCCGTCGCTGGCCACCAGCAGGCAGCCGGCGGCGGAGGAGGCGAACCAGCCACCCACGAGCGCGCGGGGAACATCGAGTTCAGCGAGAACCGACCCGAGCCACCGGCGCAGGTGGCGGATTTCTGGAGCCCGGCGGCCCAGCAGCGCGAGGAGGGCGCCGGCCCCGCTGGTTGCCCGGAGAAAGTGGGCCAGCGCGTGAGCTCGCTGGGAGAATTCCACCGCCTTAACGCCGGGTTCGTCGAAGAGCACCTTGCCCTCGAAGACGTCCATTGGAGGCGCGTCGAGTCGGGGGCCCAGGTAGATGTACTGCCGCTGGCCGTCCACCTTCCGCTCGATGACCGCCGCCGCCGTCTCGCTCGTCAGGCGGGCTGCGTGGAGCATGTCGTCGTCCGGCAAGACCCCGACGGCTTTGGTCCACTCGAGGGCCGCGAGGGCGATATCCATAGGACAGCCCACGGCATCGTCGAACGCCACGATGCGGGGCGCCTCGCCGGCGCGCAGGATGAAATGCGCCAGCGCCTCCGCCCGGTCGGTGAAGCTCCGGATTGTAAGGGTCTGCGGGGTGGTCATGGCCCGGAATATACACAGAGGGGCGCACCGCCGGTGCGCCCCTCCGCGGAATCGGTCAGCGCCGACGACTACGGGGTCAGCTGACTCTTGGCGTCGACCTTGACGATCCACAGCCCCGAATTGATGTCCGGAACGTAGATGTAGCCGTCGCGGTAGATCGCGCCCCAGGCATTCGGGGCGTTGGGCACCTGCCCCTGCTTGTCGCCGGTGACCACGTGCGCGATTTCCCGCCCCTGGCGCAGCAGGTCGCCCCGGAGCTCGCCCGAAATATCCAGGACCCGCAGCCCACCCTGATAGTCCCCGAGGTAGAGTGTGTCCCCCGCCACCCAGACATTATGGGCGCCGCCGTCCGCGGGTTCGTAGTAGGCAACCGGCTTCGGATTCGCGAGATCGGAGACGTCGATCACGTGCAGCCGTCCGAACGCCCGGCCCAGGCCGACGACACCACCGCCATCCGTCGGGCGCGGCTTCGCGGAAAAGACCTCATCGCCGACAAAGACGTACTTGCCCTGACGCCATGCGGTGTGAGTACCGCGGATGAACCCCGGCCCACCGACCGCTTCCACATCACGGTAGAGCGAGTTGAGGTCGTACTTGAACTGGCTCACGAGGACCGGGGTCTCCGGAGTGCCGCCCTTCACGCCGTTGCCGACGTCGAGGATCACGAGTCCGTCATTCCAGTAGGAGAGATACGCCAGGCCGTCCTTGACGTCGATGTCGTGGAGCGTCCGTCCGGCGGCCGGCCGCGGCGTCTCCCAGCGCGCGACCTGCTTCGGGTGGTAGGGATCACGGATGTCGATCACCCGCATCGACCCGGTGGCGTCGTCGGTCAGGTAGACATAGCCCTTGTAGATGTAGGTCGAATGCACCCCACCCGTGACGGTCTCGATGAAATCGGCGATCGGTTTCGGATGCGCGGGATCCTCGAAGGAAAGCACCACGATCCCGTTCTTGCGGACCGAGGAGCCCTCGCGGGTCAGGACGCCGTACTTGCCGTCCTCCGTCGTCATCAGGTCGTTGATCACGCGGGCATCCACGACGACCGAGTCGGTGATCACCGGCTTCGCGGGATCCGAAAGGTCGATCGCATAGGCACGGTCGCCGATCGTGGTGAGATAGCCGTGCTTCCCGTCGGGGTGCAGCCAGAATTCGGCGGCCTGCCCCTTGATAGGCAGTCGTCCGACCAGCGTGCTCGGCCGGCGCACATCGCGCACGCCGACCGTCACCACCGCTTCGGCCACCTTCCCCGCGAAGCTGGCGAGGACACGATAGGTCCCGGGCAGCTCTGCCACGAAGGTCCCGTCATCCTCGATCTGCCCGCTGCCCGGGTTGAGCGCCCACTCCGGCATCACGTCGGTGAGGGCGCGCCCGGCGGTACGGGCGGAGAACTTGAACGTGAGTACGTCACCGGTCCGCAGCTGCGCCGTGGCCGGTTCCAGGGAAACCGCCGTCACCGGATTGGGGACCACCGTCACCGGAAGCCGCCGCATTGCACGGCCGGCGGTCGCGGTGAGGGTAGCCTGCCCCACCGCCTTCGCCGTCACCCGCCCGTCAGCGGTCACGGCGACGATCAGCGGCTTGTCCGAGGTCCAGGCCACGTCGTCGTAGCGTCGGTCATCGTTGGCGGCATACGGTGTCGCCCGGAGGACCAGCGACTGCCCCGCGTATAGCCGGGTCGGGGCCGGAGCGATGCTCAGCCTGGCCGCCGGTTGGGGCAGCACGGTGACCCGGCCAAACGCCGCAGTCGCACGTCCGCCACTCGACATGCGGGCCAGGGCCGTCACGGTGATCGTGCCGGTGGCGCCACCCACCACGACACCGTTGGAATCCACCGATCCTTCGAAGTGCCCGCCCGTCGCAAACCAGCTCACCGACAGATTCGGCAGCTCTCGGCCGGCCGAATCGTAGGCAAGCACCTTCAATCGGATGCTGTCGCCGACCAGCACGGCGGCTTCCGCTGGCTGGACGATCACCCTCGCGATCGGCGAGGCCGCCGGCTTCGGCGCGGTGGGAGGCGGAGGGGCGGCGGGCTGCTGCAGCGCCGCGAACAGAGTCAACACAAGCATGAGAAATCCTCATGGAGGGAGTGCGCGGAATCTCCTTCCGCGGCGGCCTTCTTGACAAGTTCCGACCCGTACTCAAGGTTATCGCCATGTGCGCTGCACCCCGCACCGCCCTCCCCTCACAGCATCGCACTTTACGCCGGCCGCCAGTCCGGTGCGCATGTTCTACCCTGGTCATTCCGGCCGGGGGCAAGTCCGGAGCCGGTGAGCTCCCCTATCCGAGGTAGAGGCAATGGCGAAGGGTACCGTGAAGTGGTTCAATGACGCGAAGGGTTTCGGATTCATCGCCCAGGAGGGTGGCAAGGACGTGTTCGTCCACCACACCGCCATTGCGATGGACGGGTTCCGCTCGCTGGCCGAGGGGGACCACGTGGAATTCGATATCGTGGAGGGCCCCAAGGGACTCCAGGCCGCGAACGTCCGCAAGGCCTGATCCGACCCCTCGCGCGGGTCACCATTCCTCGCCGTAACCACGACCCCGCCACACGCCAGCCAGACTGGAATGTGACGGGGTCGGTTGCTGTCCACCGCCCGACTTCACTCGGCATGTCCCTGCCGCGATACTTACGGCATGGTCCCTCGCGTTCCCACCCTCGTCCTGGCCGCTCTCATCAGCGCTGCGCCGGCGGCCGCTCAGGACGCGCTGCTTCCGCCCTTGCGGTTTCTCGGAATCGAAGTCGGCCTCCCGCTCGCGGAACTGGGGCAGGAGGTGACGGCACTCGGCGGAAGCGCGCTGCGCTGCGATCGCTCGCGGCGTGATCCCTCGGTCCATGAGTGCCGCGGGTCAGTCCTCTCCCCCGGCTCCGGCCAGCCGCTGGCGCTCTGGGCCTCGGTGATCGACAGCGCCACCGGCATCCTGACCCTTTCGGGGCCGGTGACCGGCGCGCAGTTGGACGAATGGAAGACCGTCCTCGTCACCGACTACGGCACGGTCGGCGCACAGGTCCAGGGCTCGCAATGGATGATGCAGTGGGTGCGACAGGGCCGCATGATCCGGCTGACGTGGCGTATCGAGAAGGGCGCGAAGGTCGTGTCGGTCAGTCTGGTGGACGGCCGGGTCCTCGACGCGTGGGGGCGCAGGAGGTTCGGCGACAGCGGACCGCGACACGACGGGCCTCCGCCCCCTGACACCACCGCGATGCCCGCTCCCGCGGGCCGGCGTTGAGGGTCAGTCCTTCAACCGGACGAGGAAACTTCCTTCCGTGTCCTCCAGCACGAAGTCCTTCACCAGCGTGCCTTCCTCCTTGAGCCGGCGGAGGAGCGAGCGGACCCGGGTGCGGACCGGCGCCAGACCCCCGCTGCGCCCACGACCGGTGATCAGTCGCACTGTGGCTCCACGTCGTGCGCGTGCCTGGGAGATCAGGAACTTCTCGGCGTTCGCGGCCGCCTCCAGCACCGTCTGGCCATGGAGGTCAAATTCAGCTGCCGGTGGCCGATGTGCCCATTCGATCATGCCAGAAGATAGCGTGCCGGGATTGCAGGCCGGTCACGGCACAGCTAGCGTTGAATCGGCCGCGCCCCTTCCCGCCTCGGAGCCATCCGTGAACCGTCTGCTGCACCGGTCCCGCTCCGGCGCACCATTGCTGCCCGCCGTTCTCGCCCTCCTTGTCGCCTGCGCCCAGGCACCTGGTCCCATTCGCATCGGCCTCGCCGGCCCATTCTCCGATTCCGTGGGCGCGCCGATGCGCAGGGCCGCAATGCTCGCCGTGGAACAGATCAATCTCACTGGAGGCATCCGTGGTCGGCCGGTGGAGCTGGTGATGCGCGATGATTACGGCGATCCCGACTCCGCGGTCAGCGTGGCGACCGAACTGGATGCGGCGGGAGTCGTGGCGGTCATCGGCGATGTCTATTCGGGTACCACGCTTGCCTCCGCGCCAGTCTACAACGCCGCGCGGCTGCTCCAGATATCCCCTTCATCCTCAGCCCCCCTCGTCACCGACGCCGGTGACTTCACCTTCCGCACCTGCCCGAGCGACCTCCAGCAGGGCGAAGCGCTTGCCCGATTCGTCGCGGAGCGCCTGGGCCTCACGCGAGGGACGATCCTCTATCTGAACGACGAGTATGGGAGGGGCATCCGCAGCACCTTCTCCCGGGAATTCAGCCGTCGCGGCGGGCGCATCGACGAAACCGATCCCTATCTCGGCGACACGCCGGCGGTCGGGCCCTACCTGGAACGTCTGGCCCGGCGGAACACCAGCGAATTCGTCTTCCTCGGCGGCAATCGGAGTGAAGCGGAAGAGGCGCTCAGAGTCGCCCGCGCCCGCGGCATCAAGGTCCCGTTTCTTGGGGGGTACGCACTCGAGGGACTGGAGAAGGCCGGGCCGCTGGCGGAGGGGACCTATATCTCCAACGCCTACCTGCCCAGCTTCGACACGCCGATCAACCGCGAGTTCGTGCGCGCGTACGCCCGGAAGTACCCGGGAAGCACGGCACCCAATCAGCCCGCGGCGGCGACCTACGACATCCTGTTCATGCTCAAGGCGACCATGAACCGGGTCGGCACCGATCGGGGCAAGCTGCGTGATGCCGTCGCCGAAATCGGCCGGGGATCACCGCCATTCGAGGGTGCCACGGGCGAGATCGCATTCGATGAACACGGCGACGTGCCGCGGCAGCGGGTGATCATCGGGCGGATCGAGGGCGGCCGGGTGCGCGCCGTGGAGGGCCTGTGATCCATTTCCGCAGCCTGCGCCGTCTGAATGCCGCGGCCATGGCCGGAACGCTTGCCCTGATCATCGGCATGGCCATCGTTGGCGTCACTTCGCTCCGGATGGTCACCCGGCAGACGGCGAGCGAGATCAAGGCGCTGCAGCAGAGCGCGACACTCGGCAGCTCGCTGGTCTCCGCGGTGCTGAGTGAGATCCGTTCGGCCGAGCAGTACCTGATCACGCCGAGCCCGGCGGTGAAGGCCGACTTCCTGGCGAGCGGAGACTCGGCATACGTCTTCCAGAGCCGGCTGCGCGACCTGCCACACCTGGACAACAACGACCGGCGGATGATCAACCAGATCGGGAGCCGTCAGGCGGAACTCGAAGTCGCCTACGCCACCGCCCATGCACTCGCGGATATCGGCAAGGACTCCGACGCCCGGCTCGTCGCCGCCCGCGCCGGCGGCGCCACGGACAGCCTGATCGGCATTGTGCGCTCCCTCAACGACGAACAGGGCAGGCACGCCCTCGTGCGCGCCCAGGCACTGCGGGTCAGGGCCGGCTTCTTCCAGAAGCTGCTGGTGCTCTGCGCATTCCTCGCGTTGATCGTCGGCATCACGGCCGGGATCGGACTGATTCGGGTCGTGGACCACCAGCTCGGGCGATTGATCTCCGCCGCGGACCGACTCGGCGCCGGCGATCTCCGGCCGGTGCAGCTCGGACAGATGCACGCGGAACTCGCCCGGCTCGCCCGCGCGATGGACGGCATGTCCGCCCGGCTCAGAGAAGTCGTGGGATCGGTGGTGAAGGAAGCCCAGCTGGTTTCGGGAAGCGCTGGCGACTTCTCCGCCATCAGCGAAGAGATCGCGGCCTCGAGCGGGGAGATCTCCGGTGCCATGCTCAAGATTTCTGGTGGCGCCGAACATCAGGTACGGGGCATGAACGAGGCCGATCAGCTCCTGGTCCGGCTCCGGGAAGCCTCGGCGACGAACGCCGAATCGGCCCAGCGATCGGTGCGCCTGGCGGAGGAGATCCGCAAGACCGCCCTGCGATATCGCGGAGACGTGGAGACGGCGCGGAGCACGCTGCTCGATGTACGGAGCGTGGTCCAGACATCGTCGCACCAGGTCAGGGCGCTGGTGCAGAAGTCCGAATCCATCAACGACTTCATCGACCTCATCAAGCAGATCTCCTCCCAGACCAACCTGCTCGCGCTGAACGCCGCGATCGAGGCGGCGCGGGCGGGGGAGCATGGACGCGGTTTCGCGGTAGTCGCCCAGGAGGTGCGTCAGCTGGCCGATTCGAGCGCCAAGGCCGCAGCCGAAGTCACCCAGTCGGTCGAGTTCATTCGGACCCAGGTGCGTGAGGTCGCGGAGACGATGCAACTCGGTACCACCAAGGTGGCCGGCATCGAGACCGTCGCGCAGGCGGTGGTTCAGGGGCTGGACGCGATCGGCATCGCGATCGGAGAGGTGCAGGACTCCGCCGCCAGCCTGGCACAGCAGGCTGGGGCGAACCGGGACGTGGTCCGTGAGCTGGCCGAGCGGACGACCCTCGTGGCCCGAGCGGCGGAGGAGCACGCCTCCGCGAGCGAAGAGGTGTCAGCCGCCGCCGAGGAGCAGAGCGCGTCGACCGAGGACATGGCGGCGTCGGCGAGCTCGCTACTGGACGCGAGCACCCGCCTCACGAAGCTGGTCAGCGGCTTCCGGACATGAGAAAGGGCGGCCCTTCGGGCCGCCCAAACCTGATTGCCGTCTCGCGAGGGCGACCGTGATGGTCGCCCTTACTTCTTCTTCTTCCCCACGGACTTCCTGGCCACGGCCTTGGGTCTGGCGGCCTTGGGCTTGGCCTTTGCCTTGGCCGCCTTGTCCTTCTCTTTTTCCGCGGCCTTTTCGGCCCGCCGAAGAGCAGCCTCCCGGACCTCGGCCAGCACCCGGTCCCCCTCGTCGTTGGCGACCAGTCCCCTCCGGGTCGCGTACTTGATCAACTCCTCGGCGTCGGCGAGCTGGAAATCGCCGATCCGGGCGCCCGCCCGGATAACATTGAGGAGGGCGTCTGCGACCGGACTGCGCAGCACATTCGCGATACCAGGAAGCGCTTCCAGCAACGTCGAAATCTGGGAGGCGCCGAGTTCCGAGGCCAAACTTCCCCTCCTGGTCCAATCCGCCACCTGCGGCCGTCCGGCATCCGCCGACCCAGCGTGTGGGCGCCAACGTACCACCCCGGGGAAGGCCAGTCAAGAATTAGAGGCGAAAAACGGCCGAAACCATCGCTGGTTTCGGCCGCTCATCCGGGAGTAGCCTCCGGAACTACTACATGACTAGACCCCCACCCCTAGAACCCGACGCGGACCAGCACCGAGAGGTCCCAACTGGTGATGGAGTGGCTCTTGAGGGCGGTCGTGACAGGGTCGGCACCTTTGATGGTCCCGAAATCGACGCGCGCGCCGGGGACAATCGCGACCCGGGGACTCACCTCAATCCGCAGGGAACTCCCGCCACCGACGAGGAGACCGCTCCCGGTCTTCGGCGACCAGATCCGGGCCTCCGCCAGCGGCTCGAGCATGAGCTTGTCACCGAGGGGGAAGTTGCCGCTGGATCCGAGCGTCAGGACGTTCTCCCGATTGCTCGAGGCGCCCGAAGTGGCGCTGGCCGTCCGGAAATAGTTCCAGGCGTAGAAGGAGACGGTGCCGCCGCCGGCGGGGGCGAGCAGGCTCGCGTCGACAAGAAAGCGGTTACCGGGGTCGTAGACCCCGTTGCCGCCGAACCCGCCGCCGCGCAACTGATCGTTGCTGAAGGTGCTGAACGTGAAGCCGAGCGAGAGCCTGCTGGACCCCAGGAGGCGGTCGGCGCCGGCCCGGAGCCGGGTCTCGAGGCCGGGCTTGTAGCTCACGCCGGTGTTATCGGAGAAGGGATTGTACTTGGCGCTGATCCGCACGCTGCCGGCGAGGCCGAGGTTCCAGTTGCCAACGGTCGTTGCGGCGGCCAGGCCCGGTGTCACGGAGACACCAGAGCCGTACGAATTGACCGGGAACAGCAGGAAGTTCGACGACGCCGCGGAGCTGATGCCGAACTTGCTGAGCGTCGTGGTGGACTTGCCGGTGGGCAGGTTGACCATGACGCTGGCAACCAGCACGTCATTGCCGAAGACGTAGGAACCGCGGATCTGGGTGTCTGTGAAGCCGGAGAACGAGCGGCTGCCGGCGGAGTCCTTGACCGTCGTGACGGCGTAGCTCGATCCCACGTCGAATGAAAAGCGCTTGCCGACCGGGACGACCGCGCCGAGCGGAACCGAGATCTGACGCAACCGGTCGACCACGAAATTGCTGCCGAACGAGTACTGCCTCGCTTCGACGCCACCGATGACGGCGGCCTCGGGATACAGATTCTGCTGGGCCCCGAGCGCGGCTGGTACGGCGGCCAGGAGGGAGGCGAGAGCTGGGATCGTGTGGTTCCGCATCAGGGCCGCGTGATGATGATGATGATCGTGCCAGTCAGCCCGGCGGGCTGCGTGGGATTGTCGCTACCGAGGGCCTCGGGGAGCGGTGGACGCACCCCGGGCGGGCGCGACACCGGTCCGCTCGAACTGCCGACCCTCGTCGTGAGAGTGGAGCCGATGGTCGGGATGGTGAACAGCACGCCGGTGCGGAGCACCGCGCCGCGATTGCTGACGGTGGTCGCGCCGGTGGCCGGCGGCGCGGCCCGGGGCTGCTCCGGCCCGGAGGGCCCGAGGTCCCCGCGCGGCCCGATACCGGCAAGCAGGCTCGGGGCGAGCTGCAGCGACTGGACAGCCCGCTGGCTGGCCGCCTGCTTGACCTTCGCCGCACGGAAGTTGGGATCGCGCGCCAGCGCCGCGCTGAAGCTCGCCTCGGCGCCGGCGTAATCACCGCGATCTTCGGCCTCCAGACCGCGACTGAACGCGAGGAATGCCTGCAGGTCGGCGGTCGGCCGCTCGCTGAGCGCCCGGCGCTCGGCGGGAGTGATCGCCACACCCATCTGATCGAGAAGCCGGAAGAGGACCAGCTTCTCCAGCGCGAAGAGCTGCTGCAGCTGATCGCTGCCGGTGCCCGTAGCGACCACCGAAGCATTGGTCGCGTCCACCACCGAGGCGTCGAGGCGGAGACTGGTCTTGCCAGGGACGTCCTGGATGGAGCCCTGCACCACCCGGGCGGCGCGGAGCATCCGGCCGGAGCGGGCGCCGGTGGCCGCATCGACCCGCCCCGACTCATTGAGTGCGAGCTCATCCACCAGGGCCTGGACCCGTTCACGCTCCAGCAGCGTCAGGCGGTCGAGCTTGGCCAGATCGGTGATCATCAGGTGGGTGAGCCCGCGGCCCAGCGGGCGCAGCTCTTCGTTGGTTCCGAGATAGCGGAACGGGAAGACCGCGACGGTGTTCGGAGTCGGTGCCTGGGTGGAGAGGACGGCTTCCTGCGCAATCGCCTCACGAGCCGACTGGCGGAGCTCCTTCCGGGTCAGGAGCACGAGGCGGTCTTCCACATCTGAGCGCTGCCGCGGGTCGCGAGTCTGAGCTGCCGCCGTCGTGTACGACGCACGGGCGAGATCGAAGCGGGCCAGCTCCTCGTAGGTGAGGCCGAGGTAGATGTGGGCGGCGTAGTTCTGCTGGGTGATGGTCAGGGCGCTCAACAGCACATCGCGAGCACGCTCGAAGCGCTTCGCCTCGAAGTAGGCGATGCCGAGCCGGGTGATGACCCCGGCATCCTGCGGGCTCTGCTCCGCGGCGGCCTCGAGCGCAGGCAGGTTTTCGGGTGAGGGAGCGGGCTGAGGTGCGCGGCCAGCGCAGGCACCCAACACGCTGCCACCGATGACAAGCACCGGGGCCCAGACTCTCATGTGCATACGGTCCCTTGGGGGGGCGGGGGGTAGGGTTCCAATGTACCGGCCCCCCCATGGGTCGGGAAGAGGGCGCTAGGGAACGACCAGAACTCCGGCCATGCGATATGCAATGTGCGTCACGGCCGAGAAGCGATACGAGCCACTGGGGAGGGCTGGCAGCACCAGTTGGAGGCGGCTGCCGGGCCGCGGGAGCACCGCGGATCTGAGTGAGGCGGTCCGGTCGGGCATCGCGGCATCCATCAGGTTTCGCTCTCTCGGGCCGAAATCGGCCGGCTCGAATCCGATCATGTAGGGTCCGCCGCTTTCGACCGTGAACTCGAGGATCTCGCCGGGCTTGACCGTCACTCGCGCGGGCTGAAAGACGAAACTCTCCGGACTGGGGTGGGTCAGCCGCACGGAGACGCGGGACTGGGCCAGGACCGGACATGCGATGGCAGCAAGAAGGACACCGGCCCGAGCGAGAATTCCTGCAAACATGTTTGCGCCCTCCCTGAGTGGCCTATACATTGAACATGGCGGCTGGGCGAGGCCAAGCCAGTGATCCCCGCCGGAAGGAAGGTACGTGGGACGCCGAGGAATCAAGGAATATCGTGCAGCCGAGGCTCTTGCCCTGATCGCGGCCGACCGCGACCACAAGCCGCTCATGTGCCCCACCTGCAGTACCCCCACCATCGAACGAAGCCCCAAACGCAACGAAGAACCACTGGGCCGGGTGACGATGACCTGCAAGAGCTGCGGGCGGGTCGCGTCCTATCTGGCGCGTACCACCATGAGCACCCCGGAGGACCCGCGGAGGCAATGAGCGCTTAGATTCCGGCATGCCCTCCCCGGCGCTCCTCATATTCCTGACGGTCTTCATCGACCTCATCGGCTTCGGCATCGTTCTTCCGCTTCTGCCGAGTTATGCCGCCTCATTCCACGTCAACGAAGCCGCCATCGGCCTCCTCGTGGCGAGCTTCTCCGCCATGCAGTTCCTGCTCGCCCAATGGTGGGGGCGCCTGTCCGACCGGATCGGCCGGCGGCCGGTCCTGCTCGTCGGATTGCTGGGGAGCGCGCTGAGCTATCTGCTGTTCGGTCTGGCAGGAAGCTTCTGGGTGCTCCTCCTCTCGCGGCTCGTCGCGGGAGGGATGGGCGCGACGGTGAATGTGGCGCAGGCCTACCTGGCGGACATGACCCCGCCCGACCAGCGCCCGAAAGCGATGGGGATGATTGGCGCCGCCTTCGGACTGGGTTTCGTGGTCGGTCCCGCTCTGGGCGGCATCAGCAGCCACTGGGGCGCGGCCGCACCGGGGTTTCTGGCCTCGGGATTGACCACGATGAACCTGCTGCTCGCGTGGCGCTGGCTGCCGGAGTCGCGCAAAGCCGCTCCGCCCGCGAAGGACAAGGTCCCGGTCCACTGGTCGCGCTTCACGCTCGCGTTTGCGGCCACGGCCTTCTCGACGCTCGCGTTCACGGTGATGTACGTGATCTTCCCGCTCGAGCTGCAGCGCGCACTGGGGTACGATCGCGATCATACAGCCTATCTCTTCGTGCTCATCGGACTGGTGAGCGCCGGGGTTCAGGGCGGGCTGGTCGGGCGGCTGGTGCCCCGTTTCGGCGAACGGACGCTGATCGCCGCAGGCGGTGCGCTGCTCGCGGGCGGCCTGATCGCGCTGGCGGGTGCGCTGGGGCCGCTCAAGGAGAGCGGGCACGGCGCGCTGCTGTACGGGAGTCTGCTGACGCTGGCCTTCGGCTCGGCCCTCATCGGCCCCAGCGCGTCGAGCTACGTGAGCCGGAATGCGCCGAGTGACGAGCAGGGCCGCGCGCTGGGATTGATGCAGAGCGTCGGAGCGATGGCGCGCATCGGAGGACCGATCCTGGCGGGCACCGTGGCGAGTCGATTCGGACCGACCACGGCGTTCCTGGTGGCGGGAGGCGCGGCCGCGGGCGCTAGCCTCTCCACCCTCTTCAATGCGGATGGGAAAGCAGGCGTCCCCAGCGGATTGCCGTGATGGGGCGAAGGACCTTCCAGCTGTCGGGATCGTAGCTGTAATAGATCACCAGCGGGGTGCCTCGCACGTTTTGCCGCGGCAGGAATCCCCAGTAGCGGCCGTCGTAGGAGAGGTCCCGGTTGTCGCCCATCATGAAGAGGGAATCGGGCGGCACCACGATCGGCCCCCAGTCCTGCAGATCGGGATTGTAGTTGGTGGTGTCTCCCGCCAAATGCAGGATCTGCCAGTCACGCATCTTGGTACGGTATTCCGGCGATTCCGATTTGGTCGGATTGTCGTGCCGGACATACGGCTCGTCGAGCAGGCGGCCGTTGCGATACACTGCGCCGCTCTTCATCTGCAGCGTGTCACCCGTCATCCCCATCAACCGCTTGACGACCTTCAGCCCTTCCTCCTCCACCGAATCGAACACCAGCACATCGCCGCGGACCGGCTCCCGCACCGCGGGCAGGTGCCGGCCGGTGAAGGGGATCTCGGCGCCGTAGATCGCCTTGTTCACGAAGAGGAAGTCGCCGATGAGCAGCGTGTTCTCCATGCTGCCCGATGGAATCCGGAACGCCTCGACCAGGAACGTCCGAAGGAAGAGCCAGACGACCACGGCGACGAGGATCGACTTCGCCCACTCCATCGTGGCCTGGCGCAGGGTCGGCTCGGACTCGGCTTCCACCGGAGTGGTCACTTGGGCACCGTGAAGAGGCGGTCCCAGCGGACCGCGGTGAGGATCGGCAACAGCCGCCAGCTCGAGGGATCGTAGCTGTAGTAGACCAGGAGGGGACCGCCGTGCAGATGCGAACGGGGCAGAAAGCCCCAGAAGCGGCCGTCGTACGATGAATCGCGATTGTCCCCCATGACGAACAGCGAGTCGGAGGGCACCACCAGCGGCCCCCAGTTGTCGCGATTCGGGAGGTAGACCTCGGGCTTTGGGCCGATCAGCCGCGGTTCCTGCCAGGCACGCATCTGGGCCTGGGCCCCGGAGGGATCGGGATCGGTGGGCCGGTGGTGGGCGGCGTACGGTTCCTCAACCCCGATGCCGTTGCGGACGACCGTGCCACCCCGCATCGCCAGGGTGTCCCCGGGCAGGCCGATCACCCGCTTGATGATTTCGAGCTTCGGGGTCTCCACCCCTTCGAAGATGACGATGTCGCCGTGCCGCGGTTCCCGGATCGCGGGGAGCCGGGTGTGCGTGAAGGGGACCTCCGCTCCATAGAGCGGCCGGGCGACGAAGAGCACATCGCCGACGAGCATGGTGTCCTCCATGCTCTCGGAGGTGATGTGGAAGGCCTGCACGACGAAGGTGCGGAGCACCAGCCAGGCCGCCAGCGCCACCACAATGGTCCTGGCCCATTCGCGGAGCCGGCCGCTACGCGTCGTCGCAGTCGCCGCCTCCGCCGTCAATTCACCCAGTCCGCAACGAACAGATTGGTGTCACCGGGACGCTTTGCGTTCCGGTTGGATGCCCACACCAGCTTCTTCCCATCGTAGCTGAACATCGGGAAGGAATCGAACTCCGGATGGGTGGTGACCTTCTCGAGCCCGGTGCCATCGGGGTTGATGAGAAAGAGGTCGAACGCGCCGCTCCGCGGATTCTCGTAGTTCGAGGAGAAGATGATCTTCTTGCCGTCCGGCGTGAACACCGGCGCGAAGTTGGCGCCGCCGAGGTGGGTCACCTGGCGTGGATTGCTGCCATCCGCGTTGGCGACCCAGACCTCCACCTTCGAGGGGCGCACCATGTGGTTGTGGAGCAGGTTGAGATAGTCGGCGCTGTCGGCCGCAGTCACCGGATACGCGGCACGCCAGACGATCTGCTTCCCGTCGGGGGAGAACCAGGCCCCGCCATCGTAGCCGATGCGGCTGGTGATCCGGCGGACATCGGTCCCGTCGGTGTTCATCGTATACAGATCGATGTCACCGTCCCTCGTGCTGGTGAAGATGATCCGCTTGCCATCCCACGACAGCGTCGCTTCGGCATTGTAGGCGCCGTTGCTGGTGAGCTGGCGAAGATCCGAGCCGTCCGGCTTCGAGGTGTAGATCTCGAGGAACCCGATAGGCCAGACATAGCCGTGCGAGCGATCGGGGGGCGGCGGGCACTCGGGGGAGTGCTTGAACGTGGAGCTGTAGAGCACCCGCGAGTCGCTGGAATAGAAGAAGCCGCAGGTGGTGCGACCCAGGCCGTTGGAGATCCGCCGCATCCCGGACCCATCCACGTTCATGATGTATTGCTGGTCACAGGCACTATCCGACTTCTCCTGGCGCTGGAAGATCAGCTGCTTCCCGGAGCGGGAGAAATACGACTCGGCGTTATTGCCACCGAAGGTGAGCTGCCGGATGTTGGCGAGATGACCTTCGCCCGGCTCGGCCGGCACGATGGTGGTACTGGCACCGGTGGTCACAGTGGCCCTGGTGCAGGCAGCGATCGCGAGCGCCGGGGCGAGGGCAACGAGGAGGGGTATGCGCATAGGGCAGGAAGAATAATCGCGGAAGCATTGGGGGGAAACGCAGGAGGCGGGGGTGGGGTCGGAGCACCAGGGGATGCCCTGGTGCTCCGACCCCACCCCCGCCCCTGTCCGGGCTGCTGGCCCTAGTTGGTCTTGGTCAGCTCCACCCGGCGGTTCGCTGCCCGGCCCTCGACCGTGGTGTTCTCCGCGATCGGACGGGTCGAGGCATACCCCCGGGCGGTGATCCGGTTCGGCGCCACACCCTTGCTGATGAGGTACTGCCGCACCGCCACGGCCCGCGCCTGGGAGAGCCGCACGTTGGTGAGCTTGCTGCCGGTGAGGTCGGTGTGTCCCCCCACCTCAATCGTCACTCCCGGGTTCGCGACCAGCGACTCCGCGACCCGATCGAGGATGACGCTCGACTCGGGGAGCAGAATCGACTTGCCGGTCCGGAAGTTCACGCCCTGCAGTACCAGCGGCTTGCCTTCCTTGAAGAGGACGGTGCAACCGACGGCATCGACTTCCGTCCCGGCTGCCGTGTTGGGGCACTTGTCGAGGGCATCGATGACCCCATCGCGGTCGTGATCGGCCGGACAGCCGGTAGCATCCACCGGGGTGCCGACCGGGGTGTTCGGGCACTTGTCCGCGCTGTCGAGCACGCCGTCCTTATCGGTGTCCTTGGCGCAGCCGGTCGCATCGACCGGGGTACCGGCGGCGGTGTTGGGACACTTGTCGAGGGCGTCGGCCACACCATCCCCGTCCGCGTCCCTGGTGCATCCGGTCGCGTCCACGGCCGTGCCGGCGGGCGTATTGGGACACTTGTCATTCGCGTCGACCACCCCGTCGCCGTCGGCATCCTTCGGCACGGTGCAGCCGCTGCCATCCACCCGATCACCCCTCGGGGTGTTGGGGCAGCGATCGAGGTTATCCGTCACACCGTCCCGGTCGGCATCCTTCGGAAGACTGCAGCCCCTGACGTCGACCGCATCTCCCGCTGGAGTGGAGGGACAGGCGTCGAGCGAGTTCTTCACGCCGTCGTGGTCCTTGTCCCCGTCGCGGTTCCCGCCGATGAGCAACGACAGCCCCGCCTGGCCGCCAAGGTGGAAGTTGGACTTCTTCGCCTGAACGCCGGGCAGCTGAGGATTGACGCTCTCCGCCGTAGGGATGTAGTCGCCGGTCGCATCCAGGCGGAGCGCCAGGACGCTCCCCAGACCAACCCGAACGCCGAGCAAACCGGCGACGCCGCTGTTGGTCTCGCGGTAGTTGTCCCGGAAGAGATTCCGAACGTATCCGGCCCCGATCAGGATCGCGGAATGCTCCGCGACGGGCACGTTATACACCAGACGGGCGTGAACCGGGATGTATTTCACCGCCAGCCCGCTCTGGCTCTTGGTCTTGGTATAGGACGCATCGCCCTCGATGGCGAGGTTGCGCAGGACGAACACGCCCAGTCGCCCGCCGAAGCCGATCCGGTTGTCGAAGTTGAGCTTGTTCTCGAACTTGGTGTAGCGGCCGAAGCCACCGACCTCCACCGCCCCCGCCTGCTGAGCATGTACCGGCATCGCCGCGACCGACAGCAGCAGACCCGTCAAAAGACCAGTTTTCACGCGCATGAAGCCCCCTATGATGAGCACACAAACTTCCCCTCGCCGAGAGTACTGGGTCGTCGCGCCAGAGACAATCGCTCCAAGGATGTATCCGGACGATCACGTTAGGCATTGTGTGACCCGA